>NZ_JAHQVB010000041.1 GCF_019052655.1 Holdemanella porci
ACCATCCAGACAATAGTATCTGGATGGTTCGTCATTTCTTAACTTAATGACATTGCTCAATTGAGCACTTTCATTGTTATAGTCTATCGAATATATTGTAGAGATTTCTTCGATCAAACCAAACATAGCCTGTTGTGTTGTCTGTGGAAGTATCTGTTCCTGGAGTACTAGGTTCCGTTGGTTCAGGTGTTGTAGGTTCTGTAGGTTCTGTTGGTTCTGTAGAAGGATATGTACATGCACTTCCGTCCCAAGTTCCGCCGTTATCTGTACAAGTTTTTTCGGCTTCGTTTGTTTCTTCTTTTTCTTCTTTTTTGCATGTACCAGCTTCAGAATCCCATTCACCACCATCGGCTTCACAAGCTTCTCTTTCTTTATCATCAGACTTTTTACATGTCTGGTTTTCTTCATCCCATTCGCCACCATTGGCTTCACAAGCATCTTGCGCATCATTGTTTTCGGATGTTATATCACCTTTTGATTTGAATTCATCTTTGATGTATCCACCCCTGTAGTCTGAGATACCACTAGGTCTTTCAAGTGCAGAATATGTTGCATATTTTTGCATGTAATCAAGCATGTAGTGTGAAATATGGAATGCTGAAGCAACATTTAAATCATTCCAAGTAATATACATACCATAGTTTGTGATGGCATCCGTTGTATATCCACTCCAACAAGCGATTGTATATTTATTTGTATAGCCTACTGACCATTCATCTTTGGCAACCCCCTCAGGAATTTTATATGGGTTCGCAGGCCAGTCTGTTGTACCTGATTTTCCATATACTGTATAGTTGCTCGCAAGAATTTCGTTGTAGTTTTGGTAACCACCTGAAACTACTTTTTCAAGTAATTGCGAAATCATCCATGCGGCTTGTTCACTGATAATATCATATGTTTTAGCGTTTGTCTTAAATTCTTTTTTATCGGATCTACGAACTACTTTTCTTACACGGTGAGCATCTACACGCTTACCTCCATTCGCAAATGTTGAGTAAGCACTTGCTTGTTGGATTGGGCTTGCACGCATGCTCGAACCACCGATTGCGTATTGTTCATTAAATCCTTCAGCTACTTCATCGCTAAAACCAAGCTTTTTACAATAATCGATCCAATAATCATAGCCTTTAGCGGTTACTAAATCAATCATAGCTTGAGCGGCTGTGGTATTTTTTGAAACACCTAATGCATCTTGTAAACTCATAATACCATTGTATTTACCGTCTGAGTTTTTAGGAGCGTAAGAACCATTTTTCCAATAGTCTTTTTTCTTATCGTTTACCTGATGAGAGGTAGACCATCCTAAGATATCAAATGTACTTGCATAGGCAAGTAATGGTTTCATACTTGAACCTGGTTGATTTGGTTCGGTTGAGTAATCAATTTTTACGGAGTCTGAGTGATAACGACGGCCAGGTCCAACTGCAATAATTTCCCCCGTATCGTTTTCAATCATTGAGAAACCAACATCGAAATATTCGTTAGGGAATTGAACGATGTTACCGTTACATATTTCATCAGCTTGTTTTTGAGCATCTTGATTTAGTGCGGTATAGATATCCATTGGAATAATGGCCGGATCTTGTCCAGTTAATTCCATAACCTCACTTAATGTTTGTGTGATATAAGCTTGATTTGGATCATCACTTGTACGCTCTACATATTCTAAAGAGAATGACAAATCTTGGTTTGAAGCAAGATTAAATTCTTCTTCCGTAATATAACCATGTTGTAACATCAATTCTAAAGTTACATTTCTACGATTTTGAGCAGCTTTTAAATGATCTAGCTTTGTGTTTGCTTCGTTTAAATTGTTTAATGGATTGTATGTATCTGGTGCATTGATACAACCTGCCAAGAAGGCAGCCTCACCTAAATTTAATTGGGATACATCTTTGTTAAAGAAGTATTGTGCGGCTTTTTGAATGCCACGTGTATTGTTTCCTGAACCAAACCAAATACGGTTTACGTAGTATTCAAAGATTTGTTCTTTATTAATGCTTTGTTCAGCAATCAATGAAAGATAGATTTCTTGAACTTTTAATTTTAATTTTTGAACGGTTGTGATCGTACCCTGTTCAGTTTCTAATTTCTTTTCCTGGTTCTTAGTAAATGCATTATCAATCATCTGCATGGTTAATGTAGAACCACCTTGAGCAAGACTTCCAGATTTCAAGTTTGCCATAGCAGATTTCAAAAAACGTGGCAAGTCAAATCCATTGTGGTCGAAGAAACGTGAATCTTCAATTGATAAAAAAGCATCGACAACAGATTGTGGAATTTGTGAATAGGTTACGTCTTCACGGATCTCATCTCCAAGTTCATAGAATACGTTGCCTGAAGCATCGTAAAGTCTTGAATTGGATAATGTAGTCAAACCGTCTTGCGAAAAACGCATGCCGTCAGGATCGTTGATAATGTTAACAAGAACGAAGAATACGGAGATGCATCCAACTAAAAATATAGATAAGACGGATACGGCTAGTTTATTCCAAATGTCTAGTTTTCTTCTGTTTGTCTTTTGTGTTTTTGGCTTATTTTGTTCGTGTTGTGATTGGGCCATTTACTTATCCTCCTTAAAATAGAGTTCATCTACAGCTTTTAAATACGCTAACCTAGGATATAATCCTTCTTGAATAAGAATCCCGTGGGATTGAAACCAAGAATATGGTATAGAGCTTTTGTCTATATTTTCTATTTTATCTATGAGCAGTTTTGAATCAATAAGGTAGGTTTCGTTATGATAATTAAATCGAATAATAAAAAAACCAATACCTCCATGAAATACAACTTTTTTTAGATGTTTGATTTGATGTGGGTGAATCATAAAGAGTGGGAAACTCGTTTTATTTTTCGTTTCCTTTGCTTCAAAATCAATGTATTTACCTCGATATACGCCGTTGTAGTCCGTCGTGGAAGGCGTTTTATAGTAAGCTTCAGTAATTTTAGCTCTTTGCCTTTTTGGATAGTCCACATGAACAACTTGAACGGGTGTTGGCTTTTTATAAATCAAAGCTTTATCGAGTTCTCTATAATATTTATTAGAGTCGTTTATATCGTTTTCGAGGCGCATACCTCGAGAACTATAACTCTTTTGTTGCATTGTATTTATGGTTGAAATTGCATTCGGATATTTAATAGTGCTCATCACGAACATTATATATGAAAAAGAATGAACATTCAATGAATCTGAAAAGTCAGAGTTGATTTTTTTGTGTAAAACATTCATAATATTTAGGTAGATATAGGGGGACTTATATATGGCAAAAGATATGAATTTGACAGCTCAGGAAATTTATGAAAAAGAATTTCATGTAGACTTGAAGGGATATGCCCCTGCTGAAGTAGATGAATTTCTAGATATGGTAATTGAAGATTATCAAAAATATGATGAAAAAGTAGAAGAATTAGGTGCTGCAGTCACTCGTTATGAAGAAAAAATCAAAGAATTGCAGCAACAGTTGTTTGCGTTACAAAGTGAGAATGAAAACTTAAACGAAAAAGTAAATTCTGATTTTGTGAATGGAAGCAGTAATACAGTCGATATTTTAAAACGTATTGCACGTTTGGAAAAAGCTGTATTTAATCAAAGTGAAGAATAGTGAATTAAATCGACAGTCGCTGGCTACATAGATAGTTAGAGGAAAGTCCATGCTCGCACAATCTGTGATGATTGTAGTGTTTGTGCTAGATGAATAAATAAGTCTAGGCAAGTTATTGCTTGACGGCTGTTTTGTTTGCTAAGGGAAACTATGTAAACAAACTTTAAAAGTGCCACAGAGACGAATCTATATGGAAACGTATAGGGTGGAACGGGTAAACCCCACAAGCGAGAAACCCAAATTTGGTAGGGGAATCGGCTGGAATGAAACGAAAGGAAGGCTGGATAGCTTTATGCTATAGATAAATGACTGTCACCACGCAAGTGGAACAGAACATGGCTTATGATTTAAGGATACTACAAAGAGCAATTTAATTTGCTCTTTTTTTTTACTTGAAACAAGTGTATACTGAATTTGCATAAATTAAATCTTCAGGGTTGGGTGAAATTCCCTATCGGCGGTAAACCCCGCGAGCATTATGCATGAACTGGTGCAATTCCAGTGGCGACAGTATAGTCTGGATGGAAGAAGATGTTTTTATATATTCTTTTGTATATTTAAACGCGCCTAGGGGATTTTCTTTAGGCACGTTTTTTTAGTTGATATATGAAGGGATGATGATTTATGAGTTCAACAAAGAAACTAACAACGATTGCGATCTTAAGTGCGATGGCAATGGTTTTAAACTTATTGATACAATTTCCAATTGTACCAGCCGTATCTTTTCTAAGCTACGATCCAAAAGATATCATTATTGTGATTGCAGGATTTATTTATGGCCCTATGACATCTTTTATTATGAGTCTATTGTGTTCGTTTTTAGAAATCGTATTCCGTGGAGGAAACTTATTAGATGTTTTGATGAATGTGATTTCAACTTGTACATTTGCATGTGTTGCAGCTTGCATCTATAAGTATAAACACTCTAAAAAAGGAGCTATCATCGGCTTGGTATTAGGAACTGTATGCTGTACATTGAGTATGACATTATGGAACTATATTGTTACACCGATTTATTATCAAATGCCAAGAAGTGCAGTGGTCGGTATGTTACTTCCAGGTATTGTTCCATTCAATTTTATTAAATGTACATTAAATGCAGCCTGTGCAATGTTGATCTACAAACCACTTGTAAATGCGTTGAGAAATACGCAGTTTGTTACACAGCCTAATACAAGTGAAGGACTTACAAAAGATGTTGGAATTGTCAGTGCATTTATTATTGTATCAATTGCAGTTTTAATATTAGTTATGAAAGGTTAGGAAAAACATGGAACTTTTAGAAGCAAAAAAAATTATGGATGAAAAATTAGGGGATTATAAAATCATGGCTTTGGCTAGCTGTGTAGACGATTATCCTATGGTAAGAAATGTAAGTTGCGTTTTCTACAATGACAAGATTTATTTTAAGACGGACAAAAACTTTAGAAAAACACAACAATTGTTCAAAAATGATAAAGTAGCTATGTGCTTTAATGGAGTGCAAGTAGAGGGGACAGCTAAAAACTTAGGCTTGGTTGTTGATGAACCTGGTCGTATTTTTGAAAAGAAATACAAAGAATTCTTGTGGCAAAGCTACAATGCATATTCACATGTAGATACAGAAATTCTAATTGAAGTTACACCTAAGTTTGTTGAAATCTGGGATGAAGACAAAGATCGTAATGCATTCCAATTGTTTATTGATTTTGACAAAGAAACAGTGGAATACAAACCTTATGACTAGTTTTTACTAGTCTTTTTTTTGTGAAAATTTACAAGAAAATGACATGAATATGATACAATATTCTCTAGTAGAAAGTAGGTGGAAACATGTCTCCAGACCCGAGTTATTTTAATAATAAAAATGTATATATGTTCGGAGACATGGGATTTGTCTTCGTTTAAGATATAAGGAGGACAAATTGTGTTAGAGTTTTATAAAACATTTGAAGATGGAACACGCAAAATTCAAGAACCAGAACCAGGCTGTTGGATTAATGCGATTGCACCTACAGAAGAAGAAAGATATTATTTGATTGAACAAATTGGTGTTTTACCTGAATTTGTCAAATCTTCACTGGATGAAGAAGAAAGCTCGCATATGGACTATGACGATGATTTTAGACAGTTGTTGATTATTTTTGACTATCCAAGTGCGGAAAATGAAGATGATGATTCGATTGATTCAACTTATTCCACATTGCCAATTGGTATTGTGATTTTAAAAGGATATGTAGTCACAATTAGTTTGTATGAAAACTGGAGTATTTTAGAAATGTCACAAGGAAGAATCAAAGGTATGGATACGCGTTTAAAAACGAGGTTCTTCTTACTTTTAGCTTTGCGTATTTCACAACGTTTCTTGATTTGTCTACGCCAAATTGATCGTTTATCAAGTCGTGCTGAGACGCGTTTACATCAATCGGTAGAAAATGATGAGTTGATTGAAATGTTAGGTTTAGAAAAATCATTGGTTTATTTTTCGACTTCGTTAAAATCGGATGAAGTAACATTAAATAAAATTATGCGTGGAAAACAAATTCAATTGTATGAAGAAGATGAGGATTTGTTAGAGGACGTCATGATTGAAATCCATCAGGCCATCGAGATGTGTAACATTTACTCAAACACAATGGCAGGTACGATGGATACGTTTGCGAGTATTATTTCTAATAATATGAACATTGTCATGAATAAATTGACTGTAATCACAATTGTTATGGCTATCCCAAATATTATTTTTGGATTCTATGGGATGAACGTACAGTTGCCATTTCCGTTTGTATGGTTTCCTAGTTTTGTAGCTATTTTAGCTTGTGTAATTGCGACTGTTTATTTTTTCAGGCACAATATGTTTAAGTAAGGTTTGAAAAAATCAAACCTTTTTTCTTTTAGATAAAAGAAAAAGCACTATTAGAATAGTGCTCCCAGTGCTCCAAACAATCCCATACTCGTAAGAGCCATGATGATACCGGCTAAAATGACACCTAACATAACAGCTAGTACACTCGATTTGAAATTCATATCTAAGATACTAGCGGCAAGTGTACCAGTCCAGGCTCCTGTTCCTGGTAATGGAATGCCCACAAATATTAATAGGGCTACAAACAATCCTTTTCCTGCAGTGGCTTGTAATTTTTTACCACCTTTTTCACCTTTTTCTAGACACCACGTAAAGAAGTTTCCGACAACTGGCTTGTCAGCTCCCCAGACAAGAATCTTTCTGGCAAAGAAATAGATGAAGGGAACAGGAATCATATTTCCAATAATCGCAATTATATAATATTGAATAAATGGTAATCCCATTCCAGCTGCGATTGGAATTGCTCCACGAAGTTCAATAAGTGGTACCATAGATACAAAAAACACAATCAGGTATTTTTTAAACATTTAGAATCTCCTTTTTTTCGACAAATAAAAGTTTATCATTGATGACATAAATTTACAATAATAGACAGAATTTAAAACGTGTCTAGCACTGTGGTGTTGAAAGCGCTAAAAATAGTGTTATACTGAAATCATAAAGGAGATGTTACTTATGAAATGGTTTGATTCTGATTATGATTATATTGATGAATTCAAAACACAATGGAATGAAAGGTATAAAAAGGCTAAAAGAATGAGTATAATATTAAGTATAGTATTGATTCTTATTGGTATTTTATGTTTTGTGTTTCCAGAAAAGGTATTCACAACGATTCAAATTATCGCAGCCATTGGCTTGATTGTTTGGGGTGCATGTGAAATTTATTCATATATCACAACAACCTTCTTCTTTAGAGATGCAATGTGGCTAGCCAGTGGTATCTTAAATATTTTGTTAGGTTGTTTATTATGCACGATGCCAGTTACAATTACTGTAAGTACATTTACATTTTTGTTTGCGTTTGTGCTATTGGTCAATGGTATTCAAAAGATTACTTGGGGTTCTAGACTTAGTTTTTTTAGAGTGATCGATACGAAATATTTAAGTTTTACAGGTTGGGTCAATCTGTTGTTAAGCATTATTTTTTTGGTAATGCCATTCCAAAGTGCTTTAGTCATTAATTATATTATTGCGACCTATTTGGTTGTGGCTGGTCTTAGCTTGTCGATTGAAGCTGTTTCAATGAAAAAGATTTAAAAGGGGTAAACATGGAAAAATTTAAGTTTTATGCACCAACAAAAGTGTATTTTGGTAAAGATGAGGAACAAAGGGTTGGAAAGATTTTACAAGAATATCATCCAAAGAAAGTATTGATTCATTATGGAGGGAAAAGTGCCATTCAATCCGGTCTTTTGGATCGAGTGAAAAAGGCGCTTGATGAAGAAAATATTGCCTATTGTTTGTGTGGAGGTGTTGTTGCTAATCCATTACTTTCAAAGGTGAACGAAGGAATTCAAATTTGTAAAGAAGAAGGAGTTGACTTTATTCTTGCTGTTGGTGGAGGAAGCGTTTTAGACTCAAGCAAAGGCATTGCATATGGTGTTTATAATGAAGGTGATGTCTGGGATTATTACGCAAGAAAGAAAAAGGTGAAGGGTGCTTTACCTATGGGGTGTATCTTAACGCTATCCGCAACAGGCAGTGAAATGAGCAATTCAAGTGTAATCACAAATGAAGATGGTAATCTGAAACGTGGTTTAAGCAGTGATTATGGATATTTTAAATTTTCTATTTTAAATCCAAAATTAACATATACTGTATCTCAATACCAAACAATGTGTGGGTGTACGGATATTATTATGCATACATTGGAACGATATTTTACGCCATCCCAAACATTGGATTTGGTAGATCAAATGGCAGAAAGTTTAGTCCGTATTGTCATAAAAAACACAAAAATTCTTTTAGAAGATCCTTCTAACGAACAGGCACGCTCTGAAATTATGTGGGCAGGTAGTGTTTCACACAATGACATGACTGGAGATCGTTCTTTAGGAGATTGGGCTTGCCATCAATTGGAACATGAATTAAGTGGAATGTTTAATGTAGCACATGGTGCAGGTCTTGCGGCTATTTGGGATAGTTGGGCAAATCATGTATATATGGAAAATCCAACGCGATTTGCCAAACTTGGGCATCGTGTTTTTGGTTTGGATGATTCGGATACATTATCTTGTGCTTTGAATACTATTGAAAAGATGGAAGAATTCTTTAGAAGTATCGGCATGCCGACAAGTATTCAAGGATTGTTAAAACGTAAGTGTACAGAACCAGAATTGTATGAATTAACATACAAATGCAGCTTTGAGCATACGCGCACAATTGGAAAATTTAAAGAGTTGGATGAAATGGATATGCTTGAAATATATCGTATGGCAAATGAAAAGGAAGTCGCTTAAGACTTCCTTATTTTAGTTAAATAGACTTTTAATGAAGTTAATAATCTTGTCAAACCATCCTTCAGATTGGGCTTTGTTGAATAATCCAGATAATTGATTTTTTAAACTGCCAGATAATTTGTTTAATTGATTTAATACTTCTTGTGAGTCAATAGCCGAAGTGTTTTGGTATTTCTTGGCGAATGCAATCAATTTATCGATATCGTCTTGAGAGATGATGTCACTTAAATTAAATTCCTCCAAAGCATCCTGTACGACTTGTTCAACTTGTTCGGTAGTTGCAGCACTACCTTGGTTTTGCTTGATTTGGGCAAGCTCTTGTTTGATTTCTACTAAAGCCTGATCTAAGCGGGCAGAGTCAAAATTAGAATCGTCTGCATTATTTTGAGCAATTTCGTTTGTTGCTTCAAGCTCATCTTGTGCAACTTGTGTGCGGTCTGGATCTAGTGTTTCTCCGTTAGCTTCTAACGCTTTGTAAACGCCGGTTAGAGCAGATTCTCCGGTAACTTTTGAAATGGAAGCAACATCGATTTCAACATCACTGACACCTGCTGTAATTGCGGCGTTGGCATATTGGTTGGATGTGATCTTTGTGATATTGCTTTGTGTGATGATTTTTACTTTTACACCTGTACCAGAATCTTGTTTTTGAACCATAACACTTGAAATCAAACTGGATGTATCTCCGCCAACGATTCCTAAATAGTTGTATAAGTCGTTGGCATCAACACTTGTTTCGTAGACGTTATTTGTATCTTCAATATCAAATAATTCACGTGTGCTTTGGATTTGATCTTCACTTAAACCACCACCATATACAACGGTTGGTTTACCCCATTTTTCATCTATAACAGATGTATCGATTGCGAATACGTTCGTGGCAGCGGCTGAAATGCTCATAATGGCTGCTAGAGATACGCCTAATAATTTATTACATTTAAACATTTTTTTGTTCTCCTTTTGCATAATTTTGCTTTACTAGTGTATCTTAACTTTATTTTTTGTGCAAAAGTTTTGAATCTTATGTGAAATTTTGTTATACTTTTATGGTAAGCTAAAACTAACTGGAGGAATAGAAATGCAGCTAACACAATCTCAGGAAGATTATTTAGAAACAATATATGTATTAAAGTCTCAACAAGAGAATGTTCGTGCTATTGATGTGGCGGCAGCTCTAGGCTTTTCTAAGCCGAGCGTTTCACATGCTTTGAAAGACTTAAAAGAAAAAGAATTGATTTATACGGACAAAACAGGATATTTATTCTTTACAGAACAAGGACAAAAACAGGCTAGTCAAGTGTATGAAAGGCATATTTATTTTAAGAATCAATTGCTCCATGCTGGCGTAGAATCTGTTCTTGCAGAAGAAGAAGCTTGTCGTATGGAACATACAATTAGTGAAGAGAGTTTTAAAAAATTAAAGGGTAGTAAATGCGTGCGCTCATGTATTGACTGCAAGGGGGACGATTGTAAGTAAAAAGCGTGAATGGCTCACGCTTTTTTAGTCCTTTCCTTGAGGTATAAATGGGATTAATGCATCAGCTAATGAATGTAGGTTACGAGATTGGATGTACACTTTTCCGTTTCCGTGGAACTCATTCACTAAACCTTCACCTGTTGTGAATCCAAATGTCCCGGATGCAATTTTGATTTCATAATCTAAAGAATCGTCCCATGCGATAACGTGTTCATTATCAATTGTGATTGGATGATCTGCATCTACATTGATTTCCATAATGTCACCATATGCATTGATCAATAGGTCGCCTTGTCCAGATGTATGCATGACAAAGAATCCACCGGTTCCACCAAGTAATGCTTTTCCAACGCTTTGTGTTTTCATTTCGTAGCTAACAGTGTTATCACATGCCAAAAAAGCACCATTATTTAAATAGTAGTGACATGCTGGTGTAACCTCTAAACATGTGATTTTTCCTGGAATAGAAGGTGCAATACCAAGTAATCCGTCGTGACTTGTTCCGGTAGCCTCTGTAATAAACATACTTTCGCCACTGGTAAGGCTTCGTCCTAAGGCGCCTAATACGCCGCTAATACCTTTTTTGTTACTGTTCATTTTACCTTCAATCACAACGTTTGACATATAGGCCATAGAGCCTCTTTCGATTTTTACCGTTTCATTATTCTGTAGATTGATTTCAACGATAGGGCAATCTGAATCGCCTTTGATTTTATAGTCCATAGTGACCTCCTTTTTGCATCTTTCTTTTATTGTATCAAGTATATGTGAATTTAACATTAATTATCATAATTTATTTAAATTGACACAATAAGTGTCAATATTCATATTATTTTAATGATAAATGAGGTTGCACAAAAATGGTTGGAAATTAAAATATTTACACAAATTAGCGGACTTTAAAAAAATAAAAAAACTGGTTTCCTTTACATAAAGGTCAAGCATTATTTCGTATGAATGTAAAGACTTGTTTTAGAAAAATTTATTAGTATACTAGATGTATACAAAAATAGTTGAAGGTTCAACTATTTTTAGGAGGATTAATATGAATGTAATTAAAAGAAGTGGAGAAGAAGTCGTTTTTGATGCATCAAAGATTGAAAATGCAATCAAAAAAGCAAGTAAAGCTACAACACACAATCAAATGACAGATGAATTGATTCATTCTGTTACGCAAAGTGTTATCGATAAATGTGAAAACTTGAAGAGAAGCCCAAATGTGGAAGAAATTCAAGATATGGTTGAGGGAGAATTGATGGAACATCGTTGTTTTGCGGTAGCTCACAACTATATCACATATCGTTATGAACGTGCTTTAATTCGTAAGGCAAATTCAACAGATAAGCAGATCATGTCTTTGCTGGAGCGAAATAATGAAGAAGTTAAACAAGAAAACTCAAATAAAAATCCATTAGTAAACAGTGTTCAGCGTGATTATATGGCTGGAGAAGTTTCAAAGGATATCACAAAACGTTTCTTGTTACCTCAAGATGTTATGGAGGCCCATGAAAAAGGTGTTATTCATTTCCATGATTCAGATTACTTTGCACAACACATGCACAACTGTTGTTTAGTAAATTTAGAGGACATGCTTCAAAATGGTACAGTTATCTCTGAAACAATGATTGAAAAACCACATAGTTTCTCTACAGCATGTAACGTAGCTACACAAATAATTGCGCAAGTTGCTAGTTCACAATATGGAGGGCAAAGTATTACACTTTCTCACTTAGCTCCATTTGTACAGGTTTCAAGAGAAAAAGCACGTCGTGAAGTAAAAGAAGAATTAGAATCATTAAATCTAGATTCATCTGAAGATACAGTTAATAAAATGGCAGAAATGCGTGTTCGTAAAGAAATTGAAAAAGGTGTACAGATGATTCAATACCAGGTTATCACATTGATGACGACAAATGGTCAAGCTCCATTTGTGACTGTCTTCATGTATTTAAATGAAGTGCCTGAAGGACAGACTCGTGATGACTTAGCTATGATTATTGAAGAAATGTTGAAACAAAGAATCAAGGGAGTTAAAAATGAAAAAGGTATCTGGATTACGCCGGCTTTCCCTAAATTGATTTATGTTCTTGAAGAAAACAACATTGAAGAAGATTCTAAATATTGGCATTTGACAGAATTAGCGGCTAGATGTACAGCTAAGCGTATGGTTCCAGATTATATTTCTGAAAAGAAAATGTTGGAATTAAAAGTAGATGCGAATGGAGAAGGGCATTGTTATCCGTGTATGGGATGTCGTTCATTCTTAACTACGTATTTAGATGAAAATGGTAAACCAAAATACTATGGCCGATTCAACCAAGGTGTTGTTACTTTGAACTTAGTTGATGTAGCTTGTTCAAGTAAACAGGATGAAGAAGCATTCTGGAGAATCATGGATGAAAGATTGGCGTTGTGTAAAAAGGCATTGATGTGTCGCCATGAAAGATTATTAGGTACACCAAGTGATGTAGCTCCTATTTTATGGCAAAATGGTGCATTGGCGCGTTTGAAAAAAGGAGAGCCAATCGACAAATTATTATTTGGTGGATATTCTACAATTTCTTTGGGATATGCTGGATTATGTGAATGTGTATATTATATGACTGGACACCCTCATACTGAAGAGCCAGGAACTTCATTTGGATTGAAAGTTATGCAGTATCTAAATGATGCTTGTGCTAAATGGAAGGCAGAAGAAAATATTGACTTCTCATTATATGGAACTCCTATGGAGTCAACTACATTTAAGTTCTCTAAACATCTACAAGAGCGTTTTGGAATTATTCCACATGTAACGGATAAGAACTATATCACAAATAGTTATCATGTTCATGTAACAGAAGAAATTGATGCGTTTACTAAATTAACATTTGAATCACAGTTCCAAAAACTTTCTCCAGGTGGAGCCATTAGCTATGTAGAAGTTCCAAATATGGAAAATAACATTGAAGCTGTTTTGGCAATTATGAAACATATTTATAATCATATTATGTATGCAGAGTTGAACACAAAATCAGATTATTGCCAAGTATGTGGATATACAGGAGAAATCAAGATTGTGGAAGATGAAAACCATAAATTAGTTTGGGAATGTCCAAATTGTGGAAATCGTGACCAAGAAAAAATGAATGTGGCTCGTCGTACTTGTGGATATATCGGTACACAGTTCTGGAATCAAGGACGAACACAAGAAATCAAAGAAAGAGTACTACACTTATAAGAGCTAGTTTCTAGCTCTTTTTTAGGAGGTATTTATGTATTTTGGAAATATAAAGAAAAACGATATTGCGAACGGTAAAGGGGTGCGTGTGACACTATTTGTATCGGGATGTACAAATCATTGTAAAAATTGTTTCCAGCCAGAAACATGGAACTTTGATTATGGTAAGCCTTATACAAAGGAAACAGAAGATGAGGTTATTGATGCTTTAAAACCAAGCCATATTTCAGGTTTGACATTACTTGGTGGAGAGCCTTTTGAGCCGGAGAATCAAAGAGAATTAGTTAAATTGCTTCGTCGTGTTCGTGACGAATTACCAGAAAAGAATATTTGGTCTTTTACAGGCTTTGTTTTAGATCAAGACTTGTTGGATGGTGGACGAAAACATTGTGAAGTAACGGATGAAATGTTGTCGTTATTGGATGTTTTAGTGGATGGTCCATTTAAAGAAGAAGAAAAAGATATCACATTGGCATTTCGTGGTTCAAGAAACCAAAGGCTTATTGATATGAAAAAATCTTTGAAAGAACAAGAGGTAATTGAATTGGAAGTTTAATCGGTGCAATAAATTTGGATGGGGTTAGGTGAATTTGCTCTCCAAGAATTTAAGGAGCGGCATATACCCCAAAACAGTTTATAGCTGATATTGGGCTCAGACAACATTTAGCTGTCTGGGTCCATTTTTTCAACCATTTTAATGCTTCCATCATCCTTGTCGATTTCAAAATCGATGACTTTCCTAAGATCAGCATACATCCATTTCTGAATCACTCCCAGCTTTGATAGCCACTGGCTGCTTTCGTAACCAATTTGATGATTGCGATATGATTCTGCAACAATGCATTGTTGATTCTTTTCTGTTCTACAGTAATTACTCCTGTGTCTTTTGAAACGATACAACAGTAATTAAAGGCTTGTTTTAAAACAAAATAATCCGAGTTTCATTCATGTAATCCTGGAAGACATTTATATCTGAATGAAGAACATAAATGTACAACAACAATCTTATAATTCTATAATAACGTATATTAATCCTCTTGAAAATCAACAAGTGTATAGCTACAGGTGCTAAAAAAGCCCCAAAATACTTTGGAGCGAATTTTTAGCTGCCTAGCACACTGCCCTATGTAATCTTAAAGCAGATCTAAACCCCCAACTATTTTTATATGGTCGTTAATCTTCCAATTTTTTTATCAATTGTTAAGAAAATTTGATATAATGAATCCATGAACTATAGCGTGATTGTTTTAGCTGCTGGAAGAGGCAGTCGAACGAATTTAGATTATAATAAAGTATTTTATACTTTTGAAAATGGACAAACTGTACTAAATAAGAGTCTGTCTGTTTTTTTATCAGATGAAGATTGTAAACAGGTCGTTTTAGTTTGTGCGGATTATGAAAAGGACTATGTTATTGAAAACTATTTATATGATTCTCGAATCCAAGTTGTAACAGGAGGACAAACACGACAAGATAGTGTATACAACGGATTACAAATCGTAGATCAAGATTATGTTATGATTCATGATGGGGCTAGACCTTTTGTTGAAAAAAAGTGGATTTTAGATTTGAAACACTCTTTAGAAACAGAGGATGCCTGTTTATTAATGGTACCTAGTGTGGATACGACAAAGATTGTTGTGGATGGTTATGTAAAGGAATCATTAGAAAGAAAGCTTGTATATCATGCTCAGACACCGCAATGTTTTAAAACGAATTTAATTAAGGAGTGTCACCGACTTGCAAGGAATAAACAAGTGCAGGCAACAGACGATGCTCAGCTTGTAGAGTGGTTTTCTAAGGCGAGAGTAAAAGTGGTATTATCAAGTTTCACAAATAAAAAAATAACTTTGCCAGAAGATTTGAAAGGATAGGTATAAAGATGGAATATTCAGCGTTGGTATTTGATGATTGTAAAGAAGTAGAAGATACGTATGACAAATTATTAGAAACAATTGATTTGTTTGCGAATGATGAAAATTGTACGCAAATTGTTGTGAGCTGCAAGAGTGTATGGACATTAAGACTGGCTTCATCCCCTAAAAATAAGGTGATGCTTGTACAAAGACCAGATAAACCGTATGTAGCATTGTTGAATGGCTTAAAGGCTGTTAAACAAGAAAATGTTGTTGTGACTGGTATTTCTACAAAACATACAAAAGAAAACGTAGATACATTATTAGAGCATTTATCAAAATATCCGGCTATTAACTTTGATAAAGACTTGCAGGCATTTGATACAAGATTATTGATGTTCTGCCTACAAAAAGCTATTGAATCCAACTTGGCAATTACATCTTATGCCCAAGCTGTTGCGCTTGCGGATACACCACTAGAATCTTTTGAATGATACGGCTATTGTCGTATCATTTTTAATAGAATCTTAATAATTTCATATTTTAAAATGTAGTATAATAAGTATATGCATAACCCAAATAATTTATCGAAAAGCTATAAAGAAATAATTAAACAACACGTGTTTACTTTATTTAATGGAATAAACGTTGTTCTAGCTATATTTGTATTCTTTACGGGATCTTATCGTAATATGCTCTTTATGATTACGGTCATTTTAAATATGGTGATTGGATTGTTCCAGGAAATTCGTTCAAAACATATGTTGGATAAGCTTTCTTTATTAAATCAGACAAAGATTCATGTGATTCGAAATAATACTGAACTGGAATTAAGCGTTGAAGAAGTGAAAGTCAACGATATTCTCGTATTATATGCTGGCGATGAAATCAGTTTTGATGGTCATATTATATCTGGAAGCATTGAATGCGATGAATCCATGTTGACGGGTGAAAGTGATGCGGTATATAAACAAGAAAATTCATCATTACTTAGTGGAAGCTTTGTGATTTCAGGAAAATGTTGGATGCACGTAGACAAAGTAGGACAAGATACATATGCGTATTCGATTTTAAAACATGCTAAGCGTTTTAAACGTTATCCGAGTCAGTTACGAGATTCAATTGATTGGATTATAAAATGGTGTACATATATTTTAATTCCATTGGGATGTGTTTTGTTCATTAAGCAGCTTATTAAAACAAATTATACAACTGCAACCTTAAATACTGTGGCTGGCGTTGTAGGCATGATTCCCGAAGGACTTGTCTTTTTAACTAGTGTTGCATTGGCAATCAGTGCTTATAAGCTTGGTAAACAAAAGGTTTTAGTACAGGAACTATATTGTATCGAAACCTTAGCTAGGACAGATACACTGTGTTTAGATAAGACCGGTACATTGACTCAAGGAAAACTAAGTGTTTGTCATGTTGAAAAAATTGAAAATGTCGACGGAATTCTAGGCGATATGATGCAGGCTTTACCAGATGACAATGCGACAGCTATAGCGATAAGAAACTATTTTAAGGCAAGAAATTATAAGAAAGTTGTATCCTATTTGCCGTTTTCAAGTCAAAGAAAATATTCGAGCGTGACATTTGAAGATGGAGAATATAAATTAGGAGCGTATTCATATATTGCCAAAGAAATAGATTTGGATGTAGAAAAACATATTGAAGACTATACGTCTCAAGCTATGCGTGTAGTTGTTTTGATGAAAGATAATGCTGTTTTGGCTTATATTTGCCTTCGTGATGAATTAAGGCCAGATGCCAAAGATACTTTAAATTTCTTTAAAAAACAAGGCGTGGATATAAAAATTATTTCAGGAGATGATCCTAGAACAGTGGAAGCTTTAGCGAGAAAAGCAGGTTTTACATCAAAAAGTATTGATATGTCTACTATAAAGGATGTAGAAATGGTTGTAGATTCGTATTCGATTTTTGGACGTGTTACTCCAGAACAAAAAAAGGAACTTGTGTTAGCTTTAAAAAGAAGAAATAAAACTGTCGCAATGACGGGTGATGGTGTAAATGATGTTATGGCATTAAAGGAAGCAGATTGTTCTATTGCGATGGGTTCGGGTTCACAAGCATGTAAAAGTGTGGCGAGCCTAGTTTTATTAGAAAACCAAATGAATACATTACCTGTTATTTTATATCAAGGACGTTGTGTTATTAATAACATTCAAAGAACAGCCTCTTTATTTTTGGTGAAGACAATCTTCTCAATTGGACTTTCTTTATTAACACTTGTATGTTTAAAAAACTATCCGTTTAAACCTATTCAATTGACTTTGATTTCTGCCTTGGCAACTGGAATTCCTAGCTTTATATTAACGCTTGAACCAAACGGAAATATTGTAAAAGAAAATTTCTTAAGAAATGTTATATCTAAAGCATTGCCAGGAGCCATATGTGTAATTTGTAGTGTAATTGGTGTTTCAATCTTAGGCCATTTTGTTTATATTTCACCTAATGAATATTCAACAATGTGTACAATTCTTGCCGGAGTCAATGCACTTATGGTGTTGATACGAGTATGTGTGCCAATGACAATGCTAAGAAAAATATTGGTTACAATCATGTCAGTAATATTTGCCGGTTCAATCATTTTATGTAAGAACTTTTTCTATATTGTTCACTTACAATGGTATGAAATTATCTATGTGATTTTAAATGTATGTCTGATTCCTTTTATACTAACGCTTGTATCAAATTGGGTAAAAATGATTTTTAAAAAAATGGCTATGTCACAACAAACAGTTGATAAATAGCCATTTTTATAGGGGAGTATCAGA
>NZ_JAHQVB010000042.1 GCF_019052655.1 Holdemanella porci
AATGAGCCAAAGGACAAGTATGATAAGGTGTTAAAATTTATTGAAATGGCAGTTTTATCGCCAAAAAAAGTGCGATATCGGGATGCAATGAGCTCTAAACATAGTAAATAAGCGAATGATTACCACCCATTTGCAAAAGAGGAGCTTTTTGTTTTTTAGTAGAATGAGTTGAGTTATAGTGAAAGGGTTATATTATGTCTAGAATTGGAACTTTAAAAATTACGATTGAATTTGTATTTTTTATGTTTATTATACAATTTTCTGGATACGATTTGGAAACGTGTTGGAAATTATGTATATTATATTTTTTAATGCAATTATTGATTGGAAGATATCAAGGAAAAGTTTTATTAATGTATGATGAAATACGATTAATCATATTAAGTCATATTGGCTTTTTTATAGGTAGTTTTCTTGTTTTTCCAATTAGTACTTGGACGATTAAGAAATTCTTCGGATTCGTTTTATTAACTTGTGTTTTATTTGTATTTGCAGGATGTAACTCTAGATATTCTCATAAAATATTTAGAAAATGGTTTAAACATAATACTTTAATTGTTGGTATCGGTCATACAGCTGAGCAACTAGAATATGTATGTAGAGGTAATGGATATTCATTATTGGATGTGGTTGGATTTGTGAATTGTAATAAATCAAACAGAATTAAGTATGTTCAACAAGAGCAAATTGTAGATATAAATAAAACATATGATTTAGATTCAATTTGTTCCGTAATTAAAGAAAAAGATATTGATACAGTATTGATTGCTATTCCTGAATTAGATCGTGATGATTTGAATGCGATATTTGAAGTGTTTAAAAATAAAGTTGCAGTAATTAAATATTTACCTCAAGTTAATGGCTTAGTAACTTTTGATACAAAGGTAGAAGATTTTGATGGGATCTTAATGATATCAAATTCTCGAGGCTTAGAACATTTCTTATCTTATGCATTAAAACGAATTATTGACATTTGTGCCGGACTATGTGGTTTATTATTATTAATACCATTGACAATCTTTGTCTTCATTAAAAATCGCAAAGAAGGAGATAAAGGTCCTATTTTCTTTACGCAGAATCGAATTGGTAAAAATGGAAAAGAATTTAAAATGTTTAAATATCGTACAATGGTATTCGGTGCGGATAAGATTCTTGAAGAGTTAATGGAAAAGGATCCTGCAATTAGAGAGGAATATACAAAAAATAAAAAATTAGTGAATGATCCACGTATTACAAGTGCAGGAAAATTCATGCGTGAAAAGAGTTTGGATGAGTTTCCACAATTTATTAATGTATTGTTAGGTCAAATGTCTTTAATTGGACCTCGCCCATATTTACCAAGAGAAAAAGAGGATATGGGAGACTATTATTATGATGTCATCGCATGTAAACCTGGTATTACTGGAATGTGGCAAAGTCATGGAAGAAGTGAGGTAGATTTTGATCACCGTTTATTATTAGATGAATATTATTATCGTAACTGGTCATTTTGGTTGGATATTACTTTATTATTTAAAACAGTGAAACAAGTTCTTTATGGCGAAGGTGCCGTGTAATTCAAAGCTTGAGAGCTTTTTGTATTTGTTGTATTATATTTACCGTATAGGAGATTTTTATTATGAAAAAAAATAAAAAACAAAGTAATATAGGAAAAGTATTTGGGATTATTTTTTCAATTGTAATGATTGCTGCAACAATGTATTTGTTGTTTAACATTATTAAATTGAATGTATTGCCTACAAAACTATTGTTTTTAATGACAATTGTATTTGTATTATTAGATTTAATTTTTATCTTATTGTTGTGCTTCGCAACAAAGGGTGTTGTATCTAAAATCATTTGTATTATTTTCGCTTTGTCAATTTCATTGGGATCTTGTTTAGGCGGATATTATATGTCAAAGACTGGTGGACTACTTTCAAGTATGACGAATGTTGCTAAACATTCTAAAAATACAGTGAGTGTTGTAGTTAAAGAATCCAGTGAAATGAAAAAGAAAACGGATCTTACTGGTCATAGTGTAGGTACTTTGGCAAATATTAATACTGTTGGTTCTAAAAAGATTTTAAAGGAATTGACTAATTCTGGAATACAAATGGAACAAAAAGAATTCGGTAGTATGACTGAAATGCTTGAATCATTCTATAATGGTGAAGTAGATTCTATTGTTATTAGTGAGTCTAGTCGTAGCCAAATTACGGATATGGAAACTTATGCAAACTTTGATAGTAATACTCGAGTTGTTTACCAGACTTCTTATAAAGTAGAAAATACAGATAAAGCGAAAGCTGTTAGTAATATTACAAATACGCCATTCAATGTATTGATTTCAGGATCAGATACTCGTGGTGGATATGACGAAAATGGACGTAGTGATGTTATTATGGTCGCTACTGTAAATCCTAAAACTGGAACAATTTTATTAACATCAGTTCCTCGTGACTTTTATGTCGAAACAGCTTGTGATGCGGCAGATGGATGTCAACAGGGTGCATTAGATAAGATTACGCATACGGGTGTTCATGGAACTAACACAACAAAGCGTACTGTAGAGAAACTTTTAGGTATTGAAATTAACTATACATTTAAAGTAGGTTTCGATACGGTAACAGATATTGTTGACGCTGTAGGTGGTATTGATGTAAATGTTGAACCAGGTTATGAATGCAGTAATTTTATGCATGCTCCTGGATTAAGTGTACATGCTGGTGTGAATCACTTAAATGGGGAACAAGCGTTAGGATATGCTCGTGAGCGTTATGCTTACAGTGAAGGAGATCGTCAACGTACTAAGAATCAACAACAAGTTTTAATGGGTATTGTTGATAAGATTACAAGTCCTGCAATTGTTACTAACTATGCCTCTATTATGGATAGTATGTCAAATACATTCTCAACAACTATGTCAAATGATGAAATTTCATCATTGATTAAATATCAATTAAATAGTAATCCAAAATGGAAAATGGAACAATATATGGTAAATGGTACTGGAGATACATTAATGTGTGCTGAGCTTGGTGATGCAGCTTATGTAATGGTTCCAGATCAAAGTACTGTAACAACGGCTAAAAATAAAATCAATGCTGTTCTTGCTGGTAAATCAGCGGATGATGTAGAGTAAGGATATATTCCTTGCTCTTTTTTTGTTTTGTAGGTGTATAATTTCATTGTGAGGTGTTGTTTATTATGGAAACTGCAGATTATATACAAAATAGAATTCATACGAATATTCGTAAGTTTGAAGAACTAAGCAAGAAGTATCATAGATGTCATATAGGATTGCTTGTTTCTACTTTTTGTTGTTTTACTGGTGCTCTTATCTTGAATGTTATTTATTTGCTTGTTCCAGTTGTTTGGTTAATACTAGCTTCTTGTGTATTGGTATTAGCTGGATTGTTTCTGTTATTCTTTGATGTATTAAATGATTATTCATCGAAGGCATTGGAATATAAGTATAAGGCTGATTTATTGAACTATGAAAAGAACTTGTATGAAGCAAAACAGGGTGGATTTAAAGGTTTTGCATTTCGTTGTGAAAGGTTCATGTAATCTCGCACTCTTTGTGTGAATTTGCCAACTCATGGTCATTTATTATATAATAAATAAATGTGAGCTACAAAAAGAGTTTATAGGAGATTTTGTTATGTCTAAAAAGGATGTAAAACTTTCACAGAATGTGAAAAAGAAAAAGAAGAAAAATAAGCGTCCTATCAGTAAGTTTTTAACTGTATTTATGTTTATTGCGTTGGGTGCATTTATTTTTCAAATGATTCGTTTGAATTTATTGCCTTTTAAATTAATAATATTAGTTTCATTGGTGTTTATACTATTAGCTTTAATTCTGACTATTTTAATGAGGGTTAAGGCTAAGAAGTTCTTTAGTCGTTTTCTATTTGGGTTGATATCTTTATGCATGTGTATTGGTCTTGCGTATGGCAATTATTTCTTATTTAAGACAAAGGATACGTTTGATGTCGTAACAAGCCTTGCGGATAGTAAGGCAACAACTACTTCGATTGTTGTTAAGAAAGCTTCTTCAATCAAGAACGAGAATAATTTGAAGAAAAAGACAATTGGTACAATGTTGAGTGTGGATAAGAAAGCTACTAAGCGTATGTTGGATTCTTTAGATAAGAAGAAAATATCTTATAAGACAAAGGATTATGATTCATTAGATGATTTAATGACGGCTTTCTATGATGATAAAGTCGATGCGATTTGTTTAAATGAAAAGTATCGTGATATTCTACATGAGAGTGAGGCGTATTTTAATTTTCAAACGGATTCGAAAACAATTTACCAAAATGTAGAATATACAAAAGTAGACAAGACAGATAACCCGAGTGATCCTGTTAAAAATATTACTAAAGATGCGTTTACTATTTTAGTGAGTGGCAACGATTCTTATGGATCTTTACAGGATAGTAATACGCGTAGTGATGCGAATATGTTGTTGACGGTAAATCCTAAAACAGGTCGTATTTTAATGACGAGTATCCCTCGTGATTATTATGTTGACTTAGTATGTGATGAAACTGGGGATAATGCTTGTCCTGAAGATAGTAAGGATAAATTAACGCATTCTGGTTTAATGGGTGTGAAGTGTACGGAAAGAACGATTGAAAAAGCATTGGGTATAAAAATCAATTATAATATTCGTATTAACTTCTCTAGTGTAGTAAACTTAGTTGATGCACTGGATGGAATTGATTTGGATATTCAAAAGGGTGAAGAAGTTGATATTCTATATGCGAATGGACAACCTGGTTTAAGTGTTGGTCAACATCATGTAGATGGTGAAACGGCATTAGCCTTTGCGCGTGAAAGACATGCCTATTTGGATGGTGATAATCAGCGTGTTCGTAACCAACAGAAAGTATTTAAAGCTATTATCAAACGTATTATTTCACCTAAGATGATCACAAACTATGGTAAGTTTATGGATGCATTGGCTGTAGCTTTTGATACAAACTTATCGAATGATGAAATCAGTGATTTTATCAAGTATGAATTGAATAATATGCCGGATTGGAAATTTGAATCATATTCACTTGTGGGGGATTCAGATTCTAGATTCTGTTATGCTTCTTCAGGCTATGCTTCAGTCATTGTTCAAAATGAAGAAATGAATGAAATCGCAAGAAGGAAGATTCAAGCTATTTTGGATGGTAAAAAGGCATCTTCTGTAAAAGATACTTCTGGTTTTTCTCAAAAACCGAGTGAAGATAATTCAGTAGGCAATGCTCAAGAGTTTGCTGAGATGAATAACAATAGTGAAGAAACAGATGAAGATTATTATACGTATGAAGAGCCTTATTATGAGGAAAATGATGAATATTACTATCAGCCAGAAGAACCTGCAGAATATTATTATTCTGAGGATTATGCAGGATAGAATACCACTAGCCATTTCGTAAAGAGATGGCTTTTTTACTTTTTATATGTTTTAAGTTATAATAAAGAAATGTAAAAGAGGTTTTTAACATATGAATAGTTTATACAAATCAAATATATACCAAAAATATAGAGGAATTCTAATATCACTCATTGATGTATGTATTGTCATGTTCTCTTATTTAGTGGCATACATGATTCAAAATAATTTCTTTATTAATGAGAAAACAATCGCTCTGACAAAGATGTTAAGTCTTGGATTAATATTCATGTTGCTTCTACACTTTATTGTTCTACGATTGTTTAAAACACAAATGTCATTATGGACATATACAGGGCCAAATGAAATTATACGTACATTTTTAAGTTGTTTTGTGTGTTTTTTAATCATGTCTTATTTCGTTATAAAAGTTGATCTATTTAGTATAGAATTAATCGCACTAGCTGAATTGTTATGTTTTATATTTCTTTTAGGGGCAAGAATGCTATATAGAATGGCAAGACGCTATATAGTCGATGTGGACAGAGTGGATAATTGTTTGATTGTAGGAGCTGGTAATGGTGGATATTTATTGATGAATGAAATTTATCATAATATGGCCTATCCATACAATGTGATTGGTTTCTTGGATGACTTTAAGAAAAAGGGGACTATGCTAAGTGGTAAACCAGTACTTGGAACGATTTCTGAAGTAGAGCGTATTTGTCAAGAGAACAATGTTCATTGTATCTTTATTACAATTTCTTCTGTGAGTGACGAAAGAAAACAAGAAATCTTAGATTTATGTACATCCACTTCTATTCCAACAAAAATCATGCATATCTTTGTTGGAAATGACGAGAGTAATCATATTTCATTTGAAGATATTGATATCAAGGATTTATTAAACCGTCCTAGCATTGACTTAAAAGTTGATCAGATTGGTTCTTATCTTACGAATAAAGTAATTTGTGTTACCGGAGCCGGTGGATCTATTGGTTCTGAATTGTGTCGTCAAATTATTCATTTCAATCCTTCTAAATTGATTATGGTGGATATTAATGAAAATGCACTATATATGCTTAAACAAGAATTCTTAGTTATGAAACGAAAGAAACAGATGAATGATTCTATTCAACTAGAATCTTTAATTGTTTCCATTCGTGAAAGAGAAGAAATTTATAAGCTTATGATAAACTACAACCCGGATGTAGTTTATCATGCGGCAGCACATAAACACGTACCTTTAATGGAAGATCGTCCTACAGAAGCTATTAGAAATAATATCTTTGGAACAAAGAATGTGATAGATGCTTGTTGCGACTGTGGTATATCTCGTTTTATTATGATTTCAACAGATAAAGCGGTAAATCCAACAAACGTAATGGGTGCTACTAAGCGTATGACAGAAATGTATATGCAATCAAGAAATACTAAGGGTGGTATTCATATGGCTGCTGTACGTTTTGGTAATGTGTTAGGATCTAATGGTTCTGTTATTCCTATCTTTAAAGAACAAATTAAAAATGGCGGTCCAGTCACTGTAACACACAAAGACATTAAACGTTACTTTATGACTATTCCAGAAGCAGCTCAATTAGTACTACAAGCAGGCTTCTATGCGAATGAAAGAGAAATCTTTGTATTAGATATGGGCAAACCAGTAAGAATTTGGGATTTAGCTGACAAAATGATTCGCTTGGCAGGACTTGTACCAGGAAGAGATATTGAAATTCAAGAAATTGGATTACGTCCTGGAGAAAAGATGTTTGAAGAATTAGCTCTAGAAATGGAAGAATGTCATAAGACAGACAACAATTTAATCTTTGTACACGAAAAGATGGATATTGATTCAAAAGAAGTAGATTCTAAATTAAATAAGCTCAAAGAATTAATGAATCAAACAGACGATAAACTTCAAATCAAAGAAGTATTAATGGACATGATCAAAGAATAGTTATTCAAGCTGGGGATAATCCTAGCTTGTTTTTGAATCTTAAGTTTTTCTTAAGTAGTTGTGTTAAGAAGGTATTCATCTTATAATTGAATTAATCGAGAGGAAGATTGAATATGTTTTGTAAAAATTGTGGGCACGAAATAAGTGATGATTCTAAATTTTGTTCAAATTGTGGAACAAAGGTAGAAGTCGATGGAGATATTGTTGTACCTGTTACAGTAGTAGATAAGACTGAAGAAGAAGTTAATGAATCTGAAGTTGATACAAATAATGAGGAATCAGTAAATGAGAATGAATCAACTACATCAGTCAAAGAATGGTACTATGTATCGAACAATGACTCTAAAGGATCATTCAGTATAGAAGAGATGAAGACTAAGATTACTTCTGGTGAAATCAATGGTAGTACTCTAGTTTGGAAGGCAAGTATGAAAGACTGGGAAAGACTAGAGAATACGGAATTAAATGAATTTATTTCTACATCGTCTTCAAATGATTGGTATTATGTAGAGAATAATGATTCTAAAGGTCCTTTTAGTGAATCAGACATGAAGGGATTTATTGATAGTGGTGTATTAACTGGAAATAGTTTTGTATGGAAAACAGGCATGCAAGATTGGCAAAGATTAAAAAATACCGAGCTTGCAGGTAATGAAAAAGTGCATGTAGAACCAAGTTTTTCATTTACTACTGGAATTGTAAAAGAAAAGAGTATTGGACTATGTGTAGTATTAAGTCTAGTTACTTGTTTCATTTATAGTATTTATTGGCTATATACAATTGCACATGACTTAAATGATTTATGTGAAAGTCAAAACCAAGAAAAAGGTGCTGAACCAGGACTTGTTGTTGTATTAAGCATTGTGACATGTGGAATCTACTTATTATACTACTTATGGAAGGCTGGTAAGATGGTATCTAGTCTTACAAGAAGTAATGGACATCATCCAAGTGATGATAGTATCGTTTTAATGGTATTATCTATACTTCAATTATCATTAGTATCCTTTTGCATCCTTCAGAGTCATATTAATGATTTCGCAAAAGACTAAATATTTAGGAATAGTTCTCTTACTATTCCTTCTTTTATTATTCTATAAATGCCCCTTTCAATTCATAACAGGATTGCCATGTCCAGGATGCAACATGAAAACAAGCCTGTATTATCTTCTTAAAGGAAATATTCAATTATCTTTGTATTACCATGCTCTATTAATACCAACACTAATTTGTGGCGTTCTATGCTTGTTAAAACCCGAGAAAAGAAAAATGATATTAATCATATGGTGTACACTCATGATTGTCTATTATATATACCGTATGATTCTTTATTTTCCAAATAGTCCAATGATCTATTCAAAAAATAATTTGATTTATTTATTATTTAGACACGCATAGTGTCAATTAATGGTGTAACTTAAAATTATAAAGGAGGACATACTTATGTCAAACATATATTTTACAGTTACAGGATTACATCATTATTATGGCGATTCATTTCTAGAAAAAGAAATGATTGTTTATTTAAAGAAAGAAAAAGATAATGAATATGATAAAGAAGCCATTAGTGTAAATCTTGCAGGACTAGGAAAGATTGGTTATGTAGCCAATAGTCCTTATACAGTACTTGGAGAAAGCTATAGTGCTGGAAGATTGTATGATAAGATTAGTGAAGAAGCGAGTGGTAAGGTTAAATTCATATTAGACAAAGGAATCATTTGTGAACTTATTGAATAAATGTTTCCTTCGGCTAATTCATGTACAAGTACAAACTGGGTTTACTTGGATGTATGGCTGGACTCAATCAATTATTTGTTGGATTTAAAGGAACGTTAACCGGGCAATTTGTTTGCCAAGAATTAAAAACGTTGTAGGTTTATAAGTTTATTACTATACAAATGATAGAGTGTCTTGTAAAATTGATTTGTGGTAGATACATAAGATTTGATTGTTCCAATAGAAGTAAAGCTAAGAGTTTAAAAACGTATTATGAAAAGTTTAAGCCAGATCCTCGCACATGTACTTTAATGTAGAACTATAAAAAAAAGAAGATTGGTTAGTCAATATTCCTTTGTATATGATTTAAGAAATCGCAAATTTATAATGTACTTTTATAAAATTAAAAGTATCAGCACTAATAATTTTCTCATATCTATATTTACTGTTATTGAGTTAGATGCTTGAAAAATAGAAAAATGTATAAAGTGTCGGTTTAAATAAAACAGAGAAAAAAGTAATTTCATTATTAATAGAGAACTCTTTGTACACTTTTGGTGAAATAGCATTAAAAATCGTCTTAACAAAACGAACGATAGAACAAATCGGATCGAAATGTATAGGTTAATAGATAGTGATAAAATAGACAAGCTTAATTTTTAATGCAAATTAAATAAGTGTATGATATGTATCAGTTAAAAATATCATGGAAATGAGGATGATAATGTGAAAATAGAGGTAGTGTATAAAGGTTGTGGAGAAGAGTTACAAAATTTTATTTTTGAATATTGTGAAACAACAACTTTAGCAGATTTATTAAATGAACTAGGATTGAATCCTTTGGATTGTATTGATAAAGAAAACAATTTATGTCATTATACGCGAGGAGAAAATGTTTATTTAGCTGTTAAATATATTGTTAAGGATGGCATTGTAAAATGGATTGTGCCTGTTGAACAATGCACAATTGAAGAGTATTTAAATCAGTTTAATTTAACTTCAATTATATGGTATAAACCTGATGGAGTTGGAGCTTGCGGAATTGAAAGCTTTTGGAGTTTTTTGATTACTGTTATCAATGGTGCGTATACTACAATGGATTTTATTGTGACAATGGTTGATTCTTTTAATTTAGGAAAATCAGTAATTTCTTATATAAGCAAAAAATTTTTACATATACCAGATGGAGTTTTTCCACCTGTAGATAATGAATATGTCAACCAGTTTATTTGTGAAAAGAAGGTATGGTCAATTGATGTATTTATGTATGAATTTGATTTAGATGATAAAGAATTTGCTAGATTTTTACTTTATATAAATGGATACATATATGATGAATTAACAAATTTATATTTTTTTAGCAATGAATTACACATGCGTAATAAACGTAAATATAATGAGGCATTGCAAGAGTATTCAAATTCATTAAATGGAACGTTAGGATAAATATTGAAGGGGAAGGTAATAATATAATATTATATAATTAGTTATGATAACGGAATGACTAAGGAAGAGAGTAAAAAAATGAAAGGAGTTTTATAATGGCAATTCATCTACAAGAATTTGATATACACCGATTTAGAGGTATTCATAATCTTGAATTAAAAGATTTGAATCATATTAACATAATTACTGGTGATAATAATACTGGAAAAACGAGCTTATTAGAGAATATTAATTTTCTTAAAGGAATTGATAGTGTTCGAAATCTTGCATATTCTACGACTCGAAGTGTAAGAGGGATGGTTAGGACTAGTTTTTCAACATTTGAAAGAGTGAATTATTTGTTTCCGGTGGATGAAGAGGTAGTTTCCAAAATTGAATATAGTTTTAAATTAGAGAATAAGACACATAGTGTTAATCTTTTTAAAGAGAACTATTTTGAATTATTATCGGATAGCGAAGTGCGTAAGATGATGGGGTATAGTAATAAAGTTCGTGAATGTGATGAAATGATTGATACGGAGTTTATGAATTTAAAAATTGATTTAGATGGTCAAGAACTATTGAATGAAAAGTACTCTGAATATGATCGTTTTGCTACAAATGGAAAACAGGAAACGAAATTAATTAATACCACTTTAGTATCGTCTTTTAAACATGTTTATGATGATTTTTATTTAAGTAAAGTCTTGAACAATGTGGAATTATATCAAGAGATGTTGGGCGTATTGATAGAATTTGATGAGGATATAATCGGTTTGAATGTGGATTCAAAAGGAAATTCAGCTTGGAGAAAAAGGTATATGATTCTTTCAAAAAATCATAAAGAAGCGATTCCTTTAGAATTGTATGGGGATGGTATGAAAAAAGCCATCTTATTAATGAGTGCAGTAATTGCATCAAAAAACGGAATTTTATTGATTGATGAGTTTGAAACTTCGATTCATACTTCAGCTATGAATAAAATATTTTCATGGATATTAAGTACAGCTGTAAAACTCAATATTCAATTGTTCATTACATCGCATAGTAAAGAGGCAATTGATAAAGTTTTAAAGTGTGATCCAACATTGCAAGATAAAATGAATCTTTACACTTTATATAAGAAGGATGATTCTACATTAACAAGAAAATTATCTTGCTATGAAGCAATTGAAGCCATGGATGATTATGATATTGAGGTACGATAATGAAATCTGTTATTTTATGTGAAGGCTTAACGGATTGCCTATTTATTCAATACTATCTTAAAACGGTGCATCATTGGCAAGATGGAAACTCCAGAGCTAACATTAAATTTATGCGTTGGAATCGAATCTTAAAAAAGAATGAGAATAATGTAATGATTGGCCATGATGGTAGTTGTAGTCGTTTAATTCCGATGTTAGAAAATGTTTTAAAAAGCAATTGGATGGGTTCTATAGAAGAAGCTTATAGAAAAATTGTGATTGTTACAGATCGAGATGATGATCATACGGAAACATATTTTTTAAATGAAATGAATCGAATCATCAGTGAACAACATGGAAAAATAGTCGATACAATAGTTAATAATGAATGGTGTAAAGTTTGCTTTATTAATTCTATTGAAGAAGAATTCACAGTTGAGTTTCTACTATTAGTTATTCCGCTATCTGAAAACGGTGCAATTGAAACGGTGTTATTAGATTCTATTGCTCAAAAAGATGCGTATGATAAAACAATTATTGACAAGAGTAAATCATTTGTAGATGAAATAGATCCAAAAGTTCTATATATGAAAAGGCGTAGAGATAAACTAAAAGCATGGTTTAATATTTATTTCTCAATTCGTGTACCTGAAGACTTCTATAGAGAAAGACAACACATTTTCAATAGTTTTCCCTGGGAAGAGAATGCATATATAAATACAATATTTTCTAAATTGAGTGAATTGTAGTAAGTATAATGTTAAAAGGGCACCCATACGTTTATGTATGAGTGCTTTTTACCATAATCAATATGGCGATCCCAATGAGTGTAGTATAACAATGATGAGTTGTTGACAAGAGGTTATTGCAGTAAAACTATTGTAAGCGTCAAATTTAAAGGTGGTACAAATAAACTGCTGACGAATATATAATAAAAATGGAGAATTTTAAAAAAAGATTGTAGAGTTACTGTTCTACAATCTTATCTAAACTATGAATGAATTCTACAACCATCTTACGCTTAATATCATCGATTTTAACGAGTTTATTTAACGCTTCAATTTCGTCTTCATTATCCAGACAAACGATTTCTCGTCTTAGTCTATCGATTTCGTCTTCTAAACGATTCTGTTCTTTAATATATTGTTCATGAACAGCTTTGATTTGATTGTATAATTGATTATCCATGTTTACACCGCTTTCTTTAATCATCATATAGTAAAGTAGAGAATAAAACAACTAATTTTTCAAAATGATTTGAGTTTTTACTTTTTCTTTGATAAACTAAATTCAAAGCGATGACAAGAAGGAGTAGTTTATGCCAATTCTATAGAGAGCAAGCGTTTGGTGAAAGCTTGTGTGTTGGATAAGTGAAGGTAGTCTTTGAGTTGAATTTATGAATTAAGAGTAGTAAATTTCGTGACACAGCGTTAATGTGAATGAGAATAAAATTAGGTGGTACCACGTCAAGCACGTCCTATGGGGATGTGCTTTTTTATATGTACGGAAAGGATGATTGTGGATGACGTTGGAAGCAAAGTATAATCATTTAGCAGTAGAAAATGATAAATACCAAAATTGGATTGAAAAAGGATATTTCACAGCGGGCGACTTGTCTAAACGCCCATATTGTATTGTGATCCCTCCACCAAACGTAACAGGAAAGTTACACTTAGGACATGCATGGGATACAACATTACAAGATATTTTATGTCGTTATAAAAGATTAAAAGGCTATGATGTATGTTGGGTAGCCGGAATGGACCATGCGGGTATTGCGACACAGGCAAAGGTAGATGCTCGTTTAAAATCAGAAGGAATTTCTCGCTATGACATTGGTCGTGAAAAATTCTTAGAAAGAGCTTGGGAATGGAAAGAAGAATATGCTTCGACTATTCGTAGCCAATGGGCTAAGTTAGGATTATCTTTAGACTATAGTCGTGAACGCTTTACATTAGACGAAGGATTATCTCAAGCCGTTCGTAAAGTCTTTGTAGATTTATACAATGATGGATTAATCTATCAAGGTGAAAGAATTATCAACTGGGACCCAGAAGCTAAAACTGCATTGTCAAACATCGAAGTTGAACACAAAGAAATCATGGGACACATGTACTACTTCAAGTATAAAGTGGTTGAAACAGGACAAGAATTAGTGATTGCGACAACACGTCCAGAAACTATGTTTGCCGACCAAGCTATCTTTGTACACCCAGATGACGAAAGATATAAAGACATCGTTGGAATGCACGCCATTAACCCTGCCAACGGAGACAAACTTCCAATCATGGCCGATGATTATATTGACATGAGTTTTGGTACAGCTGTTATGAAATGTACACCGGCCCATGACCCTAATGACTTTGCATTAGCTAAAAAATACAACCTACCAATGCCAATCTGTATGAATCCAGATGGAACAATGAATGATATGTGTGGTAAATATGCAGGTATGGATCGCTTTGAATGTCGTGAAGCCTTAGTTAACGACTTTAAAGAAGCGGGTGTTGTAGATCACATTGAAGAACACTTACACCAAGTAGGACACTCCGAAAGAACAGGCGTAATTGTAGAACCATACTTAAGTAAACAATGGTTTGTGAAGATGAAACCATTGGCTGAAGAAGTATTAAAGAACCAAGAAATCGAAGATCAAAGAATTAACTTCGTACCACCACGTTTCAATAAAACATTTGAACAATGGCTAGAAAACATTGAAGATTGGTGTATTTCTCGTCAGTTATGGTGGGGACACAGAATTCCAGCATGGACAAACAAAGAAACAGGTGAAATCTATGTAGGAATGGAAGATCCAAAAGATATTGAAAATTGGACACAAGATGAAGATGTATTAGATACATGGTTCTCAAGTGCATTATGGCCATTCTCAACACTTGGCTGGCCAGAAAATACAGCCGATCTAGAAAGATATTTCCCAAATGATGTATTAGTAACTGGATATGACATTATTTTCTTCTGGGTAGCACGTATGGCTTTCCAAACACGCTACTGCATGAAGAACCGTCCGTTCAAAGACGTATTGATCCACGGACTTGTACGTGATACACAAGGACGCAAGATGTCTAAATCATTAGGAAATGGTATTGATCCAATGGATGTGATTCAAGAAAAAGGTGCTGACGCACTACGCTTCTTCTTAACAACAAACTCAACACCAGGACAAGATCTACGTTTTGATGAAACGAAGATGGACGCAAGCTGGAACTTCATTAACAAGATCTGGAACGCAGCTCGTTATGTTCAAATGCAAATTGGTGACACAAAACCAGAACTAGACATGTCAAAAGCAAATAGCGTAGACAAATGGATTCTAGCACGCTTTAACGAAGTATTAGACCACGTTTCAACAAATATGGACAAATACGAATTAGCCATCGTAGGAAACGAACTATATAGCTTCGTATGGGACGACTTCTGCAGCTGGTATATTGAACTATCAAAAGCCACACTATACTCAGAAGACGAAAGCCTAGTAGCTAATACGAAAGCTGTACTATACACAGTCATGATGGGAATTCTAAAAGTATTATCACCATTCATGCCATTTGTGACAGAAGAAATCTATTTGAACTTGCCACACGAAAAAGCCAGCTTAAACGTAGAAACATGGCCAGAAAAAGTTGAATTCGAATACACAGATAAAGAAAAAGATGAAATGGCGTTAGTAATCAGTGCTATTCAAACTGTACGTGAAATCAAAGTCGAATACGCAATGAAACCAAGTGAAGACTTAACAATCTCACTACACAACGACAATGGCTATGTAGCACTAAATACAGAATCAACTGCCATCCTAGCACGCATGGCACACGCCACAGTCAAAGAAGACCTAAATACAGAAGACGTACTTTCTCGTACAATCGAAAAAGCTGTATTAACAGTCGCAATGGATGCACTAATTGACTTAGAAGAAGAAAAGGGAAAACTAGAAAAAGAAATTGCACGCCTAGAAAACGAAATCAAACGTTGTTCAGGTATGTTGAAAAATCCTGGATTCGTCAATAAAGCACCAGAAGCTAAAGTCAATGCAGAAAAAGAAAAACTAGCATCTTACACAGAAAAGCTAGAAATGACGAAAGCACAATTAGATAACATCCTTAAGAAATTAGGATAGTAATAGGGTAGAGGGATAAAATTATCGCCCCTCCCATTGAACTTATCCCGAATTATGTATTATCCCGAAAAACAGGTTTTCACTATAGAAAATCAAGTAAAATTCGGGATAATTTTTTTATAATGGCTTCAGGAGGTAATCATAATGAAAGTACTGATAACTGAAGCTATTAATTCAGCTATGAATGCATTTTTTGATGCATTAGGAAATGATACTTATAAAGAACAGTATCGTGAAACTCATTTCAATCCAATTCTAATAGAATATAAACGAGTTGGAGAAGATTATTATGACAGATCTGTTAACGAAGAGATTGAAAAAATATATCAATCTTACCTAGAAACAGGTCAATTTAGTAAAAGCACATTTAATAAACGTTTAAGAGGTCTGAAAATTCTTGAAGAAGTAGTAGAAACAGGACGTTTTGAATGGAAGTTTAAAATGTCAAACGATAACACAATTACTAATTTTTTTACCGATTCCATTGACCGCTATATTCAAACTAGAGATTTAAATCTTCGTAATATAAACTTCGAAAAAAAGACACTTGATAAATTCTCGAATTTTTTGATAGAAAATGGAATTTATACATATCAGGACATAACTTATGAGTGCATCATATCGTTCATAAAAATTGTATCTTTAGTTTCGCCTGGAACTATTGATAAAGTAGCTACTGCCTTATCTAAATATATGCGAAGTCTTGTTGATAATAATCTTGTTTTTGATGATATTTCACATCTGATAAAGGTGAATAGAGTGAAAAACGAAAAAATTAGAAAAGCCGCAGATGTAAACGACATTGCGAAGATTCTAGATACAGTTGATAGAAACAGTGCCATGGGTAAAAGAGATTACGCAATTATCGTATTAGCTTGCACTACAGGGATTAGAGCCGGAGATATCATTAATATTAGAATTTCTGATATTGATTGGAAAAATAAAGAAATCGTAATCATTCAAGGAAAGAACAATTCTTACTTAAAATTGCCGCTTAATGATAATATTTGTGGAGCATTAGCTGATTATGTTTTGAATGGAAGACCTTGCACTAAATCTGACAAGCTATTCATTAGATCTTTGGCTCCATTTCAAGGATTTAATAGTGGCGTATCGATAAATAATATTTTAAGAAGAAGAGCTATGAATGCAGGCGTAACGGTTGGTGGTAAAAATACAATACACGGGATTAGAAGAATGGTTGCGACAGAAATGATAAAGGCTAATCAATCTGTTTATACCGTATCTCAAATACTTGGCCATCAATCATTAAAATCAACTAGACAATATATTGATTTAGATGTAGAAGGTCTAAGAAAATGCACACTATGTTTTAATGATGTAATAGGTGATGAACGATGAAGTATTGCTGGGAATATACGGACGATTATCTTGAATATCGTAGTAGTCTTGGCTTAGACATCAGAAATCCAGGATACTATATAAAGGATTTTTCAAGATATCTTAGAAATACTTATCCAAATGAAATAATCATCACCAAGGAAATGGTTTTTCCTTGGTGCATCACAAGATCTAATGAAAAAAGCTATAGTTTCAAAACAAGGATGTCTAATCTCAGACAGTTTACTATATTTGTCTATTCGTTAGGTGTTTGTGAGTTTATTTTAGATACGAGTTTTACCCCTAAAACAGAACGATATGTTCCGTATATTTTCACTGACCAGGAACTTAGCGACTTATTTAATATAGCTATTAGAATTAGTATTCAAGATCCTAAATCATACAAGAAACTCGTTATATCTATTATCTATCGTTTGATTTTTTATTGTGGACTTAGGCCTAACGAAGGAAGAGAAATAATGATAAGTGACATCAATTTAAACAATCAAACGATTTTCATAAGAAAAAATAAAACACATAAGGAGAGAATCATACCGATATCTGATGATATTTCTGAAATGATCAAAGATTATATGAGAAAGGCTTCTTTATTTGAAATGAACAGCCCTTATCTGTTTAGTTCGCCTAAATTTGATTGTTATAAATCAACTTGGCTCAGAACAGAATTTTTAAAATTATGGGAAGAAGTTAAAGACCCATCTAATACAGCTAGAGTTAGAGTGTACGATTTACGGCATCGTTTTGCTACAACACTCATGATGAAATTTATTGATGAAGGAAAAGATTTAAATAATATATTGCCATATATGAGTTCCTATATGGGACATTCTAGTTTTGAAGAAACTGCATATTATATCCATTTATTACCCGATAGATTAAAAAATTCAAATGGTACTACGTCAAGAAAAAGGACTCATAAAATAGATAAATTTTAAATTCTAATG
>NZ_JAHQVB010000174.1 GCF_019052655.1 Holdemanella porci
CATATCGGCATGAACCTATAGACCCCTAGATTTGTTTTTAATGATTAAAAGGATTTCAGTTATGGTTATAAAACTGAGATCCTTTTTTGTTATGTTCATTGTTCAACATTATTATAATTTTCTATTTATTACTTTTGATTTTTCTTTTTGTATGATCCACGTTTCTTTCCTTTTTTTGAAAGAATCTGATCCATAGATTTAGGAACTCCTTTTATGCTTGGATTTTTCCTTGTAGCCCATAGGATGCGATTGCGTGTATAATTGAAATCGGAGAAACCTCTGGAATCTCTTTTTAAATCTTTTGGCTTTCGATTAAAGGATTCCATTGGTCCATTGGAAAGGCGCGCGTAATATTCTTTTTCTGTACGTGCGCTTTTTCTATACACTTTTATACGGGTGAAGGAATTAACTATAGGTATAAGATTCCTTCTTAAGAAACCTGCAAAATCACGAAAGATAGACTGATCAGATTTGTCATATTTATCAATCAATGCGTTTAAATCAAGAAGAACATCGAATTCGTTATCGTATTCTGT
>NZ_JAHQVB010000043.1 GCF_019052655.1 Holdemanella porci
CAACATCATGACCACTTTCTAATAATTCAACACAAATATGACTACCAATATATCCGGTTCCACCTGTTACTAAGATATTCATTAGTCAATAACCTTGCAGCCACCTAGTTTTCTTACTTTTAAGATGTGGCAGCTTCCCTTTCCAAATACTTTTTCAATTTCTTCTTTATATGTTTCTACATAGCCATTTTCAACAAAGGCTTGAATCGTTCCGGCAAAACCTCCACCATGAACACGACACACGCCATGATCTTTTAAAATCATTTCAGACATAGCTAAACCTAAAGATACAGCCTGGTTCTTATAGTCAAAGTCTGCATATACGTTTTGTAGGAATTTGTAGCTTGAATTTCCTGATTCTTGAATTAATGCCTTGAAACCTTCAAAATCATCGTTGTTCAATCTTTCTACACATGTATTTACACGATTATTTTCATTGAAGAAATGAATAGCTCTTAAGATTGCACGATCATTATTTAAAGTCGTTCTTAAGTTTGCGATATTTGCATAGAACTCATCTTCATCCACTTCACGAAGAACTTCCTTACCAAAATAGTGAGCAACTTCTTTCATTTCTTGTGGTACAGCACCATAGGCATCTGTTAAATCGGCATGACTTCCCTTTGTATCTACAATACATAAACTGTGATCATATTTTGAGAAATCAACATTCACACTATTTACAATTGGGTTTGAAGTATCTTTAAAATCAATTGAAATAAGTCCACCAACAGCACATGCACATTGATCCATCAATCCACATGGTTTTCCAAAATATACATTTTCTGCATATTGACCCACTTTAGCGATCGTTACCATATCGATCTTCATATCATTGTATAATCCATCAATAATTGTACCGATAATAGATTCAAATGCTGCAGAACTTGATAGTCCAGCCCCCATTAATACATCACTCGTAATGAAAGCTTTAAATCCACCTACGTTATAGCCTAATTCTTTTAATTTAGAAACTACGCCACGAATCAAGGCTTCACTTGTTCCTAGTTCATCTTCTTTTTTGTCTAAATCATTCAAATCAATTGGTTTGATGTCAAAGTCATCAGAAATCACTTTAATTACATGATCTTGTTTAGATACAATTCCAATCGCATCTAAATTGATAGATCCTGCAAGTACACAACCGTGTTGGTGGTCTGTATGATTTCCTGAAATCTCACTTCTTCCAGCAGCACTATAAATACTCACTTCATCATCTCCAAATAATGTTTGGTATTTATCTAATGCAGCAGCATAACGTTGTTTTTGATAGTCTAATAAACTTGGATCTGCATATAGATCTTCAATCAATGCATCATATTTACCGGATACTACTTGTTCTTTAATTTCTGTTGTTTTCATTTTCTTACCTCGAATGTATATGTTGTTTCTTCTTCAAATACTTGTCCTGCTTTTAATAAAACTTTTGGATTCTCTTCTTTATGAATCGAATCGGCGATATAGCTTGTTTCAATACACAATCCATCTTGTGGATGCATAATCTTACCATATTTATCTGTCTGTCCATCTAAGTAGTTCGCACTATAAATTTGTGCCGTTGGATATGTTGTGGATACTTTTAGTTCAATACCACTTAGTGAACTGTATAAACACACTTGATTTTCTTTAGTATCAAATACATATGGATGATCATAACCTCTTGCGATGATTAATTGTTCATCCTCTGAATGAATAAAATCTCCAATTCTTTTTTCTGTATTAAAATCAAATGCAGTCTCTTTAACATCTCTTAATTCACCTGTATATAATCCATCTAGATCTACACAACCAAATTTAGATGCTGAAATTCGTAACGTATGATCATCAATATTCGATGCATATCCATTTAAATTGAAATAGCCATGGTTTGTGATATTGATCAACGTATCTTTGTCGCTAACACCACTATATTGAATGTGTAAACTCGATTCATCTAGCCAATAGATCGCATAGAAATCTAATGTTCCAGGATAGCCTTCTTCTCCATCTTTTGATACATAGTGGAATTTAACGCCATCTTCAATTAAAGAATAATCAAATACTTTATAAGAGAATCCCTCAATACCTCCATGTAGTGAATTTGGTCCATTATTAATAGGCACATGATATTCTGTCCCATTCATTGTGAATGTACCTTTTTCAATACGATTGCATACTCGTCCAACTAAGGCATTTAAATAGGTTCCATCTCGTTTTTGATAATCTTCAACATGTTCAAATCCTAAAATACAATCACAGTCTTGATCATTCTTATCTTTCGTTACAATCTTTAAAAGAGTACAACCAAAGTTTGTAACTTCTACAGTTAAATGTGAATTTGAAATCGATAATACATCAATTCCATTCTCTAATCTTTCTTTTACCTCTACCATAATGTCTTTACAAAACGGCTAAAGCCGTCCATCCCTTCATCATCCATTTTATATACGCCGGCATTCTCTAATACAGATACGAATTTCTTTGTGACTTCCATTTCCATGAATGCATCCACATTTGAATAAGAATATGTCTTCAAGTATTCATACCAGTCTTTGTGTTTTTCAAGTTCTGGATAAGAATCAAAATCTGCTTTTCCAGATAAACATAATTTAATTTGTTCTAACTCTGTTTTTAATCGTGCTGGCAAAATAGCCAATCCCATCACTTCAATCAAACCAATATTTTCTTTTTTAATATGGTGATGTTCTGAGTGAGGATGGAAGATACCTAATGGATATTCTTCTGTAGTACGATTATTTCGTAAAACTACATCCATTTGATATTTGCCATCTTTCTTTCTTACAATTGGCGTTACTGTATTATGACGAACGCCAGATTCATTGGCAATAATATCTAAACTTTCATCACTGTATGTACACCATGTTTCAAAAATTTTAGTAGCTAGATCCAATACGTTTTCTTTCGATTTTGATGTTAATCGAAGTGTTGATAATGGCCAGTAAAGTATATCCACTTGTACATCCTTATATGTATAGCTCTTAACAACTTTTGCGTCTTCCATTGGAAAATGGTGTCTTCCACCTTGATAGTGATCATGACTTAAAATCGATCCACCAACGATAGGAAGATCTGCATTGCTTCCAATCATATAGTGTGGGAATTTATCAATAAATGCGAATAAATGCTCAAATGTAGAACGATCCATCTTCATTGGCGTATGTTCACTATTAAATACAATACAGTGCTCATTGTAGTACACATATGGTGAATATTGTAAATTGTATGTATGTCCATTTAAATCCAATGGAATAATACGATGTGTTTGTCTAGCTGGATGATTTAAGTTTCCCGCAAAACCGACATTTTCCTTACATAATAAACATGCAGGATACGAAGTGCTTACGGCATTTTTTGCCTTTGCGATTTCCTTTGGATCCTTCTCTGGTTTTGACAAGTTGATCGTAATTTGAATATCTCCATACTTACAGAAATGTGCAAAACTGATATTCTTATCAATTCTTGATTTACGGATATAGTTTGAATCGATACTCAACTTATAGAAGTAATCTGTTGCATCTTTAGGATTCATAGAATATAGACTCTTAAAAGTATGCACAACTTCACTAGGTCTAGGCATTACACAATTCATAATGCGAGTATCTAATAAATCTTTTTCAGTTACAGTATCCTGAATCATACCTTTTTCAACCGCATAATCTAACATGAAATCTAAAATCTCATAGACAGAACAGTCTTCTACTTCTTCTCTTTTAAATTCCTGGATGCCAAATAGATCAATCAATAAATTTGCAGAATAATCATAATCGTATTTCTCAATCATTCCATTCTTTAAAGCATACTCTAATAACTGGTTAATTTTTGTGTTCATTTGTTCTCCTTCCATATAAACAAAATCAATCATTTTTATTACAGCCAAATCCCTTTTCCTGCTACACTATCCACAAAAATAATGATCAATTATTCATTTATTTATATACGGCTCATTATCAATATTATGCAGATATGGTTATAAATTTAAGATTTGCTCATTTAATTTTAGTGTAAGCGTTTTCTTCATCCATGTCAACATATTCAAACAACAATTTAAACATAGATGTTGAAATTAGGTTTCAAATAATGATTATTTGTTTGTTTTTGTTTATTTGATGTTTTATTTATACAAAAAAGCCATTCTGGTATGAATGGCTCTCATTTAAAATTATCAAAAGAATCAATCACTTGTACAACTCCAGGAAGCTTTTCGTATTCTTCTTTTTTATTGGCAGAATCCACAACGACTATATTGTGACATCCTGCTTTATAAGCATTTGTAATCCCACTAACACTGTCTTCGATAATCAAACAATCTTGAATCTTAACTCCAATATTATGAGCTGCCTTTTTAAACATTGCGATCTTGTTTTCATACATTCCATCATCATAGACAATTCTAGATGGCTCAATCCATTTATCTAGATGAAACGATTCTACAAAGAAATCAATATTTGGCTTAATAGATGCGGATGCGATTGTAAATGGAATATTTGATTCTTTTAAATAATCAAAATATTCTTCAGCTCCCTTTACTAAATGAAATGTTGCCTGATCTTCTTTACAAAATTGGCGATAATATTCTTCTTTTAACTGCGAATATTTTTCCATTTCGGATGGATCACACTTCCCACCAAACATATATTCAACAACCTTATTATTAGGCACTCCATTAATATGTTCATGAAGTTCTTCTTCATCAATTCCATGATGACGAATATCTTGTGATATTTTTGACCATGCCAAAATATGTTTTGGATTGTCAAAAAACAATGTTCCATTAAAATCAAATATTACGCCTTTATACTTATTCATACTAAACCTCTTTTGTTTCAGAAACACGTTTGTACCAATATGCACTTGCCTTTGGATATCTCTTCTGTGTTTCGTAATCTACATAGAACAAGCCATAACGCTTATTATAGCCATTTGTCCATGAGAACATGTCCATTAGTGACCAGACAAAATATCCTTTTACATTAACTCCAGCTTCAATTGCCTTTAATGTGAATTCTAAGTGTCTTCTAATAAAGTCAATACGTGGTTCATCATCAATGATTCCATCTTCAAAATCATCTTTATATCCCATACCATTTTCTGTGATATAGATTGCTTTATAGTTTGGATATTGTTGGCGAATACGTACTAGCATATCAAACATACTTTCTGGATGAATCAACCAATCCCAGTCCGTACGTGGAATGCCTTCCTTTTCCATTCTTCGTCCTACATTTTTTAAACAGAATCTAGAAGTTCCCTTCTCTCCTGTTCCATTATGATGAATATCATTTTCTCCTTCGTAATGTTGAATAAAACGAGATTGATAATAATTCATACCCATGTAATCATTTAGTAGTGCAGCTTGTTTCAATACATCAAAATCTTCATCTAACAATTCCAGCGTACCATTATTGATGCTGACTAAACGATTCACAATTTCCATTGTTTCTGTTGAATAATATCCTTTAAATGTTGCATCCAACAAGAATTGATTTTGAAGCACATCTTCATTTTTAGCAGCCTGGATATCATCCAAATTGTTTTCATCAAATGGATATTTATATTCCAAAGACTGTACAACACCAATCTTTCCATTATATCCTGCCTTTTTGTATTCCAACACAGCCAAGGCATGTGCCACCATCATATTATGCATGATCTGGAATGCTTTCGTCATATTGTATTTTTCGCCATTTGGGAAAGTTCCCTCAATATATGTGTTAGTGGCCACAGCCCAGATTTCATTGAATGTAAACCAATATGTTACTTCGTTTTTGTATTCTTCAAAACAATATTTTGAAAATTCTACGAAAGCATCGATTGTATCTCGATTTAAAAAATCGCCTTTTTGGTAAAATGTGTCTGGAGTATCAAAATGATGCAATGTCACAAATGGCTCTACATGATTTTTATGACATTCTTGAAATACTCTATGATAGAAATCAACCCCTTCCTGGTTGATTCTTCCAGTTCCTTCCGGAAAGATTCTAGCCCAAGATATAGAGATACGAATTCCATTGATACCAAACATATTACATAGTTTTAAATCTTGTCCATATTGATGATAGAAATCACTGGCTGGATCCGCTTTAAAACGTCCTTGTTTGGCAAGAAAATCATCCCAAGATACTTTTCCTTTACCGTATTCTAGAGTGCTACCTTCGCATTGATAAGCGGCAGTAGCACCTCCGAAAATAAAATCATCCGAAAATTTCATACATTTATCCTTCCTTTACTTGTTCACAAATAAATTCAACGGCACCCTTTGGATCACGCGTTAATTTAATATATTGTGCACCTTTTGTTGCGACAACTTTAGTACCGTATTTAGAAGCATCTTGTCGTACTTCTTCTAAATGCGATTGTACTTGTGGTGATAATACAACAATGTCATAATCTTTCAAAATATCATAATGCGAACCATATGCACTTGCGGTTGCATCAATTGGTAAGTTTTCAATTTCTGCTCCTTCTTTAACGGCATTTGCAAACATTGCTGATGTTCCAGCACCTACACATAATACTAATACATTAATATTTTTATTTAAACTTAAAGGTTGAACTTCTTTAGCTTCTTCTTTTTCAACTTGTTCTTCTAAAGCATCTAATGCTTCTTTTTCTTTTTCTTCTTCTAATAAAGTTGCATCATACGCCTTAATAAATGGCAAGTAAACAATTCCATCTACAACAATTAATACAACAGCTAATACAACAGCTAATAAACTAATTCCTGTACCTAAGATCAATCCAATTGGAGCTGGTGTTGCCCATGGTAATACGTAGATGAATGAATTCATTTTTAATACGTCCACAAAGAATTTGAACAATGATACGTTGATCATTGGAGTAATCAAGAATGGAATGAAGAAATATGGATTCAATACAATTGGTGTAGCGAATAACAATGGCTCATTTACCGCAAAACATACTGGAACAAATGTTGTCTTACCAACAGCTTTTAATTGTTTTGATTTTGCGAACAACATGAATAAGAATGGTACTACAAGGGTAGCTCCAGTTCCTCCCATTGTTCCTACGAAGTTTCCAAGTCCTACAGTTAATACGTTAGAGGCTTGTTCACCAGCTTTGAATAACGCTAAATTTGCATCTACGTTAGCATAAATAATAGCTGCAATAGCTGGTTCTACAATACTTGGTCCGTGTACACCTACAAACCAGAACAATGCCATAGCACCCCAAATAATACAGATTCCTAAATATCCATCGGCAGCAGTAAATAATGGTTGAAGCAATGTGATAATAGCTTCAGCAAAAGTATAATTAAATGCAGTTCTACATGCCACATCAATCAATACACATACTAAAACTGAGAATGAGAATGGGAATACATCTCTAAACATTTGAGAAATAGTACCCGGCACTTCTTTTGGCATGTGAATTGTAACATCTTTAATAACACAGAATTTATACATATTTACTGTAATGAATGCAGAAACAAATGATGCTAGCAAACCTTTTGTTCCTAAATATGTAGTTGAGATACCACCATCTACATTTGAAACAGCTAACAACATAAATCCAACAATACTTGCCAACATAACACTTGTTGTATTAATGACTTTGTTTTTAGGCATTCTACGGTTCATACTTTCAGCTAAACAACGAGCTGTAGTAGCCGCAACCAACAAACCAACAACACCCATTGAATAGTTATATACTTTCCATAACCAGTCAGATACTGTAGCTGGTAATACAATTCCAAAGATTTCTGGAATCGATGCAGCTAGAATAAATACACTTGAGAATAGAATGGCTGGCATTGCAGTTAAGAAACCATCACGAACAGCCCCTAAATAAATATTTTGTGCAATCTTATCAAAGAAAGGTTTTCCTTTTTCAATTTGCTTAATAACCCCGTTTAACATTATTTATTTCCTCTTTCTTCATATAAATTAATAAAATCATCTACAATATCGCGCAATAAAATCGTTGTCATCAAGTGATCTTGCCCATGAATGAAAATGAATCCCATTTCCATGTCTTCTCCTCTAGCCTCTTGTTGTAAGATCTTTGTTTGAGACTGGTGTGCTAAATTAATATTTTCATCGGCTTCTTTTAATTTCTCCTCAACATGTTCAAAATTACCCGCACGCATTTCTTTCAACAATGATAACAATGTGCTTCTTGCATCTCCTGAATATGCAACTATTTCAAATCCAACCATACTTAACTCATCTTTAGTCATTTTCTTTTCTCCTTTTACGATGTGGCCTTATCGTTTACATCATTAGTGTAAGCGTTTTCTAATCATTTGTCAACATATTCAAACACTTTTTATCACTTATTCAAACATTTTAAAACATTTATGTAGCATTTAAGTAATATTTTAATAAAAAGTGTTTGTTTTTGTTTGTATTATGTTGACTAAATATATTTGAAATGGTATCGTTTACCATAGAAAAGGATATCGATATGTTAAAAAAAGAACGTTTAGTAAAAATTGCACATAAAGTAAATCAAAATGGAATCATTACCATTCAAGAAATCATGGATGAATTAGGTGTGTCGGATATGACCGCAAGAAGGGATTTGGATGAATTAGAAAAATCCGGAAAATTACTTAGAGTTCATGGTGGAGCACAAAGCCTTTCTTTTTCAATGGACCACGAATTAAGTCACATTGAAAAATCGTCTGTGCAAATTGAAGAAAAAAAGAGAATTGCCCATAAAGCAGCAACTCTTATTTCAGAAGGAGAATCTATTTTTTTAGGTCCTGGTACAACCATTCAATTTTTGGCTGAACAACTAACAGGAAGAAACATTCGCGTTATCACAAATAGCCTTGCCGTATTTAATATATTAGTGAATCACGCTCCTACTGAAGTCATACTAACTGGCGGTGATTACAGAGATAACACAAATACATTTGTGGGTCCTATCACAAATTTAGTATTGGGTAAATTAAAATATAATAAATCCTTTATCAGTTGTAACGGAATCTACAATTCATCTATCACAACCTATTCATTAGAGGAAGGTGAATCGCAACAGATCGCATTAGATAATTCTAAAAATAAATATCTATTGGCCGACAACAAGAAATTCAACCGTGCCGACTTCTATATTTATTATGATCTATTTAACTTTGACACTTTAATTACCGACAACACCATTGATGATGAAGTTTTATCACACTACAAACAATATGTACAAATTATGACAGTTTAAAAGGAGGCAAAATTTGCCTCCTTTTTACTCTTCATCCTCATCATCTTCACGATCTACACGTCTGAATAGATGTTTCTTTTCTTTACCCGTATGCTGTTCTAAAGTGTTCCAATCTGTATCTAATTCTTCTTCACTTTCAGAAGTATCATAGAAATCTTTACTTTCTTCGATTGCACGACTTTCACGAATCCTTAATTTAGATTTTAATTCACGAGCCCTCTTCTTAGATTTTCTAAGCATTCTGCCATACATGCAGAATACAATAAATGAAATTAAGAATAGACCTGCGCATAATACGATTCCTGCTAAATAGCCTTGGAAATACACTTGTAATAGTCCTGTCACAACGCAACATGCCATACAAATAAACACTAAGAACATTGTTGAGCGACATGAACTTGAATATTTCTTAAAGAAACGGAATTTTTCTGAATCATTATCAATTTCTTTACGATATTCTCCATCTTCTTCTTCATTTCTAAAAGTAAACCAACCCGCATCACTTTTCTTTTTACCATCTGATTTAGAAACCAATTTCCATCCATCAGATTCCCACTCGCGCCATTGATCTGCATCTGGCTCATCCACAAAATAGTTCATAGAATAATAATACGTTTTGGGCTGACCTTTTCTAAAGAAATATTTCTTTCCTTCTTGACGCACAAAGTGATAACCTTCACTAGATTTATCTTGAAGATATTGTTCTATTTTTGGATATTCCGCATATAAGAATTTCTTTCTTTCCTCATAAAGATCTTCATCTTCACCTTCATCGTCATCCACATATTCGTCCTCAAAATCTTCTTCATCATCCAATACTTCTTGAACTGGTTGTTCTTCCTCAATTGGTTTCGCATTAAAAGACTTTAATTCGTTTTCAATTGATTCTGTTGTAAAATCATCATCAACATCCAATTTTTCAACAACAATCTTTTCAGGTTCTTCAACCACTTTTGGTTTTTCTTCAATGAATTTTGTTTTTTCTTCAACCAATGGCTTATCATCTACTTTTGGCTCTTCCACAACATGCTTTTCAATAGGTGCCTCTACTTCTTCAATTGAAGTACTAGGTGTGATATCTACTGACTCTGCAACTTCATCGTCAAAAATATTCTCATTGATTTTTACATGTGTTCTTGCGCTTCGTTTTCCAAAGATGGTCTTCTTTTCTGGCTCTTCATCAATATGGAAAATGTTTTCAGCATTAAAATCATGTAATTCTGGTTCATGTATATCTAAAGATTTAATTCGATCCGTTCTTTTTAGACGTCTAAGCTCTTCTAAAGCACTGGGATTCTTTTCATTTTCATTTGCCATAAATATCCCTCCAATTATAATATTGTACTAATTTAATGTATATTCGTCAAATTCACTTGTGTATTTACCATTCTTGAAAATATGGATCTTTTTACCATTTTTTAATGTAGCTTCAATCGATAAATCACTGGTTCCTACCATGAAATCTACATGCGTAAACGATTGATTCATACCATGTTCCAACAATTCTTCTTCACTCATTTCTAAACCTTTTTCAATGCATTCATTATAGCTTGCACCCAAGGCAAAATGACATGAAGCATTTTCATCAATCAGTGTTTCATAAAACAAAGTATCCAATGCACTAATAGGCGATCCATAAGGAACTAAGGCAATTTCACCAAGATATTTTGACCCTTCATCTGTTTCTAAAATACTAGTCAAAACCTCTTTTCCTTCTTTGGCATCATAATCCACAACTTGCCCATCCTTAAATTCAAACCAGAAATCTTTTACGATTGCACCATTGTAAGCCAAAGGTAAAGCACTATATAATTTACCATTTACACCCGTCTTTTTAGGTGCAGAAAAAATTTCTTCTGTAGGAATATTTGGGAAATAGTAGTTACCATTATCTAAAAAAGATCCTCCACCTGCAAATACATAACCTTCTGGAAGTTCAACTACTAAATCCGTTCCTAAAGAATTTGTATAATGAACACTTTCGATATCTAAATGATTTAAAATATGAACTCGCTTATCAAAAGATGCACGATGCTCGTTCCAGTTTTCATTGGCATCCTTTTCGTCTACACGACTAATTTTTAATACTGCATTCCACAAATCAGATAATGCATCTTCTGATTCTGGATATACCTTTTTAGCCCAAGCCATAGTTGGAACACTGGCCACACACCATGCTGCATGCATATAATCCAATTTATCACGATATGGCTGTGTCATTTCTCTTAATGCCTTTCTATAATTTGCCATTAATTTTGGCTCTACCCCCTTCATTCCATCAGGATCTTCACCAACTAAGCTCAAATAACAAGCTCCCTTTTCAGCCGTTTCATTATGGAATAAAGCTTCATAATCATAAGGCATACAATCACCTGAAAGATATCTCATACGATTGATTTCATCATCACTATAGCGAACAATTACATCTTTTGCGCCAACATCAAAACATGATTTCACAATCAAACGAACAAATTCATTCATTTCTACGTTAGCACGAACAACTACTATTTGATCTTTTTGAACATTCAAGCCCGAACGAACAATTAAGTCTGCATATTTTTCTTTTAAATTCATTTTATTTTCCTCGATTCTTTCACCTATTATACCAAAAGAAAGAGCACCTTTCGATGCTCTTATTTACTAAATTGTTCTTTTTTTATCTGATCAAAAAATGCCTTGGGATTTTCACACATCGAATGACTGCCACAATGTGAACAACCTCCACCACAACTTGATTTTCCACTCTTTTTATCTTTATAAATGCTTCGACAAGCAAAGCCTGCACATGCACATACAACCAATAAAACTAGAAATGTTGATAGATTCATGAAACCCCTCCTTTTACATTATTTTACCGCAAATTCAACTTCAGCAGTATCACTTTCTTTTGATGGACGAACCAATAAATAAATTAAACCAATCAATAAGATAAATCCAACAATCGTTCCAAATCCAAAAGATCCACCATTGAATAAACTACCTAATTGATAAACGATCAGTGAACATACATAAGCGAATCCACATTGATATCCAATGGCAATCCAGAACCATTTTGTGTTATTCATTTCACGTTTGATAGCTCCCATTGCTGCAAAACATGGAGCACACAACAAGTTAAATACCATGAATGAATAGGCAGCTAGTGGTGTAAAGCTTGCCGATAATTGTCCCCAGAATTCATTTCCTTCTTCAGCGACTTCAGCAAATCCATATAATTGTCCAAATGTTGCGACAACATTTTCTTTGGCAATTAAACCTGTTACACTAGCAACTGCAGCTTTCCAATCGCCCCAACCAAGTGGTGAGAAGATCCATGCGAATGTTTGTCCAATTGAAGATAGAATTGAATGATCAATATCATCAACCATGCCAAATGCGCCTTTTTCCCATCCAAATCCTTGTAAGAACCACAATACGATTGTAGATAATAAGATAATTGTTCCAGCCTTTTTAATAAAGCTTGAACCACGTTCCCACATACTTCTTAATACATTAACTGCACGAGGTGTGTGGTATGCTGGCATTTCCATGACGAATGGAGCAGGATCTCCGGCAAATAATTTTGTCTTCTTTAACATAATACCAGAAATAATAACAGCTGCCATACCTACAAAGTAAGCACTTGGAGCTACCCAGCTAGCACCATGGAAAATAGCACCGGCAATTAAACCAATGATTGGCATTTTTGCACCACATGGAATAAATGTTGTTGTCATGATTGTCATCTTACGATCACGATCACTTTCAATGGTACGACTTGCCATAACAGCAGGCACACCACAGCCTGTACCAATCAACATAGGAATAAATGATTTTCCTGATAATCCAAACTTACGGAAAATACGGTCCATGATAAAGGCAACACGTGCCATATATCCACAATCTTCCAAGATAGCTAAGAAGAAGAATAATACTAACATCTGTGGTACAAAGCCAATGACAGCACCTACACCACCAATAATACCATCCACAATCAATCCATGTAACCAATCTGCACATTGAATTGAAGTTAAGAAACTATCCACTGCAGGAGGAATAATTTCACCAAACAAGACATCATTTGTCCAGTCAGTTACAATAGTTCCTACTGTAGTTACTGAAATATAATATACAAACCACATTACAAGGGCAAATATTGGAAGTGCTAAAACTCGGTTAGTGACAATACGGTCGATCTTATCCGAAGTAGTTAATACTTCTTTAGATCCTTTTTTGTAACAATCTTTAATTACACTTGTGATATATGTATAACGAGCATCTGTAATAATTGATTCACTATCATCATCCATTGACTTTTCTACAGTTTCAATCACATCTGCATCTGCCTTTGATTTGATAGCCGCTTCAATCTTATCATCTCTTTCAAACAATTTAACGGCATAGAAGAAACGACGACTTGCTTCAATACTTGAAGGCAAACTTGTTTCAATAGTATTCAATGCATTTAATACTTTACCTGCATAAATATTTTTAGCTTTACATTGCGTATTCGCCACCTTTTTTACCTCAGCCATCAACTCTTTGATTCCTGTGTTTTTCAAAGCTGAAATTGGTAATACAGGACAACCTAATTCTTTTGATAACTTTTTATAGTCAATTGTATCTTTTCTTTTTTCAATGACATCCAACATGTTGATCGCAACAACTGTTGGAATACCCAACTCTAAAATTTGTGTTGTTAAAAATAAGTTTCTTTCTAAGTTAGAACCATCAATGATGTTTAACACAACATCAACATTTCCATTTAATAAAAATTCACGAGATACAACTTCTTCCAAAGTGTATGGTGATAATGAATAAATACCTGGTAAATCCGTGATTTTAATATCTTTATCTTCCTTATACTTTCCTTCTTTTTTCTCAACTGTAACCCCTGGCCAGTTACCTACATATTGTGTAGCACCTGTTAAACCATTAAACAATGTAGTTTTACCACAGTTCGGATTACCTGCTAATGCGACTTGAATTGACATAATTCCCTCCTATTTTTAACTTTACTCTACTTCAATCATTTCTGCGTCGGCTTTACGAAGCGATAATTGATATCCACGAACGGTTAATTCAATAGGATCTCCTAATGGTGCTACCTTTTGAACAGTTACACTTACTCCTTTAGTAATTCCCATATCCATAATTCTTCGTTTTGTTGCTCCTTGACCAGACAATTTTTTTACAGTAACTGTTTGACCAATTGAAACTTCCTTTAAAGTCATAATTACTCCTTTCTACACCATGATCTTTCTTGCGAGTTCTTCACTAATGGCTATTCGAACCTCTTTGACATTCACAATTACATTTCCATTGGTTTTACTCACAATCACAATCACAGTCCCAGGCACAAAGCCTAAGTTTTCTAAGTGTCGTTGTTGTTCTTTAGAACCACCAATTTTTTTGATTGTATTGATCGAATTTAAATCTGCAAAAGATAATGGCATATCGAACCCTCCTAGTTAGACACTTCTAACACAGTTAGTTTACTCTTACAATAAAGCAATGTCAACAAAAAGTTACACATGATTAACTTAGTTTGACTGTTCTAACTATTTGGTGTATTTTTTCATTGGAGGATTAAACATATGAACTTACCAACAATTATTATATGTGTCATTTTAGTAATTATTATCTGTATTGGAATTCGTTCCACGAAAAAAAGAGCCACATCAGGATGTTGTGGTTCTAGTGAAACCATAAAAAAAGTAAGGGTAAAAGATAAAAACAAAAAGCATTACCCTTACAAAGCCGTTTTAAAAGTATATGACATTCATTGTCAAAATTGTGTTCATACCATTGAAAATGCGTTCAATAGCCAAGAAGGCTTTAATGCAAAAGTAAACACAGAAGATAATACCGTGACTATATTATCTAAACAACAACATCCAATAGATGAATTAATCAATACTTTATCTAACGTTGGATATATTTCAAAGGCTATATAGAAAAAAACTGGGTCAAAAATCCAGTTTTTTTATAAATAATTACGCGTACATGATGCAGCAATCGCAAACGTACTTCCGTTATGTAATAAGCTTGTAGTATTTGGACTCATCAAGCCTAAAGCACCTAGTCCAATCAAGCTTGAATTAAAGGCCACGATAAAACGATAATTCGCATGAATACGCTCGAATAAATTCATAGCAAGTCGACGAAGTATAACAAGCTCATTTAAATTGCTTGAAACAAGTGTAATGTCCGCGAGTTCTCGAGCTAAATCTGAACTATCCTGCATAGAAATAGAAACATCTGCCGTTGAGAGTGCTGGCGTATCATTGATACCATCTCCAACCATAATCACAGTATGTCCGTGATCCTTCAACATCTTAATATATGCAGCCTTATCTTCTGGTAAAACTGATGCACGATAATCATCTAAATCCAATTCATGAGCCACTGCTTTTGCGGCACTATCACAATTCCCTGTCAACATAACGACTTTAGTCGTTCCTAATGTGTTTAAATTATGATTAGCTTGTTTTCCTCAAGCTTTAAAGGATCATAAATACTGATAATTCCAGCGACTTGATTGTCAATCTCAAGATAAATCATAGATTCGGCTACTTCACTTTCTAAAGAACCAATCGTTTCGTTTAATTCTTCTGTTTTTGGAATACCTTCATCTTCAAATATTAAATGATCACTACCAATAATGGCACGCTTACCATAAAATCTTGTCGCAATACCATGCGCAAGGATATATTCAACCTTGGCATACTCTTCATCATGAATTAAGCCTTCTTTTTTGCCTGGTTTACAATCGCATTGGCTACACTATGAGGAAAATGCTCTTCAAGACAAGCTACAATCCTTAATACTTCATCACGCGTATACCCATTTAAAGGAACTACTTTCTTTACGGTTGGATTGGCGTTTGTCAAAGTACCCGTCTTATCAAAGACAATCACATCCGCATCTTTGATTGCCTCTAAATACTTACCACCTTTTACTAAAACATTTCGTTTACTAGCTTCTAGCATAGCACTAATAACCGCAATGGAAGTCGATAATCGAATAGCACAAGAATAGTCCACCATCAATTCTGATGTTGCGCGTGTTACATTTCTTGTCAAAGCTAAAACGCCAAAGAAACCTAAAAAACTAAATGGAACAATAGAATCTGCCAAATACTCAGCCTTAGCTTGAATACTTGCCTTTAATGATTCATTTGTATCAATCATCTTAACAATATTACTAATGTGACTTTCATCTTGTAAATTACGAACACGAATAAACCGTTTACCTTCTTCAACTAAAGTGCCCGCAAATACTGTGTCATTTTTCTTTACATGTTTAGAAAGAGGCTCTCCCGTAAAGCTAGATTCATTGATCATTGCTTCTCCATCCACGACTTCTCCATCGATTGGAATCATAGAACCCATTTTTGAGATGACTACATCCCCTTTTTGAAGCTTAGACATGGCAATCTCTTGTTCTACACCATCTTCTAAAATCCACACTTTATCAAATTGAATCGATAAACTATTGGATAATTCCAATTTTGTTTTCTTACGTGTGTAATCTTCTAACAAATCAGAAATATTTAGTAACATCATAATATTTCCTGCAATCGTATAATTCTTTTGAATTAAACTTACACCAATGCTTGTGGCATCCAATAAAGGAACATTGATTTTACATTGTAAAAGTGAATTAAATCCTTCTCGAATAAACTGAATGGACTTATAAATCGTAATCGCATTGCCAAGGCCCATTGGTAAAAACATTTAATGAAATAACGTTTACCAATAATCTTAAAGAACCGATTCATATATTCTCGATTCATAGCAATAGCTTCTGGTGTTTGTGAATGAACTACAATCGAAGAAGTATCTGCATTTTGAAGATATTAGATATCTAAATCCTTTAGTTTATTCAGTAACAAACCTTTTTGTGCTTTGTCATACAACATCAAAACACTACCCGTAACGTTGATGACCTCCACACTCTCAATCATAGGCCATGCATAAAGATCCTTTTTTAAAACTTCGCCCTGAACACTAGAAAGCTTATTCTTTCCATAGAGAATTCGCATTCGACCCGGAATGTCATGGGCAATAGTAAAACTACTCATTTTATTCGCCTTCGTGTTGAACTTTGGCTTCTTCTAATAAATCCTTTGCATCCACTTTAATTGTCTCATACTTATAAGTTGTGTCCGATTTAAGCTTCATTCCACCAGCTAAACCTTTAACAGCTAAATCATGGGCTGTGTTACTTTTTAAAAACTTAGACCCAGCTAGAGCTGTCGCTGCACCTCCAATAAAAGTCCACATTGTTTTGTTTTTCCATCCGTCTTTCATAATATATATCCTCCTTAGAACTATGAATGTAAGTTAGAATTAGTTGTTTATAACTTACGGTTAGTATAATCTTACTTTTTTAAATTTGTAAACAAAAAAGGACATTTTTAAAATGTCCTCATCTTATGAAATCAAATTATTAAACAAGTGAAAAAAGCGATTCCATAATTGCATTTAGTGATAGTTAGTTAAATCTAATCTCTTAAGTTATACCCTACACAGAATAATTTGTCAACAAGAAACAAGAAAAGACTTTTTCTGCAAAAAAGTCACACGTCTAAATGACGTGCCCGGTTCGTTTCCAGTCGTCCGGTAACATTTCAACATCCACTCCATCTTTCTGAATCATTCGGTATCCCGATCCATTCAGTCTTTATCGATGGAGTTTTTATTGTATGCTTTTTATAAATACTTCAGAATTTCATCCATGATCTATGTACCTATCATCCAGTAAGATATCATAAACTTCTGGTTCTGATTATTTATCTTATTTAATCCACAAATCCCATGCCTCTTCGATTGATCACATAGGCTGCACAATAATGTACACTCAATCCTTTGATCTTTGTATACTTTTCTT
>NZ_JAHQVB010000044.1 GCF_019052655.1 Holdemanella porci
TGCTGAAGCACTAATCTTTTTCCATTGTCGGTGGTGATTAGTGCTTTTTGCATTTTTCTATAATAATCAATGTTACTTTTAGTATTTCTACTATGGCAAATAAGCACATAGCAACATCAATATGTAGATATATATACATAAGCTTTCCTCCTGCAAAAAAATAGAAGGATCTACTTACCTGGAACTCAAGATTCAAGGCTTTAAATCTCCTTAACAAGAGGTAACCACCAACCACATCCAGTAGCCAATTTTTATTATAAAGATCCAATGTGAAAACATTATTAATTCCTGAAAATTTGTTGATTATTTGACAGTTTGGCAAAAGAAAAAACGAGTATTTGTTCTTTATATAAAGGTGAAATGCTCGTTTTTAGGTGTTTTAAAATGTTGCCTGGGATTATAATATTTCTTTTAATTTAGCAATTAGTCCTAAATCTGCAGGTAGCCAATCTACTAAGTCTAATGTGTCTTTAGTAAGCCATTTTGCGGATTCGTGTTCTAATAGAGTTAAATTTCCTTCAAGGATCGTACAAATGAAACATTCCATGGATAGGTGGAAGTTTGGATAGTCATATTCGACTGTATCAAAGTATTCTTCGACTTGAATGGTTGTATCTAATTCTTCTTTGATTTCACGAACAATGGCTTGTCTACTTGTTTCATCCGGTTCAACTTTTCCTCCAGGAAATTCCCATCCGTCTTTGAATTCGCCATAGCCTCTTTGGGTGGCGAATATTTTATTTCCATCTTTAATAATGGCGGCTACTACGTGTATTGTTTTCAAAAAATCACTCCTCTACAATGTATCGATAAATGTCTTCTCTTACGGGTGTATCCAATTGCCATAAGATTTCGACGGCTGTTTTTTGTGTGTTTGGCATCACAAACTGTTTGGTCTTATCTGTCTCTGCTTGCATATGGCCTAGATAATAGAATTCTTTGCTTGTTTTATCATCTTTGTTCTTTCGCACAAACAAATGAACTTCAATCCCTCTTTCTTTGGCGTACAAGAAGTTTTGTACGTCATCACTGCTTGTGGTTCTTCCGGATTTGGATATCGCAATCAATTGACTTTCATTGATAAAATGATCTTCATATTTGATGGTATCTTGAATGTCGTTTGCCTTGTCATAATTGATAAAGACAGGGAATGTTTTGGTTGTTTGATCATATTTGTATCCGCCAATATTTAATGGAACTTCATTGTGTTGCCAATTTAATAAGCGACAGGCATCTTCGTATGTATATTTTTGATAAAGAACAAAGTTTGTATCTTTATATGTATTCTTATAATGTTTATTATATTGATCCAATGCATATTCAATGATTTCTTTTACCATGGATTTAAATTCGTTGTTTTCTAAACATGTCTTAAATGGTTTTGAAGTTTTCGTATCTTCAATAAAAATACAATCTTTAAAAGTATTCTTTCCAGATCCAGTTGGAAATTCATTGGTGAAGATGTTTAATACATTTGTTTGGGATAGATCATTTGTATATTCTTGATCGTTGATTAAATCTTTTAGTGTTTCAAGCTCTATCTTTCTTTTTCCATTGGCAAGTTTTGTACAAATAAACTTAATAAAGTTTTCTTCAAGTTCATTTAATCTTACTTTATAATCCTTTTCATATTTCTTTAAAAAGGCATAATAAGATCCTAGTGATTTGTTGTCGAAAATTCTTTGTACGTCAATTTCTCCATAGGTTTCAAAATCCATAAGAGTAGGGATTCTTCCAAGTTTATTCTTTAGATTTTTATAGCTATCCTTAATGAGCTTGATATCCGCAAAATTGGCGGTGTCAATCGACGCAAAAATTTGTTTCTTACTGATTTCATCAAAGTGAATCGTACTCGATCCTGGAATAATTCTTTCACCTTCAAGTACATAGCGTCTTATGTTGTCTTTGTTGTAAGAACGATCTCCAGATAGGGCGATTGGAATCATGAAGTTGTTTTTGTAGTTTCCAATGAAGTCTAGAATGACAACATATTCTTTGTCTTTTGATTTTCTTAGGCCTCGGCCTAATTGTTGGACAAAGACAATGGGCGATTGTGTAGGTCTTAATAGGACAACTTGATTGATTTCAGGTATGTCGACACCTTCATTAAAAATATCTACAGTTAAAATGTATTGTAGATAGTCACTTCTTGTATCGGATACTAAGCGATCGATCGCATCTTCTCTTTTTTCTTGAGAATCCTCTCCACTTAAAGCTATAGTTCGATATCCTCGTAGATTTAATCTTTCACTAAGGGCAGCCGCTTCTTTCTTGGAACTGCAAAACATGAGTCCTTTGACTCTTTCTCCACTATATCCATAGTAATTGGTTTGTTCGATAATGTAGTCCACTCTTTGGTTGGATGTTAAATAGTTGAAATCGGTAAAATCTGTTTCGTTTCCGTTGGTTAAAAAGTCAGTAATGCCAAAATAGTGGAATGGACATAATAAGTTTTCTTCTAGAGCTTGTTGAAGACGAATTTCATAGGCAATATTATGGTCGAAGGCTGCATATACATCAAAGTCATCGGTTCTTTCTGGGCTTGCGCTCATTCCTAGCCAAAACTTTGGTTTAAAGTAGTCCATGATTTCTTGATAGCTTTTAGCTCCAATGCGATGTGCCTCATCAATGATGATGGTATCGAATGTATCAAGGGCAAAACTTGAATACACTTCTTTTTTAGACATTGTTTGCATGGTTGCGAACAAGTAGTCTACATCTGTATCCTTGCTGTTTCCAGATAAAAGCCCAAATGTCTTTGTATTTTTAAATACATTTTTGTAGCTTTGAAGAGCTTGTTTGGCAATCTGCTCTCTATGCACTAAAAATAGGGCTTTCTTGGGATTCTGATCTTGTAAGGCAAAGGCTGAGGCATACGTCTTTCCTGTTCCTGTGGCTGAAATCAACAAACTCTTTGATTCATTCTCATTGCGAAGCTTTCTAAGATTGGAAATAAAGGCTTGCTGCATAGAATTTGGAATCAACTGTTTAGAGGGTAATTTAATGTCTTCTTTTTGTTTCACCTTTTTGTATTCTTCATAATGCACTCTATATGCACCAATAAATGCATTGTAGGAATATGTATTTGGATGATTCCATAATTCTTCAAATTCATCTAACATTTCTGATACAAACTCACCGGATTTTGTGGACACAATTTTTGTATTCCATTCTCGATTTGTAGTAAGTGCTGTATTTGTCATATTACTAGAACCCACAAGGATCTTGTAGATTTCATCGGATTGAAAGATATATCCCTTGGCATGAAAACCATTCTTTGAGTCGGGTACTAGATACATTTTAAGTTCAATATTCGAAAATGTAGCGAGTTTATCTAAGGCTTTAGGATCACTAAATGCCAAATAGTCCGTTGTAAGAATTTTACCTTTGATGCCTTTATCTTCTAAAGTACGAAGCGTTTGAAGTAAGGGGGTAATTCCTCCCATCGTAATGAAGGCTACACTGATTAAAAAGGAGTCGCAGTGTAATAATTCATCTTCAATGGTGCTTAGTACTTTTCTTCCATTCTTATAGTCGTTTGAAATAAATTGAGGTCGATATAATACGTTGGAAGATATATTTTTGTCTAAAAATGCGGTAGATAATCCGCTTTGTATATTTTGATAGTTCATACCTAGTATTATACCAGCATTAAAATGAAATCATAGATCGAAAAGGCTAATGATGCAGGGAAGTACAAGTCAGATTAATGTAGAAATTGAATTTGTGAAAGAGAAGATGTTAGAGTCTTGTTTAAATGTAAACTTTGGTATATTATGCAATCCTTTGGCGAGTACTCTATATCGTATGATTTTAGATTCGAGTAAAACAAAGAAGCATATTGAGGATGTTTCTAAACAATGTAAAGAAAATGATTTCTACATTTCTGTATTTATTCCTATTTACTTAAGACACTTTTATGCATCTATTTGTGAAGAGTGTATTAAGGGATATAGTTCGTATGATTTTATGAAGTTAGTAAATTCTTTAATTGAAGAAGATAAATTTAGTGAAGCTTGTAGTCTTTGTCCAATCTATGAAGGGATTTATATTCATGCTAATAAAAAGGGTTTACTTACAAAAGAGTTAATACAGGTAATGCATCTGTATGGTGTGGATGTACCTGTTACTAAAAAAGAAACGAAACTGCCTAATATACCTACAAAAGCAGAGAGAAAGATGTCTAAGAAGTTAGATATAGAAACACGTAAGAAAATCGTTGGTGATGGAGTTAAGAAAATCTTGGATATGAGTGATGATGAACTGATTCGAAAATATGATGGTAAGTCAGAGGATGAAATTAAGACAATGTTAAAGAATGATCCTTGTTTTGATTCATCCTTAATGGATGAATCGATGTTTGAGTTTCTTAGCTTATTAACTTGTTTTAGTATTGAATTTGAGGATGCTTTTATTGATTGGTTAGCCGGTTTTATCCTTAGAAGATTATATGATATACATTTAAGGTTTTCGGTGAATATCCCACCAAAAGTTCAAACAACAAAGAAACAAAGTGATTATTCAAATCAGGAAAGAGTTTTGCCTGAAGCTGATCCTAGTGAAAATTATCAGGAAAAAAAGGTCATTCAACCAAATAATGAATCTAAGGGTAGGGGTGGAATTATTTTCTTGATTATTCTTGGACTATTATTTGGATATGGATATATTTCTTTGAAAAAGGAAGAGGCAGAATGGGAAACGCAAATGGAACAGTATCGTCTTGAGAATAGGCGTCGTACGGAATTGAGTGAGTTTAAGGCAAGGGAAGAGAAACGTAAAAAGAAAGAGGGGCAACGTTCAAACTCATCATCATCTTCTTCGTCCTCATCTTATGATGAAGGAAGTGATGATGCATATTTTGGTGATTATGATGAGAATCGTTACGATAACGATGAAAATTATCGTGATGGTGTAGATGATATGTTGGATGAACTGGGAGAATAAAGAAAAATACAGTGAAAGACTTATTGAATATTTGTATACTCATGAGTAGTATACTTACGAGTATACAAATTTATTAACAAATGATAATTTAGGCATCTATTTAGGATAGGTGTTTTTTTTTGTTGATGAAAAAAGTGCAACAACACTTCTTATAATCGGTGTTTTTTTTGCGTTTAAAAAATACGTTGTTAAATCGTATTGATAATGGAGAATTGTTGCCAGGTGAGCGTTTGGAGTCTGAAAGAGACTTGGCTGAAAAATGTGGTGTGAACAGACAGACAGTGCGATCAGCACTTAATGTCTTGATTGAAGATGGTGTATTGATCAAGGTTCCTTATAAAGGAACGTTTGTCGCAAAACAAATTGTAAAACCTTCATGGGGAAACTATGATGCGATAAATGAACATCGTGGTTTTAGTAGTTTTTTAAAGGCACAAGGTTTTTTCAATTGACAGTAAGGTCATTGTTGCAGAAAAGATTGAGCCGACAACTTCGATTCGTGCACACTTGAAATTAGAAGAAGGAGAAGACGTTTATTGTTTAATGCGTGTTCGTTATTACAATGATGAACCTTTTTCTGTGGAAATTGCCTATATGCCATACAAGTATGTAGAGGGCATTGAAGACTATGATTTTTCAAAAGTGTCATTATATGATTTTATGGCAAAGAAAGATCATGATCCTTGTGACTTCCATCGTTCATTAATCGTACAATTTCCAGATGATCGAATCTCAAAACTTTTGGGAAATCTTGTAGAACCTGTATTTCGATTTCAATATATTGGCTTTGATAAAGAAAAAAATGTCGTGGAATATACACATAGTTATATTCGAAGTGACAAATCCACGTATCGTTTTAGAATATAATTTCACGAAGGAAACAATATGGAACAATTAGAAACAATGGAATATTATATTTTGCAGATGCAGGATATTTTAAATTCAGTATATAAAAATAAAGAACAGACGAATAAATTGGCTCAGGTTTATATGGATGGAAACTATAGAAATATTAAGATTATAGCTTCTGGTTCGAGTGGAAATGGGTCTTGGTGTGCTAAATATGTTATGGAAAAATATTTAGGTGTAGATGTCACTGTGATAAATCCATATACATTCGCATACTATCCAGTGTTGTGTGAAGATGACTTTGTGTTTGTCGTTTCACAGAGTGGATATAGTAAAAATGCATTAGATGCATTGGATATATTAAAAAAATTAAATCGTAAAACAATCGCTTTAACAGGGGATTTAAAGAGTGATATTAAAGATCATGCTGAAGTTGTGATTGATTATGTAGACGAAGAAAAGGAGGGGTATGTTACTAAGGGTGTAACAACACTTGCCTTATTCTTAATATAACTTACGTTTGCAATTTTAGAAAAACAAGGAAAAATGGTTGATACAGCTTGGCTTGATGCATATTGTGAAAGTTATGCTTCTATGCAAAAGGAAAATTTTGTGCATGAAGAAGCTTTCTTAGAAAAGTTTAAAAAGAATTTCTTATCTATGGAAAATATGTATGCAGCTGGTTGTGGTCCTTGTGAAGGTGTAGCTAAAGAGGCAGCACTAAAGATTGGTGAAACTGTGAAGGTTGTTTCTTGTGCATATGAATTAGAAGAATATATTCATGGACCGAATTTGCAACTTTCTCCAAAGCACAATGTATTTATCATTGATGCGCAAGATGAAACTTCAGACCGTGTATATTACATCACAAATAAAGCATATGATGATGATCATGTATTAACGTTACTAAATCCTTGTGCAGATACTGTATCCTTAACGTATCTTCAAGTATTCCAATTATTCGCATATAGAATTAGTAAAGAATTAAGATCTATTCCTAAACATCCGTTGTTTGAGGAATTTAAAAAGATCGTTAATTCAAAAACAATCACATATGAAGATTAGTGTAATTAGCCTTTCGACTTGTTTGGAAGGCTTTTTTTATATAGATGTATAAAAATTACGAGAAGTTGACGTAAGAATGGTGTCAATGATTTTTATTGACAAACCTATTCATGAGCTATAGAATATTAATGTTCTAAATAGAACGATGAGGAGAGCGCATATGCACTTTTGGGATGAACATAAAACGATAACGAGATATTATGAGATGAAGGTTTCTGGAGTTTGCGAAAAATATCAGTTAAGACAGTTGGAGTATGACATATTAATGTTTATTTACAACAATCCTGCGTACAATACGGCTGCGGACATTGTTCGTATTCGTAAGTCTACAAAGTCTCATGTTTCGACTTCACTTAAAGTATTAGAAGATCGTGGTTTTATTGAGCGAAGAGTCGACAAAGACAATAAAAAGCATGTAACTATTCATTTACTACAATTGGCCAATGAAGTAATTGAAGATGGAATATGGGCGCAAAAGGAGTTTGCACAAGATATGTTTGAAGGTCTTAGTGAAGAAGAAATCAAAGTGTTTATGAGTGTATTTCAAAAGGTGTATGACAATGCAGAAAGGATGATTTCAAATGAAAAAAATTCCTGATTTAATGGAAGTGATTTTTGATGCTTGTTATTTGATTTTTGACTTAATTGCCGGAATCTTATTCTTTGTATATTCGAAAGGAAATCCATTGTTCATATTATATGGTGTATTAACATTAACGTTGTGTGGTGGAGACGCATTCCACTTGGTTCCTCGTATTAAAAGGGCTTTGTATGGTACAAATGATAAAATTAAAAGACAGCTTGGAATTGGATTGCAGGTATCTTCAATCACAATGACCGTATTCTATATTATTTTATTGTTTATCTGGAAATTAACATTCCCAACATTACAAGCTCCACTTTGGGTTGAGGCTATGATTTGGATTTCAGCTATTATTCGTATCGTTGTATGTTTCTTACCACAAAACAATTGGACTTCCGAAGAAGGAAATAGGAAGCTTTCTGTGATTCGTAATGCCGTGTTTGCGGTAACTGGAGTTGGTGTGATAATTCTTTATGCCATTTCAGGAAATATGTACGATTTACATATGAACCGTATGGTTGCAGCCATCATTATTTCTTTTGGGTGTTACATCCCAGTTACATTGTGGTCTAAGACAAAACCAAAGATTGGGTTATTGATGATTCCTAAGACTTGTGCTTATATGTGGGTCATTGTGATGGGATTACAATTATTATTCTAATTCACAAAACTTGGTGCTTCATTGCACCTTTTTAATTTTTTCAAAAAGAAGAATACCACTATAAGTCGATAATCTACCGAATAAAATACTGAATGAATTCGACATATTTCCGAATAATGAGTATACTATTGGTAGTAGGATTGGTGGTGTTCACATGAAAACTTGTAAAGAAATGGCTTTAATTTGGAATATTAGTGTTCGTGCAGTTTCGAATTTGTGTAAATCGGGAAGAATTCCGGGTGCTGTTAAGAATGGAAAAAATTGGGAAATTCCAGATGAAGCAACAAAACCGGTAGATGGAAGAATTTCGTCTGGTGAATACTGTAAAAAAGGGATGAGTACAGATAGAAAGTCATTGCCTATTGGTATTTCAGACTATGTGCGTGCTCAATCGGATTATTATTATGTGGATAAAACAATGTTAATTAAGGAGTTTTTAGATCAAAAGCCATTGGTTTCATTATTCACAAGACCAAGAAGATTTGGAAAAACATTGAATATGGATATGCTTAGAGTGTATTTTGAAAAGGTGGATGAGGATACGTCTAAATATTTTAAAGATAAGAATATTTGGAAGTGTGGGGAAAACTATCGAATGCATCAAGGTAAATATCCTGTGATTTTTCTTACTTTTAAAGATGTAAAGTTTGATTCTTGGCAGGCCACTGTAGAGAAAATTAAATCGTTACTTCAAGAAGAATATGGAAGGCATCAAGAATTGTTGAGTAGTGGAAAAATATCGGATTATGAGAAGGCGTATTTTAATAAAATATTAAGTGCAACAGAAAATGAAGTGGAATTGTCTTTTTCACTTGAAAAGTTATCTAAGATGCTTGCGACGCATTATGATCAAGCTCCAATTATTATTATTGATGAATATGATACTCCAATTCAGGAAGGGTATTCTAAGGATTTTTATGATGAAATCATTGGCTTTATGAGAAATTTCTTTTCTGGTGCTTTTAAGGATAATAAAAATCTTTCTTACGGCTTTTTAACCGGAATTTTGAGAATTGCTCAAGAAAGTATTTTTAGTGGATTAAATAATTTAACTGTGAACTCAGTGATGGATGAAGCATATGATCGTTATTTCGGATTTACAAATGAAGAAGTAAGTAAAATGTTAGAGTATTATGGAGTTGCTGAAAAAGAGAGTGAACTTCAAGAATGGTATGATGGATATTTGTTTGGGAATGAAGAAATCTATAATCCGTGGTCTGTTATTAATTATATTTCGAAGGGGTGTGTTCCACAGGCATATTGGGTGAATACTGGAAAGAATGAGATTCTCGAAGATGTTTTAAAAGTGGCGAATGAGGATATAGCAGAAAAGCTTTATTCTTTGATTCGTGGGGATAAAGTTTTGGCAAGAATTGATCAAAATGTTGTTTATCGTTCACTTACAGATGATCCAGCTAATATCTATAGTTTATTATTGGTAGCTGGGTATTTGAAAACAACGATTAAAGAATTGCAGGCGGATGGATCTTATTTGTGTCAGGTATCGATTCCCAATAAAGAGATAGCTTCCGTTTATAAAAGCGAGGTTTTGGCACATTTGATGCAGATTGGTGCAGTTTCAAGAACGACTGCAGATAAGATTGCGGAAAGTTTGTTCTTAAATGATTGTGTAAAACTAGAAAAAGCTATTTCTGAATATATGAATAAAGCAATTAGCTTTTATGATACGGCTAGTGAATCTTTCTATCATGGATTGATTTTAGGATTGATTTCGATGATGGATAATCAGTACAAAATAAAGTCGAATAGAGAGTCTGGTAAAGGAAGATTTGATATTGGCTTAATTCCTAGAGATGATAAGTATCCTGGAATGATTATGGAACTCAAGTGGAAAAAGAATCTTGATGATCATGAATTAACGCTTTTGGCAAATGAAGCTCTTTGTCAGATTCATAGTATGGAATATGATTCTGAGATGAAGAGTGAAGGAATCAAAAAGATATTGAGATTTGGGATTGCGTTTTCTGGAAAGCGTGTTTGTGTTAAAACAAATTAGAATAGTAGTTTTATTTAAGATTCCTAAGACTTGTGCTTATATGTGGGTCATTGTGATGGGATTGCAATTATTATTTTAGAATTTCTTCAAGAGAACGCCTACTCGACGTTCTCTTTCTATATGAATTTTAGAGTATCTAATTCAATGAAAATAAGACGTTTTAGATGAAATAGGAACAATCGCAACAAATTTATTGGAATTAATAATGCTTTCACATTGAAGTTTTATAATTGAAACTGGCTACTGGATGTGATTGGTGGTTACCTCTTGTCAAGGAGTTTTGAAGCCTTGAATCTTGAATTCCAGGTAAGTAGATCCTTCTATTTTTTTTACAGGAGGAAAGCTTATGTATATATATCTACATATTGATGTTGCCATGTATTTAATGGCCATAGTAGAAATACTTAGAATCACATTATTGATTATAGAAAAATGTAAAAGACACTAGTTCACGTAAGCACAACGAATTACTAGTGTCTTTACATTAGAATAATTCAGAGTGACCACTGTATCTAGTGCTTTTCTTGTATGTGTATTAAATGATTGCTGGTAATAATTTATCAAAAAGTATTGACAACGCTTACAGATGAATGTTAACATATGCCTGCAAATAAAAAGACATGTAACTGGTAATGCAGGCAGGATCTAATAAATTGCTTTGAATTTTTCAAGGTGTTTATGGGATTCTGCCTTTTTTGCACTTTGAATGGCCATTCTTAAATAGATGATAGGAGAAAACAATTTATGGATTACAAAAAAATTGCAAATGAGATTTTAGATTTAATTGGTGGTTCGAAGAATGTTGCGACTTTGGAACATTGTTCAACAAGATTGAGATTTAGTTTGGTTGACAAGAGTGTTGTTGATGTAGAAAAAATCAAGAAAATCAAGGGTGTTATGGGCGTTGTGGATGGAAGTCAATTTCAGATTGTGATTGGAAACAACGTTGTTGAAGTGTATGATATATTATTGAAGATTTGTCCTTTAAGTGGAAATCAAGGTATTGAAGCTAAAAAGGATGATCGTAAATGGGGTGCGAAATTATTAGAATTTATCATTAGTGTATTTCAACCACTAGTTCCTGCTATTGCGGGTGCTGGTGTATTAAAGTCCGTTTTATTATTGCTTTCGATGTTTGGTTTGTTGAAAAATGTTTAACTACACCAATGGTATTTAGACCACTTGTTGTTGGTACATTAGTGGGTATTGCTCTTGGAGATCCAGTAATGGGTGCTAAATGTGGTGCTGCTCTAGAAGTAGTATTTATGGGAGCTATTCAGATTGGCGCGGCTGTACCACCTGATGCAATGTTAGGTGCTGGTATTGGTACTGCGTTGGCTATTATTACAGGAAAAGGACCAGAAGTTGCCTTTACATTAGGATTCCCTATTGCCGTATTTGGTCAATCCATTAAAATCGTTTGCTTTATCGTTCGTTCATGGTATATGGGCTTGGCATGTAAATATGCTAGAGAAGTTCAAGTTGGTAAAATGCATGCTTTGAACTGGTTTGGTTTAATTTTACAATGTACTATTTATGGATTAGTAGGTTTCTGTACAATTTACTTCGGATCATCTGTTGTTGAAAACGTATTAAATAATATTCCTGAAGTAGTTATGAAGTCTTTAGAAGTTGCTGGTGGATTATTACCAGCCGTTGGATTCGCTTTATTGTTACAACCTATGATGACTTCAAAGAACTCATTATACTTCTTCTTAGGATTCATTATGGTTGCATTCGCATCTCAAAGTGTATTAGCTGTTACTGCTTTCGGTGTTGTAGTTGCGTTTATCGTAGTATTTGAAATTGGACACGGTAAATCTAACGATATGAGTGATGAAGTAGAAGATAAAGAATTGGAGGCGCTTTTCGATGAGTAATTTCACAGATAAAATTAAGCAAATTTCACCAGCAGAAAAGAAGATGCTTAAAAATATGTTTAAGGCTTCTTTCGTGATGGAACATTCATATAACTATGAAAGACAACAAGGTCTAGGTTTCTCTTTGGGAATGTGGCCTGCAATCCGAGAAATTTATGATAATAAAGAAGATCAAGGGGATGCATTAGAAAGACATTTAGCTGTATTCAATGCAACTCCACATATTGAAACATTAATTATGGGTATTGCTGCTGCAATGGAAAAAGAAGCTAGTATTAACCCTGATTTCGATAAGGGTTCAATCAATGCCGTAAAAGTTGCTTTAATGGGTCCATTAAGTGGAATTGGAGATTCAATTTTCTGGGGTAGTTTACGTGTCGTAGCTGCAGGTATTGGTTTATCATTATGCCAGGCTGGAAATCCATTAGGAGCATTAGTATTCTTGTTAGTTTATAATATTCCACACTTAATCATTAAATACTGTTGTACATTTGCAGGATATGCATTCGGTACAGATTTAATGGGAAATATCCAGGGTAGTGGTGTATTGGATAAAATCACAAAAGCTGCAACAATTGTTGGTTTAATGGTTATTGGTGCAATGACTGCAAGTATGGTTGCATTGTCACTTACTGGAACATTCACAGTATCTGGAAATGAATTCGTTATCCAAGACTACATTGATCAAATGTTCCCAATGTTATTGCCATTACTATATACATTGTTAATGTTCTACTTATTACAAGTTAAGAAAATGAAAGCAACTACTTTATTGTTACTTTCAATCGTAATCTCATTCGTATTAGTTGTTTGTGGCTTGATTTAGTAGGTATTGAATATGTCATTTTTAGACTGTATCAAACGAATTCCACAATTAAATAGGGAAATCGTAGCGAATTATCCTAAACAATTTGAATGCTTATCCCAATGTAAGGGTAAGATTGAAAAGATTGTATTTGTTGCGAGTGGATCATCTTACAATTCAGCGTCTGTCGCAAAATATTTTATTGAAAATCAATGTGAATTAGAAGTGGATGTTATTTATCCAAATGTATTTAGTCAGCAAAAGACGCATAAAAAGAGTGATACAATTCTATATGTATTTATTTCTCAAACGGGAGCTACAAGACAAGTCTATGACGATGTAATGGATCTACAGGAAAAAGGATATATGGTTGCATCGATCATTGGTGATTTAGAATCTCCAATTGCGAAAGTTAGCAAGAATCCTATTGATATGGGATGTAAACACGAAGAATACAAATATAGAACGATTGGTGTTTCAACAAGTATTGTTGCATGCTGGTTATTAGGATGCTATTTATCCGATTTCCAAGATATGGATACTTTACTAGCTGTTAATAGTCAATTGGATGGTATTGTAGAACAAGCTCTAGTTTGGTATGAGAATCATAAATTTGATTTAATGAAAAGAAATGTAGCTTTATTTACTGGATCATATAGTTTATGGCCAATTAGTGTTGAAGCGGATATTAAGTTTATGGAAATGATTCCTTACTTAACAAAAACATATGAGTTAGAAGAATTTGTTCATGGACCTCAAAATGAGTTTAATAACAACGAATTGTTCTTTGTTGCTTCAAAGAAAGGGTTTGAAGACAATAAGACAGAAGCCATTTCTAAATTCTTGAAAAATGAAATTGGATGTTGTTATATGGTGGGTGACATCACACTTGATGAAAATGACTTTAAATTCGAATGTGATGAACCATACTTCTATGAATTGAAACACTTATGTTTCTACCAAGTTATTGCTTATATGTTGGCAAATGATCATGGAAGAGATTTGAAACAAGGTTTAAATACACAATTAACAAACTATTTTAATAAGACTATGCAATAATCTTAGAAGGGTTTGTTGAGTGAATTAGTAAGAAAAACAATTGCATAGCGCAGTTGTTTTTTTTGTGTTATGGAAATGGGAGTAGTTGATTATGAAAAAAGGGTATATTTATACGGCATTAAGTGCCATTATATTTGGTTTGATGCCATTATTAACGAAGATCATTATCGCAAGAGGAGCAACATCACTGACAATTGCTTTCTTTAGAGTGTTCTATGTAACCATAGTATTGTTCTTTGTTTTGAAAATAAAGAAGATTGATTTGTACTTAGAAAAAAGGGACTTACTATCTGCAATACTTACTTCAATATTTGGCTCTGGACTAACAATCATCATTTTAAATGAAAGCTATAATTATGTAGATACAGGAATCGCAACAAGCCTTCATTTCTTATATCCATTGTTTGTAGCTGTATTATGTTGTTTCTTTTATGGGGAGAAAATAAAAAAGAAACAAATACTATCACTATCATTTGCGTTAGTAGGTATCATTTGTTTCATGAGTAAAGGCGATGGTAGTTTGTTTGGATATTTTTTAGCCATCACATCCGGATTAACGTATGCTTTTTACTTGGTTAAAATGGATAAAACGGGATTAGTGAAAATGAACGCTTTAAAGCTATCCTTCTATTTAGCACTATTTACTACAATAGAAATCTTTACAATGAATCTGTTTATGCAAGACGTTGTATTTAAAATGGATGCGATTGCCTATGGCCTATTATTAGTGCTCGCTTTATCCTCATCCTTTTTAGCAACTGTTTTACTACAAAAAGGCGTACTATTATTAGGAAGTACAAGAGCTAGCTTCATATGTTTATTAGAACCAGTAACCTCCATGATCGTGGGAATCTTATGGTTGAATGAAGCACTCACATTCAATAAAGGTTTAGGAGGCTTGGCAATCATCATTTCATTAATTATTTTCTTAAAAGAATAAACAAGAAAGAGACTGTTCAAAGTCTCTTTTAATTTGAGTATAAAAAAAGAGTTGGCTTTAAATAAATGTGAAATGGTGCCAACTCTCGGAGATGTTGATTAGTGAGTTAATCAACGTATTAAGTCTAACATGAAGATGTTTGAAAATAAAGAGAAGATTTAAAATTATCAATTGATGGTCAAAAGAAAAAGTATAATCCAAATGATTATTGGCAGTTAAATAACCAGAATCCTAGATTGGCATCTAGTTTAAGACCGGATACTATTTTAAAAAGAGATGGCGCAACTTATATTCTTGATGCTAAGATGTATCAGTATGGTGTTACGAAGGATGTAAGAGATTTACCGGAAACACAATCAATTCAAAAACAAATTACATATGGAGATCATGTCTTTAATACATTAGATAAATCAGATAATCCTAAAGTAAGAAATGTGTTTGTTTTGCCATACAATAAGAAATTAGAGGATTTTTTTGAACGATCCTAATACTTTAAAATATAACGATGGAAATCTAGCATATTTCGGTCAGGCATATACTGATTGGAGGAATGCAGAAGATCCTAAAGATTATGAAAAAGTATGTGCATTTGGTATAGATTTTAATTACTTGCTTGAGAACTATAATAGACCTGATTATGCTATTATAGATACTTTATGTAAAAGAATTGAAGAATTAATTAGTAAATAATTAAATTATAAATGTAAGGCTCTTTTGTTAGAGTCTTTTTTAGTAAAAATAATATGAAAAAGCAGTTGACATAATAACGCAATAGCGCTATTATAAAACCACGATATGAAAGTATTACTTATATATAGTAATAGCCTGTCGAGATTCTGGTCTCGGGTAGGACAGTCGATCTAAAATAATAAAAGGAGGACTTAATATGTCAATTAGAAAAACTATGTTTGTAAAAGAAAATTCATTTCGTAAATTGGATGATCCATTCAATGATTCAACAAAAAAGTATTTGTTTTACGTAAAAGTTGGGGATGTTCCTGAAGGTATTCCGATGGCAACAAACCCGCGAGACCAAAGACTTACATCTGGTGTGGCTCAGGCAATAAAAGAATCCTTGGAAAGTAATGATGGATATTTTCATCTAAAAAACAGAGGTATTGTAATCTCAGCTAAGAGTTGTACTTACAATAATAAAACAAAAGAAGTTACCATCAATTTTACAGATGATATGTTACATGGAAATATTGATGGTGGGCATACTTATAAAATTGTTTGTGATCACCGTAATGATAATTTAGATCAATATGTACAGTTTGAGGTGATGACAGGGGTTGAAGATATCATCGAAAAATTGGCCGAAGCACGTAATACTTCCGTTCAAGTGGATGAAAAGTCCATGGCAGAACTTAAACAAAAATTTGATCCTATTAAAGAAGGTTTAGAAGGAATGTCATTCTATCAAAGAATTGCATTTAAACAAAATCAACAGGCATTTGATGATAACACCAACAAAAAGCTTAAAATGATTGATGCACGAGAAGTTGTTTCTATTGTTAATATGTTCAATATTGATAAATTTGATTCAGTGACTCACCCTATTAAAGCATATTCATCAAAAGCTAATATGTTAGATATGTATCTTAAGGATCCTGAATATTACCGTAAGTATGTTAATATTATGCCTGACATTTTTGATTTGTATGATGCGATTGAAACTGAATTTGCAGATGCATTTAACAACACAGGTGGTAGATATGGTCGTAAAAAATATGCAGGGTATAAAGATGGAAAAGTTATTGGAACATCAAAATTTGGACTTCAAAAAATTAAATACAAAATTCCAGATGGATTAATTTATCCTGCAGTGGCAGCATTCCGTTCTTTGGTAGTATATAATTCTAATACAGATAAATATGAATGGAAAAATGGAGTAAATCCTATATATGTTTGGGATAAGTGCAAGGAAAACATGACAGTACAGATCATGAACTTTGCAACTGCAATTGGAGATAATCCTAATGCAGTAGGTAAGGATTCAAATATTTGGAACCTGGCATATATGACTGTTTTACTCCAGCAGGGGACAAACTAAAATGAGAAAAAAATATATTGTAAAGTTAAAGGTAAAAGAAGCAATAGAAAAAAGAGATATTACTCAGAAGAAATTAGCTGAGATGTCAAGTATACGAGAATCGACTATCAGTGATATTGTACGTGGTACACGTACAGTGATAAATTTTGAACATCTTTCAAAAATTGCAGAAGCATTACAAGTTGAAGACATCAGAGAGTTAATTGATTTTGAATAGTATGAACGCTATTTTGGATGTTTAGAAGGCATCTTATGACCCTATTATTGTATATGAAAAATGCAGGAACATATAAATTATAGAAAGTCACTCTTAGAAGTGGCTTTTTTGACAAAATAAAAGGACCGGAATGGGCCCGGTCCAGAAATGGGAATGTTGAGAAAGTTAATTGAAAGGGTTAGAGTCTTAACTTAATCAACATAATTACTATAACACGTTTCTATAGGAAAAGAAAGCGTATTGTTATCGAATGTACACTTGAAAATAAAAATAAAAAAAATGTAAGCATTTATAAACTGTGGTATTATAGTTTCTGGAAGAGTAGACAAAAAATTGAAAGATCAAAATTGTGCTTATTGCATGGAAGGTGAGTTAGTCGCTGCTTTCGGAATTAAAATTTGTGAACTAGAAAGTTCAAAAGTGTATTGTTTAAAGAACAGTCTCATCCTGGTCGTGTGATTGTGGCTCATAAGAAGCATGTGAGTGAAATTACAGAGTTGACGGCCCAGGAAAGAGCTGCTTATATGGAGGATATTAATAGGGTAGCTTGTGCTATGCATGAAATCTTCATTTCCATTTAGTTCCTAAATATAAGGATGGATATGAATGGGGCGATGTATTCGCTATGAATCCAGGCGAAAAAACGTTGTCGGATGAAGAGTATCAGGACATTGTTGAAAAATATCGTGCTGTATTATGTAAATAAAGGAGCAGCTGCTCCTTTCGTATTATGAAACCAGGAAGAAAAGTATTCTGGTTAATATAGAATTGTATAA
>NZ_JAHQVB010000045.1 GCF_019052655.1 Holdemanella porci
AATTACTCGACACTTGTCGCAGATTGGTTTAACAGATGGTCTTACTTTCATCTTTCTTCCTCCTACGTAATGATTCACGTATTTTAATGGCCCTGCTAAAATGCGTATGTGTACATGCGGATTTTAACAGAAACGTGAATGTATAAATCGCAAGCAAAGTTGCGCTTATATATTATAAGCGCAACTTACTTGTTTTTCAAGGCTTCTTTTAATTCTGGCCAAATTTCTTCCATAGATTTTGACGCATCAATTTTTGAAACCATATTTTTTTCTTCATAATATGCGATTACTGGTTCAGTATTCTTTGCATATTCATCTAAACGAACCTTTAAGCTTTCTTCGTTGTCATCTTTACGTTGTGTTAATTCACCACCGCAAACATCACATACACCATCAAGTTTTGTTGGTTTTGAATAGATGTTGTAGATTTCTCCACAATTTTTACAAGTACGACGACCTGTAATACGACGAGTTAATTCGTCAAATGGAACATCCATATAAACAATTTTTTCAACTGCTAAATCTGTTCCATTAGTCATTTCTTCAAAAGCTTTTGCCTGAGCCAAAGTTCTTGGATATCCATCTAATAAATATCCGTTCTTTTTATCTTCCAAAGTGTTTAAGTAATCCTTAACCATTTTGTTTGTAATTTCATCAGGTACTAATAAACCTTTTTCAGAATATGCTTTTGCTTGTAGACCCAATTCAGTTCCACCAGCAATATTTGCACGGAAAATATCTCCTGTAGAAATATGATTCAAATTGAATTCTTCTTTGATCTTAGTAGAGAATGTTCCCTTACCAGAACCAGGAGCTCCCATAATAAATATATTCATATCTATTCTCCTGAAGATCTTAGTCTTCGTAATATTTCTTGTAAGATTTTTGAGTAATCAATCCTTGTACTTGACGTACTGTTTCAATAGCAACACCAACAACGATAATCATTCCTGTTCCACCCAAAGCCATTGAGCTTGGAAGATCAGGCCAAATTAATGGCATGACATGTGGCATAACAGCAATAAATGCTAAAGCAACAGATCCTAATACTGTAATTCTTGATAAAACACGGTTAATATAGTCTTTTGTTTCCGAACCTGGTCGAACACTAGGAATATATGATCCGGATTTACCCAAGTTTTCAGCAACTTTTTCTGGATTAATTTGCATCTTCGTATAGAAGAATGTAAAGAATAAAATCAATAATACATAAATTACAAGTGAATACCATGTTTGCAATCCTAACCATTTTTGCATTTCTTTAATGAAATCATTTGATGGAAAGAATGATGCAATTTGAATTGGTGCCATCATCAATGAACTAGCAAAGATGACCGGAATAACACTTGCTGAATTGACTTTCAATGGCAAGTAGTTTGCTTCACTTGGTTTACTCAATGAAATTGAACTTGATGTATATTGAATTGGAATTCTTCTTTCCGCTGTATTAATCAACGTAACAAAGATAATAATTAATAAGTATATTAATATATACGCAGCAAATAACCAAGCTCCATAGGAAGGCGCAGACTCACCTGAAATTAAGCTTGACCATGCACTAGAGAATTGTTGCGGCATACGCCCAACAATACCAGCCATAATTACCATGGAAATACCATTTCCAATACCTTTCATGGAAATTTGGTCTCCAATCCACACTAAAAACATGCTTCCTGCTGCAAATATTGTTGCAATATATAAAATCTTACTGATTGTAACACCGCCGACAATCAAACCTGTATATGCTTTTGAAAAACCATATACTAATGAGAATGATTGCACAAAGGCAAACACGACCGCAAGATATCTTGTGTACTTGTCTAATGTTTTACGACCATTAGCCCCTGCTTTACTCAACTCTGTTAAGTGAGGAATAACGTCCATACTTAATAACTGAATAATGATAGAAGCTGTGATATAGGGAGTAACTCCTAAAGCGAAGACAGAGAACTGTTCAAGTCCTCCACCTCCTAATAGATTTAACATTGCGAACAATGAGTTTTCCCCAAGACCATTTACTAAATCTGTTGTATTTACATCAGGTACAGTAATGGCTGATCCCAAACGATAGACAAGAAAGGCAAATAGGGTGAATAGAATCCTATTGCGGATATCCTTATTCGTCCACATTGCCTTTATCTTGCCTGCCATATTATAGAACCTCTACTTTTCCGCCTGCTTTTTCAATTGCTTCTTTAGCTGACTTAGAGAACTTAACTGCTTCAACAGTTAATTTTTTAGTTAACTCACCGTTACCTAAAACTTTAAGTCCAGAAAGTTCTTTATTAATAATACCAGCTTCAATTAAAGCTGCTGCATTAACAGTTGCTCCATCTTCGAAACGATTTAATGTTTCAACGTTAACGATAGCATATTCTTTACGGTTGAAGTTAGTGAATCCACGTTTTGGTAAACGTCTTGCTAATGGTGTTTGACCACCTTCAAAACCTAAGCGAACTCCTCCACCTGATCTTGATTTTTGACCTTTTTGTCCACGACCGCTAGTTTTCCCGTTCCCGCTTCCAGGTCCACGACCAACACGGTTACGTTCTGTGCGAGTTTCGGCTAAATTCATTGTATGTAATTTCATCTGATTTACCTCCTATTACCCGCGAATTTCTTCTGGCTTCTTACCACGAAGCGCAGCAACGCTTTCTACAGTTCTTAAGTTCTGTAATGCATCAACTGTTGCACGAACAACGTTGATTTTTGTACGTGATCCTAAACATTTAGTTAAGATATCAGAGATACCTGCAAGTTCAAGGATTGCACGAGTTGCACCACCAGCGATAACACCAGTACCTTCGATAGCTGGACGCATGTATACAGATCCTGCACCATATCTACCAGTGATTTCGTGAGGGATTGTTGTACCGATTACTGGTACTGTGAAGATGTTTTTCTTAGCATCTTCAACGGCTTTTTTGATTGCATCAGGAACTTCGTTAGCTTTTCCTGTACCAATACCTACACGGCCTTTACGATCTCCAACTACAACTAACGCAGCAAAACGGAAACGACGTCCACCTTTAACTACCTTAGTTACACGGTTGATTGAGATTACTTGTTCTTCAAATTCTTTTTGGTCTCTTTTTGGTTTTCTATCCATTGCCATTGTGCGACCTCCTAAAATTCCAAGCCAGCTTCACGAGCTGCTTCTGCTAAAGCTTGTACACGACCAGCGTAAACATATCCACCACGGTCAAATACAACCTCTTTAATATTCTTTTCTAGTGCGCGCTTAGCAATTTCAGTTCCTACCAAACGAGCTGCTTCCACGTTTCCACCATTTTCTAATTTCATGTCAACACTTGAAGCACTGACCAATGTGTTTTGGTTAACATCATCAATGATTTGAACATGGATATGTGCGTTACTTCTGAATACGCATAAACGTGGGCATTCTGGAGTTCCGCTAATTTTTGTACGTACACGTTTGTGACGACGTACACGAGTTTCATTACGTGATACTTTAGTAAACATTTTTGATCTCCTTTCCCACTACTATTTCTTACCTGCTGTTTTACCTTCCTTACGACGGATGATTTCACCAACATAGCGAATACCTTTTCCTTTGTAAGGTTCTGGTCTACGAACAGCACGAATATTTGCTGCAAATTCACCAACTTCTTGTTTATCGATACCTGCAACTTTGATAGTTGTAGCAGTTGGACAAGTTACTTCTAAGCCTTCTTTAACTGGCATCTCAACTTGGTGAGAATATCCAACGTTTAAAGTTAATACGTTTCCTTTCATTGCTGTACGGAATCCGATACCAACTAATTCTAAGTCTTTAGTGAATCCTTCAGATACACCAACTACCATGTTGTATAACAAAGCACGAGTTGTTCCGTGTAATTGTTTTGTGTGTTTTTCGTCATTTGGACGTTTTACAGTGACAACATTATCTTCTACGTGGATTTCCATCAAAGAAGAGAATGTACGTGTTAAAGAACCCTTAGGTCCTTTAACAGTCACCTCATTCCCAGCAGCTACTTCAATAGTAACTCCTGCAGGAACGGTAATCAGTTTATTCCCGATACGTGACATTACGTTTTATCCTCCTATATATTTATTACCAAACGTAAGCAATAACTTCTCCACCTAAGTGGTTCTTTCTTGCTTCTTTGTCAGTCATCATTCCATTGCTTGTAGAAATGATTGCGATACCTAATCCGTTTAATACGCTAGGTAAGTTTTCAACCTTAGCATAAACACGAAGACCAGGTTTAGAAATACGACGTAAACCGCTGATAACTTTTTCATTGTTAGGTCCGTATTTCAATTCGATATTCAAAGTTTTCTTAACATCGCCTTCAACGTTGAAGTCTACGATGAAACCTTCGTTTTTCAAAATTTGAGCAATTGCTTTCTTTTCATTGCTCGCTGGCATACTGACAGAGGCATGCTTTTGTTGCAAAGCATTGCGGATTCTAGTCAGCATATCCGCAATAGGATCAGTCATAATCATATGCAATATACCTCCTTACCAACTAGCCTTTTTAACTCCAGGAATTTGACCTTTGTAAGCCAATTCACGGAAGCAAATACGACATAATTTGTACTTTCTTAATACAGAGTGTGGACGACCACAACGTTCACAACGAGTGTACTCACGAACTTTAAATTTTTGAGGACGCTGTTGTTTGTTAATCATTGATTTCTTTGCCATTTAAAAGCTCCTCCTACTTTTTGAAAGGCATACCCATTTGAGTTAATAATGCCTTTGCTTCTTCGTTTGTTTTCGCTGATGTAACGATTACGATGTCCATACCACGAGTACGGTCTACTTTATCGAAATCAATTTCAGGGAAAATGATTTGTTCTTTAATACCTAATGTATAGTTTCCACGACCATCGAAGCTAGTATCGCTAACTCCACGGAAGTCACGTACACGAGGTAATGAAATGTTGAATAGCTTATCTAAGAATTCATACATTTTTTCTTTACGTAAAGTAACTTTACATCCAATTGGCATACCTTCACGTAATTTGAAGTTCGCAATTGATTTTTTAGCCTTTGTTACAACTGGAGCTTGACCAGTAATAGCTGTTAATTCTTCAACAGCTTCGTCTAATAATTTAGCGTTAGTGATAGCATCACCTACACCAATATTAATAACTACTTTTTCAACGTGAGGTACTTCCATGACAGATTTGTATTCGAAATCTTTCATCATTTGAGGGACAACTACGTTTTTATATTTTTCTTGTAAACGATTCATCTTCTACCCTCCTACTTCACTTCGTTACCGCTCTTTTTGAAGACGCGTGTTTTTACATTTTTACCATCTACAACTTCAACTTTTGTTGTAATACGGCTAGCAACTTTTGCTTTTTCATCATAAAGCATTACATTTGAAACGTGGATTTTAGCTTCTTTTTCAACAATTCCACCTTCTGGATTTGCTTGAGTTGGTTTCAAGTGTTTTTTTACCATGTTAACACCTTCAACGACAACTCTGTCTTCCTTAGGGAATACAGCTTTTACTTCACCGATTGTGCCTTTGTAAGCACCTGTAATAACTTTTACTTTATCACCTTTTTTAATTCTCACTTAGACACACCTCCTATAATACTTCTGGCGCAAGAGATACGATCTTCATGAAGTCTTTATCACGTAATTCACGAGCAACTGGACCGAAGATACGAGTTCCCTTTGGCGTCTTGTCATCTTTAATGATTACACATGCGTTATCATCAAATTTGATGTAAGTTCCGTTTTCACGACGAACACCACGACGTGTACGTACGATTACGGCTTTAACTACATCACCTTTTTTTACGGATCCACCAGGAGTAGCCTGTTTAACAGCACATACAACGACATCACCGATGTTTGCAAATTTTCTTACGCTACCGCCTAAACAACGGATAACTAAAACTTCTTTAGCTCCAGTGTTGTCAGCAACGCGCATACGACTTTCGTTTTGAATCATTGCTTTCTCCTCCTAGTATTAACCACGAGCCTTTTCAACGATTTCAACTAAACGGAAACGTTTTGTAGCAGATAATGGACGAGTTTCCATAATTACTACTTTATCTCCGATACGTGCTTCGTTGTTTTCATCGTGAGCTTTAAATTTCTTAGAATATTTAACACGTTTTCCATATAATGGGTGTGTTTTTTTAGTTTCTACCATAACTGTGATAGTTTTGTCCATTTTATCAGACACAACTGTACCACGGTATACTTTACGAGCGTTTCTTTCCATAGATACGTCCTCCCTACTCTTGGCCAGCGTTTTCACGCTCTGTCAATACAGTTTTAATACGAGCAATTGTTTTCTTTACAGTTTTTAAACGAGCTGTATTTTCTAACTGTCCTGTGGCTTGCTGGAAACGAAGGTTAAAAAGTTCATCTTTAAGCGTATCGATTTCCTGAAGAAGCTCTTCATTTGTTTTTTCGCGGATTTCTTTAGCTAACATTACTTCACTTCTCCTTTTCTAGCAAAACGAGTCTTAACTGGTAATTTGTGAGCAGCAAGACGTAAAGCTTCACGAGCTACTTCTTCACTTACTCCACCAACTTCGAACATTACACGTCCCGGTTGAACTACTGCTACCCATCCTTCAGGAGCACCTTTACCAGAACCCATACGAACCTCTAGAGGCTTTTTAGTACGCGCCATGTGAGGGAAAATACGAATCCAAACATTTCCTCCACGTTTCATATAACGTGTCATAGCAATACGAGCTGCTTCAATTTGACGGTTACTTACATAGTTTCCTGATTCAGCAACCAATCCATATTCACCAAAGTCAATAGTACGACCTGCTTTTGAACGACCTTCGTAGCTCAAACGGTGAGGACGACGATACTTTGTACGTTTAGGCATTAACATTATTCGTTACCTCCTTTTTCTGCAGGTGCTGCAGCTTTAGCAGCATCTTTAGGGGCACGGTTTGAACGAGCATCTGGACGACGACGTCCTTTTCCTTTACGCATTGGGCGTTGTTTTGGAGCTTCTGGTTCTTTAACCATTTCACCAGGTAATACTTCACCACGGCAGATCCAAACTTTTACACCTAAACGACCATATTGAGTCGCCGCTTCTTCCCAAGCATAGTCAATATCACTACGAAGTGTATGTAAAGGAACAACTCCTTCTGAATATCCTTCAGTACGTGCCATATCAGCTCCACCAAGACGTCCAGATACAGCAGTTTTGATACCTTTTGCACCAGCACGCATAGTGTTTTGAATAGCTTTTTTCTGAGTTGCACGGAAAGATTTACGTCCTTCCAATTCGTTAGCAATCCAACGAGCTACTAAACGAGCATCTAAGTTAGGATTAGCAACTTCTACAACGTTAATTTGTACGTTCTTTGCAGAAGCGATTTTTGAAACTTGTTTTTTCAATCCTTCGATTGATTTTCCATCTTGACCGATTACTACACCAGGGTGTGCAGTACGGATGATAACTGTCATACGACCCTTAGTACGTTCGATTTCGATACGAGAGATTTGAGGGTCTGCCTTACGTTTGTCGACAGCTTCGTTTGATAATTTAACGTAGTATGCTTCAACCAATTCACGAATCTTAACATCTTCCAATAATAATGTTCCGAATTCTTTATCGTCAGCGTACCATCTTGATTGCCAGTCACGAATGACTCCGACACGCATTCCAATTGGACTTACTTTCTGTCCCATAGCTTACCTCCTACTCTTTTTCAGCCACTACAACTGTAATGTGGCTTGTACGTTTGTGAATAGCACTCGCACTACCTTTCGCACGAGGCATGAAGCGTTTCAAAGTAATTCCTTCGTCAGCCCAGCAAGCCTTCACATATAACTTGCTTTCATCCAAATCGTTATTGTTAACTGCGTTAGCAACAGCTGAGTGCAATACTTTACCAACAAGGTATCCACCTTTGTTAGGTAAGAATTTCAAAATAGCAGCTGCTTCTTCTACGTCTTTTCCACGGATCAAGTCTAAGACTAGTCTTGCTTTACGAGGTTGAATACGTAGAGTTTTTGCGGTAGCTTTTACTTCCATTTCTTCTCCTCCTACTATCTAGATTTCTTATCATCTGATCCATGACCAGTGTATTTACGTGTTGGAACGAATTCACCTAATTTGTGTCCAACCATGTCTTCTGTTACATAAACAGGAACATGTTCCTTACCGTTATAAACGGCAAATGTGTGTTCAACAAATTGAGGGAAGATTGTAGAACGACGGCTCCAAGTTTTAATAACTTCTTTTTTTTCAGCTTCGTTTAATGCAACAACCTTTTTCATCAAATGGTCATCACAGAAAGGTCCTTTTTTCAAACTACGACTCATTGTATCTTACCTCCTTGCCTACTTACCATTACGACGACGTACAATTAATTTTGTACTAGCCTTCTTGTTACGACGAGTTTTAACACCCAATGCTTTTTTACCCCAAGGAGTCATCGGTGATTTACGTCCGATAGGAGTACGTCCTTCACCACCACCATGAGGGTGATCATTAGGGTTCATTACAGAACCACGAACAGTTGGGCGAATACCTCTCCAACGGTTACGTCCTGCTTTACCATAGTTAACTAAGCTGTAATCTTCATTACCAACTGTACCTACAGTAGCACGGCAATTAGCCAATACTTTACGAACTTCACCAGAAGCTAAACGTAAAGTTACATATTTTTCTTCAATACCTAAGATCTGAGCTGAACATCCAGCACTACGAGCCATCTGTCCACCTTTACCAGGTTTCAATTCAACGTTGTGAATGAATGTACCTTCAGGCATGTTTTTCATTTCGCAGCAGTTACCAATTTTGATATCTGTTTCTGCTCCTGATACAACTGTCATACCAACCTTCAAATCTTTTGGAGCGATGATATAACGTTTTTCACCATCAGCATAGTTTAACAATGCAATGTTTGCTGAACGGTTTGGATCGTACTCGATTGTAGCAACACGTGCAGGCACGTTGTCTTTGTTACGTTTGAAATCGATGATACGGTAAGTTCTTTTGTGACCAGAACCTTGGTGACGTGTAGTAATACGTCCTGTGTTGTTTCTTCCACCTTTAGATTTCAATGGAGCTAACAAACTTTTTTCTGGTTTAGATGCTGTGATTTCATCTTTAGCCAAAGTTGTCATTCCACGACGTCCAGGTGTCATTGGTTTATACTTCTTAATTGGCATAAACTTAATTTTCCTCCTTATCGCAATATTTATTCAGGAAATAGCGTCTTCTCCCTGATTATTCTTCAGAACCGAACAATTCGATTGTTTGTCCTTCTTTAATTTTTACAATAGCTTTGTGTACAGCGCTTGTTTTTCCAACATAACGACCTACACGTTTTGTTTTTGGTTTGCAGTTCATTGTATTTACTTTTACAACTTCTACATTGAATGCAGCTTCAACAGCTTTAGCAATTTCAATTTTGCTAACACCCTTAACTACTTCAAAAGTTACTTTGTTATCTTCAGCCATCATCTTCATAGTTGCTTCAGTGATGATTGGGCGGATAATTACGTCTCTGTAATCTTTCATTATGCCAATGCCTCCTCAACTTGTTTTACGGCAGCGCTTGTCATAACAACTTTGTTTGCATTTACTAAATCGTAAGTGTTGATTGCAGAAGCAGACATTACTGTAGCTCCAGCAATATTACGTGCTGATAAGTAAACGTTTGTTGCATCTTCGCTATCTGCAACAACAAACAATGTTTTCTTAGGCGCTTGGATAGCTTCAATAATTGAAACAAATGTTTTTGTTTTTGGTTCAGCAATTTCAAATTTATCCAAAACGCTGAATGCTGTTTCTTGAACTTTTTCGCTCAATGCAGATTTAACTGCTAAACGGCGAACTTTTTTGTTAATGCGGTATGCATAGTTACGTGGAGTAGCTCCGAATACAGTTCCACCACCTCTAAATTGAGTAGCACGGATAGAACCTTGACGAGCACGTCCCGTACCTTTTTGACGGTAAGGCTTGCGTCCACCACCAGAAACTTCGCTACGACCCTTAGTGTCAGCAGTTCCTTGACGACGGCTTGCCATTTGCATTACTAATGCATCATACATAGCCTGTTGGTGTGGTTCAATTCCGAAAACAGCATCGTTCAATTCGATTGAACCAACAACTGCACCAGCTTGGTTAATTACGTCGATAGTAGCCATTATTGAACCTCCTTATTTACAGTATAGTCAACTAAAGTAACAGGTTCTTTATCTCCCTTGCTAGTTTTAGCAGTACGTACCATTACGCAACCTTTTCTAGGTCCAGGAACGTTACCTTTAATTAACATATAGTTGTTTTCTGTATCAACTTTAATAACTGTCAAGTTTTGATTTGTAGTAGTATATCCACCTTCTTGACCAGCCATGATAGTACCCTTCATAATACGTCCTTGACGTGAAGTAATACCGTTTGTAGCTAATGAACCGATGTGACGAATGTTCTTAGATCCACCGTGAGTCTTTGGACCTTGGTGAGCATTGTTACGAACGATTGTACCGTTGTAACCTTTACCTTTACTTGTACCGATTACATCTACTGTTTCTCCTGCAGCAAAGATATCAACGTTAACTAAATCTCCAACGTTTACGTCCATGTCACAGTCGCGCACTTCCTTAATGAAACGCTTTGGACTTGTATTTGCTTTTTTACAGTGTCCGATGTTTGCTTTAGTTGTGCGTTTTTCTTTGATTTCTTCAAATCCTAATTGAACTGCGTTGTAACCATCTGTTTCAACTGTTTTCTTTTGTAAAACAACATTTGGTGTTACTTCAACTACAGTTACCGGAATCAATACACCATCTTCAGTGAAGACTTGTGTCATTCCTAATTTTCTTCCTAATAGTCCTTTCATCATTGACACCTCCATTAAAGTTTAATTTCGATGTCGACACCGCTAGGAAGTTCAAGTCTTTGTAAAGAATCAATCGTTTCCTTGTTTGGTGCAACAATCTCAATCAAACGCTTGTGCGTACGAATTTCAAATTGTTCACGTGAATCTTTGTATTTGTGAACCGCACGAAGAATTGTTACTACCTGTTTTTCTGTAGGTAACGGAACTGGTCCTACAACCTTTTTAGCTCCGTGTTTTGTCGCAGCTTCGACAATTTTCTTTGCACTATCATCTAAGATTCTGTGCTCATACGCCTTTAAGCGAATTCTCATAGTATTTTTTGCCATGTTTAACTCCTTTCGTTTATTCTAGATAAACATGCTCCATGCGAATTACCTGGCCACACCCATGACAACGGTTCTCAGTGGGTCAGCAACCTCGCACTTCATCGCAAGCTCCTGTATTCTAACACATATATTTCATGCATTCAACCCCTAAATTAAAAAAATTAATAATTCTTTTAAATCCCTTATTTATCGTGTTTTAAAACGTTTTATTTTTTATTTTTTTAACTGTTTCCAAAAAATAACTGTGACAACTGATATCAGTGGGTCTAAAATATTGTTTTAATTAATAAAAATATACCTATTTTTTCAAAACATGTAAAAAAGCATCTGTTTTTAATCAACAGACGCTAACCAATCCTCTAAATTGTGACAATATGTATCATGATCATCCACAAAACACATATGACGACATTCTGGCATTAAATGCCATTTTGCATTTTTAATTCCATCATACATAGTTTTGGCAACTAATGGCGTACACAAATCATTCGTTCCACTTATTATTAGTGCCGGAACTTGAATTTCGTTCAATCGATTTGTATACTCAAAATCCTTCAAAGTTCCAAGCGGCGTATATTCATTAGGTCCCCAGCCAATTAAATAGGCACGAGTCCCAGTTTTCTTTTCTCTTTTAACACATTCTGGCGTATCTTCATCAAATGGCCCTGCACAATGAAGCTGCATATAATGCTCATTAGCCAATTGATATTGATCAGATTCATAGTCTTCACTTAAAATTGCTCGTTGCTCATCATCCGACATAAATGAAATCATACGATGTTGCTCTTTAGCCCATAGTGACGCTGAAGATAATGTACTCGAAAGAATCAAAGACTTCAATCTCGTGCTTTTCTTTTCAATCGCATAGGCAATTGCTAACATACCACCCCAGGATTGTCCCAACAAATGACAAGATTCAATATTTAAATACTCCATCAACGCTTCAAGTTCTTCCATCCACGTATCTTGATTCCACAATTCATCATGACCTTCTACAAATGATTTACCACAGCCAAGTTGATCGTACATAATCACTTTTCTTCCCGTCTTGGCAATACAATCCAACACTTCAAAATAATTATGAGTTGACCCTGGTCCTCCATGTAAACAAATCAATGGAGTCTTATCTCCTCCATCCACAATACGATAGTATGTTTTAAAGCCCTTAAACGGCATATATCCATCATTTATTTCCATTTTAATCACCATTCACTTATTCCATCATTATATTCACTGCAACAATCTATCCAATATTCCTTATTAACACGAATTGTATCCGTGAATTCTTCATAATCTTCTTTTGATAATCGATAAAACTTTTTAAGACTTGCGATTATTGACTTAACTGTATCCTGTGTGACCCACATACACTTACGTATGAAAAAGTATCCAAAGAAATCACGTAAGTATTCATCCTTACAACCATTTTCCATAGTTAAAGCATCTTCTCTCAACAAAAAACCGTTTAAATAAAAATCTACATTTCCATAATGACGCTTTATTGTTTTATCAACAAATCCCTTTTTTGAAAGTACATCTACAAATCCTTCAATATACTTTGTGTTAATTTTGCAAATTTCATCGCATTACTTTTCGAATTTCTCAAAATCTATCATATCATTTCTTTTGTAGATATATATTCATATCTACATCTCCTTCTATTCCATTCACTTGACCTTTATTTGAATATTGCCATATATCAAATTTATCCTCCATCGGGCAACTTGTTGTATAACTCGCTAGCCAAATCGGATATTTTGATATTCTTTCAAAATCATAATTTTGATATAACCAAGTCATATTTCCATATATCATTGGTTGATATCCAGCTTCTTTGATCTTTTTACAAAACCGTAGGGCCAGCTTCGTTCTTTGTTCTAGAGACAAATCATCAATTCTTCCACCCTGATCAAATTCTTCCATATCATAAACAACCGGCATTTGAATCTTATATCCCTTAATTTTATTCAACACTAAATCTACTTCTTCATCAATCTCTTCAGCCGAAATTGCACTCGAGAAAAAATAAGCACCTACCTTAAGATGATTCTGAATAGCTTGTTGAATATTTGTATTAAAATATTCATCTTCATGTAAGATTCCCTCTTGGGCACCACGATAACCTATCCTTAACATCGCAAACTCAATTCCATCCGTCTTTACTGCTGCCCAGTCAACAGCTCCATTATGGCTTGATACATCAATTCCAGTGGATACCTTATACGAAGAATCTTTATATGTCATTAATCCATTTTCCAAAGAAAATAAATTTAAATCATAATAGCTCTTTTCTTCTATTACCGATTCTTCTTGTGTAAACAACATGTAAATCACATAAACACTACCACTCACAATTAAAATAGGAATCAATATAAGAATTAAAATTCTACTTAATTTAACTTTTCTTCTCATACCCCAATGACCTTAAGAATTTCTAAGCTTGCATTTCTTGACATAATAGGACTTTCAATCAAACCACTCTCTATACAAGTACATGCATGTTCGATTTCACCAGTAAAATCCGATTTCTGTTCTACCACAATCTTTTTATCATTCATTACAAGTTCTGTATTCTTCCAAAAATTCTTACAAGTAACACTACCCTTTGTACCATATATATGAGCTGTATTTTCCATATCCACATCCCAACTTGTTGCGATATGTGCCACGCACCCATTTTCATATTCAATCAAAGCTTCATCCTGAAATCGAGATACTTTCAATATTGAGCTATTCGCCATTCTATTTGCATAACAAATAGGGTAAACCCCAATATCAAACATACATCCAGATCCTGGCTGGTTAAAATGCCAGTCTGAAATTGTTTCTGTCAGTTTTGTTGCATATTGAGCATCCATTGATTTTATTTCACCAATTTCTTCATTTGAAATCATTTCAAATAATTTTTGATTTAATGGTGTGAAAACCGTTTTATGGGCTTCCATTAAAAAGCAGTTTTGTTGGTGTGCATAATCAAAGCATGCATGTAATTCTTCACTAGATACACACATTGGTTTTTCGCAAACTACATGTTTATGATTTGCCAATGCCAGCTGAATATGTTTGGCATGCAAATAATTTGGCGTACAAATATATATCATATCTATATTTGTATCCTGCAACATATTCTCATAGTTATCGTAAGCTTTTTTTGCCCCATACTCCTCTTTATAAGCATCCGCTTTTTCTATACTAGAAGAACATACTGCATATAGATTCGCATTACGTGAAAACAAAACACCTTGTATTACGCGACGGCTAATACCACCTAAGCCATAAACTCCAATTTGTACCATTCTATTCACCTTCTTTTTAAGATTACTTTAAGCTCTTCTCCTTATTCTATATATAGAAATAAGCAGTTACCTCATTTACTCACTATACTTATCTCTTTCTGCCTATTTCTTTCATATATGACAAACGTCCATGGAATTACTCCATGGACATCTTATTGTATGCAGTTTTTGCCATTTGCACATATCCCTCATCACTTGGATGTAAGTGATCTCCACTATCAAATGCATCTTGCATTTTATGTCCATCGCAAATATCTTTATCAAAATCAATCACGCCATCAATTTCATCCGTTGTACGAATCCATTCATTGACTTCATTACGCAAGTTCTCTCTAAAATATGCATAAGTACGCCAACCTTCAATCGGAATCAACGTCCCAATATAGACTTTCATTCCTAATGATTTCGCGTGCTTTACATATTTTCTTAAACCCTCAATCAATTCCTGACTTGACGGAAGATCTTGCCATGGTCTAAATTCATTCTTTTCAACACCGACTGGATGAATAATATCATTTATTCCTTGCAGAATAATTAAAGTATCACTTCCAGCCACATGCATCTCGTGACCAAATCGATAATCTCCTTTTAACCCATATGCTTCATACTGTACACAAGAATATTGTCTTAAAATACGTGTACCACTAACGGCTTTTCGAACTACAGACACTTTTTTATTATTTTCCCACATTAACTTCTGTAAATAATCAGGCCAATCCTGCGAAGTAATAGAATCACCATAACAAGTAATAACTTTATATTCCGGTTCTGTCAAAACAGCCACTTCGCTTAAGAAAAACACCCATGGGGTCTTCATGCTTGAAGCATGATCCATAATACCTGCATGAGAGAAATCACCTTCTCCAAAATAACCCGAACTTAATGGTCCTTGTGTATATACGCCACAACGTAAGTGGGTGAATTCTTTTAAATAGAAACTAATTGCGATTGTTTCTTGTTCATGCACTTTAAAATCCAATGGATCGCTGTAACATTGTTCTCCCACATCAAGATGAAGTCCTTTTGAACCATTAAAGGTAATATCCACAATGGATGTTGAATCTAAATCACGTCCACTAATAACTCGTCCAATTGTGATTGAATCAAAGACCACGCCTTCTTTTCCTGTAAAGTTATCTAAACAAATACGTATCTTATCCCCTTTGAATGTCGATTTCATAGGATAACGCAATGTGATATTCTTTGCGTATTGACTAGGCTTATGTGTCACAATCGACATTGCCTGTCCATATATCGCCTTAAATTCTTTTTCCATAGTTGACCTCCAAATTATTTATTATCTATTTCTACATTCATAAAACACATGTTTTTATCCACAAATAATCATACATGAAACGTTGCAAAAATCCAAACATATACCTTATTATATAAAAGAAGTTGAGGAAATAATGCATGAGTAAATTAGAAAATTATTACGGTAAATTTTGTGAAGACAAAAGATTACTATCAAGACACGGTCAAGTAGAATATACAACAAGCATGAAATACATCCATAAATATTTAAAGTCTGAAGATCGCATATTGGATATTGGAGCCGGAACCGGCAGGTATAGCGTTGCCTTAAGTAATGAAGGATATCAAGTCGATGCGATTGAACTTGTTAAATATAATCTTGGTGTTTTAAAAGCTAAAAAAAGCAATGTGAAAGCCTATCAAGGAACCGCTTTAGATTTATCAAGATATCAAGATAACACTTTTGACATCACCCTATTATTTGGACCTATGTACCACTTATTTAGTTATGAAGATAAATTAAAAGCATTATCCGAAGCTAAACGCGTTACAAAAAAAGATGGAATTATTTTTGTAGCTTACGTTATGAATGAATATAGCGTCTTAGTCCACGGCTTTCGAGATGGACACATCAAAGAATCATTAGCAGCAAAAAAACTCGATGAAACATTTCAAACGCAGACAAATATAGATGATTTATATAGTTACATTCGTCTAGATACAATCAATCAATTAAATAAAGAGATAGGTTTAGAACGAATCCAAATTATTGCCGCTGATGGTCCAAGCGATTATATGCGTCCTATCTTAAACAAGATGGATGATGAAACATTTGAATTGTTCATCAAATATCATCTTGCCACATGTGAAAGACAAGAGCTAATTGGTGCAAGTTCACATACAATAGATATACTAAAAAAATAATGTCACTTTTGTGACATTATTCAGATTGTTGACAAAAGCCTATACCTTTTCGTAAGGGCATAGGCTTTTTATTGTATATAGGCAATTTTCGAAATGAAATTGTCTTTTTTTGTATATTTTGAAGGATATATAGAAGATTTCGATGGTTTTCTTCTATTTTTTCCTCTCCAAAGGGACATTTTCTTCAGATTATGACACGCAAAAATCAACCAAGCATTCTGTTGGTTTTTCTTCAAGCCTTTTAACCTTGTGAAACGTAGTCCATTGTTTTCTTTACAGTCCGCAAAT
>NZ_JAHQVB010000046.1 GCF_019052655.1 Holdemanella porci
GTTTTCTAAAAACTCCTTCATAATTTTGTCTTTTGATTTATTCATGTGATTTCATCACCCCTATCTCATATACGAAATAAATTGAGGTTTTCCAAAAAAGATGTATATTTTGATAATTTCACATAATTCAATCGGATTTCACAACATTTACCAAAGTTATACTAAATTTATGACAACATGGAATGTTATTCTATAAGTGCCTTAAAGATAAGGCAATGAATATAGAAATAAACCAATATTCATATCTCTCTCCTAAAAAATAATAATAAATAAAAAGGAACCATTCTAGACGCCAACACTAGAATGGTTTTCTTATTATCCTTCATATTCTGTTGTATATTCATTGTCTATCGCAAACGAATGATCCATCGGACCTGAGCCTTTGCCCAAATCAAGCATTGCTCCTAATGCCCCAGAAATATAGTCTTTTGCTCGTTTTACCGAAGTATCTAAATCATATCCCTTCACAAGATTTGATGCAATTGCGCTCGACAAAGTACAGCCCGTACCATGTGTATTTGAATTATTGATACGCTTCCCTTTAAACCAAGCATATGAATTGTTTCTATACAATAAATCATTCGCATCATTGATTTGATGACCACCCTTAACTAAAGTAGCGCACCCAAAATTTTCACTGATTTTTTTTGCCGCTTCAACCATACTAGCCTCATCCGTAATTTCCATTTCAGAAAGCACTTCTGCTTCCGGAATATTTGGAGTAATCAAAGTAGCTAAAGGCAACAATTCTTTTTTCAATGTTTCAATCGCATCCTCACTAATCAATCTAGCACCACTTGTCGCAACCATCACAGGATCAACGACAATATTTTCTGCCTTATATTCCTTTAGTTTCTTTGCGATCATTTCAATCAAACTAGAACTTGATACCATCCCAATCTTTACCGCATCCGGATAAATATCTGTAAATACCGCATCTAGCTGTTCACCCAAAAATTCAGGTGTTACATCCATAATACCCGTTACTCCCAATGTGTTTTGCGCTGTTAATGCCGTGATTGCACTTGTTGCGAACACATGGTTAGCACACATGGTTTTAATGTCTGCCTGAATGCCTGCTCCCCCACTCGAATCACTTCCCGCAATCGTTAATGCACTTTTCATTTAAATCTCTCCAATCTTTTATTTTAATCACTTTAAATCCGACTTTTTTCGCCACATCTATACAATAATCTGCATCCTCAAACACAATTATATCTTCTGGTCTTTGGTTTAAAACTTGTGCACATGCCAAATAAAAATCCGGATCATCTTTTGACTTATTCACCTTTGAACAAGTTATAATATCTTCAAAATAATTCAACACACCCAGTCTATTCAACGCAATTTTTACAAGTTCTTCATCACAACTTGTACCAATCACATTAATCGAATCATAATGTGAAATAAACTCTTTAAACCCAGGCATAAGGTTCACTTCATACTCATAAAAATCTGATATAAAATTCAATACCTCAGAAATGATTCGTTCTTCTTGTTTACTGATTTTATAATGATTCTTCAAGTATGTTGCGCTCTGTTCTAAACTCATATCTGAAACAATTTCATCAAGATTTTTTTCGGGAACCATTCCCAAACTTTGAACATATTGACTTGCCAAAGTATTCCATACTTCCATTGAATCCAGTATTGTTCCATCCACATCAAAAATTGAATAATTCATATTCTCTCCACCAAGAAAAAAAAGCTGCAGAAAACCAATCTGCAGCTCACTATCAAAAAGATATATTCCCTACGTTGGTATTATCCAAATCAGGTTATAGGGTCTAGGACAAACCTACTCTTAGCCTAAAATCTCCCCTTTTTTAACAGCAATATTATAAGTCTTTCGTCGCAACTAAATCAACACCCGTACCACAAATATCAGAAACAATTACATCTTCACGATGCACAGGTGCCTTCACAACCACACGGTTCAATTCCTTCATCACATCAAAAATCTTTTCCTTTGGAATGTCCCCGTTGGTTTTCACGCTCAATCTTTCAATCTCAGCACCCACAATTTTCACAGTACTTGTCACAACACGAGTTGGATGCGTACACTCTTTCTTTCCATAGATTGCACCTCTAGGACAACCATTTCCAGTTACTTTATAATCATTTTCTTCATCAACCTTTAAATGGCAACCCTTAGGACATGTTATACAAATTAACTCTCTCATTACGCATCCTCCTCAATAGATACAACCAATTCTTTATCTGCCTTTTCAAGCAATATTTTAGGAATTGATATCTTTTCCATTTCACTTGGAATCACATGTTCCTTTTTAAATTTCGCAATGATTGTATCCCCATCCTTCACAACAATATTTACCTGTTGCGTTGGTCTTCTTACACGGAAAGAAAGCTCAACACTCTTTTCTACATTATCCTTACGAATATATTGAGGAACTACATACGAAATATTATCTCCATTTATCGTCCTTACGAAACGATTCTTAGATACTTCGCCATTTGAAACATATCGACCAGCACCCATTCCAGCCGTTTCACTTTCCAAACTTACAAAATCCACTAAATCATGCACATGCACAACATTACCTGATGCGAATACCCCTTCCATAGAAGTCTCCATATTTTCATAAACAATAGGGCCATGTGTTCTTGGATCCATTTCAATGCCTAATGCATTCGACAATTCATTTTCTGGAATCAATCCAACTGACAACAATACGCAGTCACAATCAAATTCCATTTCTGTTCCTTCGATTGGATTTCTATTTTCATCCACCTTAGAAACAACAACCTTTTCCACTCTAGACTTACCCACAATATCCGTAATTGTATGACTTAAATACAATGGAATATCATAATCATGTAGACACTGAACAATATTACGATTCAAACCATTTGAGTACGGCATAACCTCAACAACAGCTAAAACTTTTGCGCCCTCCAAAGTCATTCTTCGCGCCATAATCAAACCAATGTCACCACTACCCAAAATCACAACTCTTTTACCTGGCATATACCCTTCAATATTTACATATCGCTGAGCTGCACCTGCCGTAAACACACCAGAAGCTCTAGTTCCTGGAATCGCAATTGCACCACGTGTTCTTTCACGACAACCCATATTTAAAATAATAGATTTAGCCTGTATCATTAAATATCCATGAATACTACTTGAACAATACACCATTTTATCTGGCGTAATCTCAATTACCATTGTATCCAATAAGATATCAATATCTGTTTTATCAACTTCATCAATATACTTTCCTGCATATTCAGGACCTGTTAATTCCTCTTTAAAGTGGTGTAAGCCAAAACCGTTATGAATACACTGATTTAAAATCCCACCAAGTTCCTTATCACGCTCAATAATCAAAACGGACTTGGCACCATTTTGTCTTGCGGCGATTGCACTGGCAAGACCAGCAGGGCCACCACCGATGACTACTACATCATACCTATTATTCATCACCATTCTCCTTTGTTCTTCCACACAAAATATAAGAACCGTTCTTATCCAAAACAATATCTAACTGACTAACACCCAACTCATTAGCTAGAATTTCCTGGACTCTAGGTCCACAGAATCCTGACTGACATCTTCCCATGCCAGCATTACATCGACGTTTGATTCCATCTAAACTAACTGGTTTGGGACTTCGACGAATCGCATCAAGGATCTCTCCCTCACTAATGGTTTCACAACGACAAATAATACGACCATACTCAGGATGTTTTTCAATATATTCTTTTCTTTGTTCATGTGACATTTCTTTAAAACGAACTACTTTTCTTGTAGAAACATAATTCTTTTTTAAATTTAAGAAATAGTCTTTTTCCTGCATCATTCTCACAATGTCTAATGCGATTGCACTCGCACTACTTAAGCCTGGACTTGCCATTCCGGCAATCAAGAAGAAATTATGTATATCTTTATCTTCGCCAATAATAAAATCTTTTGTATCACTTCTTGCACGCAATCCCGCAAACGTACGAATATTTTCTTGAAGCTTCATATTCGGTACGGATTTAACCGCATTTTCACGAATTATTTTTAATCCTGCAGACGTTGTCGAATAATCATCCGCATCCGTATTTGTACTTGTAGGACCCACAATTAAGTTTCCATCTACTGTAGGAGCTACCAATACACCCTTACCAATCTTTGTAGGGCATTGGAAAATAACATGATGAACCATGTTTCCTTGTGACTTATCTAATAAATAATATTCTCCTTTGTTTGGCGTAATCTTATAATCTGGTTTCTTAATAAGTCCAGTTACATGATCACACATAACACCCGCACAATTTACAACCAATGGAGCTTTGTATGTATCATTCACAATAAAGATATCTCCATCTTTTTTTATACTCGTAACCTCTTCATTCAAACGAAGCTCTACACCATTTTGAATTGCCACTTCACTTAATGCGATCGCAAACTGCCAAGGATTGATAATACATGCACTTGGCGCATATAAAGCGCTTGTACAGTCTGAATTTAAATTGGGTTCCATAACAGATAGCTCAGGCTGTTTAATAATACGCTGATTTTCAACACCATTTTGTACACCACGCTTATATAACATTTCAATGGTCCTATCATCCTCTTCACTAAATCCAACAACCAAAGAACCAATATTCTTACATGGAACATCTAAATCTTTACATAAAGAAGGAATAATTTTATTACCCCAAATATTATATTTTGCCATCAAAGTATTTGGCTCTGGATCATAGCCCGCATGAATAATTGCACTATTGGCCTTAGTTGTTTCATCTGCCACATCATTATTTTTTTCTAACCACAATACTTTTCCACTATATTTACTCAATTCAAAAGCTAAAGAGCATCCACTGATACCTGCTCCAATTATTATACAATCATACATAGTTCACACCTCTTTCAAAGTTACGATACGCTTATTTATATTTCATTTCAAATGTGTAAAAAAGTCTATTTTATTAATCAAAATATTGATTAATAGCTGGACAACCAAATAAAATAGTGTAAGATAAAAATAGATATCGATTAATGATTTGATTAGTAATCGATTTATTAATCAAAATAAATCAAAAGAGGTTTATTATGGGAAAAAGAAATAAAGTAACTACACGCGATATTGCCCAAGCCACAAATGTATCGCAATCCACTGTATCTATGATTCTAAGTGAGAATAAGAATGTATCTTTCAAAGAAGAAACAGTAAATCTCGTCAAAAAGACAGCCAAACAAATGGGATATAAAAAGCCAGAAGTTAAAAAAAGGTATTCAAACGCAAAAAATACGATTGTCGTGATTTGTTCCAACTTATCCAATTCGTATTATTCTATGGTTGTTTCAAGTATCATTGAACAGGCGAGTAAGACAAAAACACAAATCTTTACTATTTCTACATTGCGAAAAGATGATCTTGAAAAGCACGCCCTTTCCAACTTAAAACTATTAAAACCATGTGGAATCATTCTTCTATATCCCCCAAAATTTGTTGATGAATGGAATACACTTTCCAAACAAATACCGTGCATTATTATCGGGGATAAACCAAAAAAACTTGATTGTGATTCCATCGAACTCAACAGTTTTAAATGTGGTAAATTATTAGGTACCCATTTAAAACAGTTAGGACACAAAAAGATTGCGTATATATCAAGTCCATTAGATACAACGGAAATTGGACGAAACGAAAGATATGAAGGAGTTAAAAGTGTCTTGTCAAATACACAAGTATTTTTTAACTCGTCTAAACAATTTGAATTATACCCCATCGAAAAAAGAGAATACGAAAATGGGTATCGTTTAACGAAACAAATCTTAAGTGATAAATACGATGCCTATATTGGAAATAATGACATGACGGCCTTAGGCATCGTAGCCTGTTTAAAAGATCACAACATTAAAACAAGTGTAGCCGGATTTGACAATATTCCTGAAGCTGATTTTCCTCAAATACAATTGACCACGGTAGACCACGGTGCTTGTGAAAAAGGAAAAGAAGCCGTTGATATTCTTTTAGAACAAACAAAAAGCGAACGAAAACGTATCGTCCATATGGAATATGAACCACAGTTAATCATTCGCTTATCTACTTTTAATCGCAAGAAATCATCATCTCAATAATTTTATCATTCGTTTGAAGCATTCCTTGAGAACCAAGTGTTCCAATATTTTGAATTGTTTCATCCACACTATGAGCAACGATTCCATCGCCTGCATAGAATTGTTGCTTATTTTTATACATATAGTACCCCATAATACCAGCATCTACACTAGAAGCAATCTTAGCTGCACAACTAGCCTTAGCCCCATCACAAATCGTACCCGAAAGGATGGCTAATGCGTTGACAATCGTATGCTGAATTTCTTTATAGGTTCCATTATGTAAATAGGCAATACCAGCACCCGCAGCAGCTCCAGAACTAACAGCACCACAAAATGCCGATAAAGTACCAATACCTGTTTTAATGTAAATAGCTGTTAAGTTGGATAAAACCAAAGCACGATACAATTGTTTTTGCGTACAATCTAATTCTTTGGCATACACAACAACAGGCACACAACAAGTAATCCCCTGATTTCCACTTCCTGAATTGATCACAACTGGAAGTTCACACCCATTCATTCTTGCGTCGGATCCAGCCGCCGCATAAGCTTTGGCCCTTGTCTTTACACAATCTGAATCCATATTCAAGATCACATGACCAATGTTTGCACCATACGAATTATGAATCCCCTCATTTGCGATGGCCATGTTACAAGCGATTTGACGATCTAGTATTTCTTTTACATCATCAATATCCACAGTTTGTGAAAAATCCCAAATCTGTTTCATAATCAAAGCACTGTGATCGGCTTTAAGTTCTAAACTCGTCGTCTTATCTTCAAAAATAACTTGCCAGTTTTTTTCAATTTGTACAATATTCGTATGCGTATCTACAATACGAACACTGGCATGTTCTTGTTCATAATACACATGGATTTCTAAATCGAATACATGCCCTTGTTCAATGTGCTGTACGGTAATATTTGTATTTTGAACATATTCAGGCAATTCTTCAATTTGTTCACGTGTTGCCCTAGAAAGCACTTCAAGTTTTGCGTCGGCATCCCCATATAGAGCTCCTGCAGCAGCTGCAACTTCAATCCCTTTTAAGCCATTTGTATGAGGTACAATCACACTCTTAACATTTTTTATAATACTGCCACTTGCCTTAACAACAATACGATCTGGTAAATGATCTAGCACTTGCGTTGCCTTAGCACACGCATAACTAATCGCAATAGGCTCTGTACAGCCCATAGCCATCACTAATTCTTCTTTTAATATTTGTACATAAATCGAATATAATGAATCCTCTTTATTCATCTTCTTTCACCCATACACACGCCAATTTGTGATCTTCCATTTCTGTCATGCCAAAATAAATTGTATCCTTTTCTTTTACACCAAAATTCTGATGTAAAGCCGTTAATACAGTTCCGTACATCTTTCCATCTTGTATTCCTTCCAGACGAACCCAACATGCCTCTACATCTTTTCCTTCGTCTAGAAAATACACCATGATATCATCTGGATACTCTAAATGTCTTGATGGATCCAACTCTTTATATAAACGAAGTTCTTCTAATTCCTTAGAAACTTCTGTGGCCTTTTCGACCATATCAATCTTATCCTGGAACAATTCCACATTCACATTATCCAAGATTTGAATATCCATTTCCTGCACATCAAAACGAGGAATCTTGCACGATACACCAATCGGTACAATGCGATATTCAATATTGCGTTTCTTTGTTTCCAAAGCTACGATTTCAAAAATAAAGCCCGCATTATGATCGATATAACCATACATTAATGCGCCATATAGATTATTTAGCTTTAACCCCATCTTCTCTAAAAGCTTAACCATTTTCATGCCGTGGATTTCCACCATTTTCTGATCCATGTCACGAAAACTCATTTCATATACTTTCATCTACTCACCCTCATACACATCTTTTAATTCTTCAAAGTTATATTCCAACACCTTATTCAATTCAACGATATCTAAATCTTCATCTACTGGAAAATCCGAAAGTCTCATCTCATTGGCTTCGACATATTCTTTAAACAATTCCATTGACTGATAATAATAATTCTGAAACTCTTTAAAACCATCCCATATCGCAAAGCCACGACCATTGACCACATTCGCATCTTCTTCTATATCATCCACTTTTTCAACTTGAATTTCAATCTCAAAAGGCTCTTCTAAATCATAAACCATCTTAAATGTATCTCCCTCTTTGAAATCAGGCTGGATTGATGAAGCACAAGGTAACTTATTAAATTGTTCATCCTCACAATTTGGGCATACAAAAGGGATACCATTCACTTCAATCACAAAGTCCGCATATTCTTCAGACAAATAAGACGCTAATGTATAATAAGCTAAATCCGCTAAAGATAATGAGTTAGGTAAACTCATGTATCGATACATTAAATTATTAAACCCCAATACTTCTGTATATACTTTTATCATGATTGACTTACCTCTACTGAATAATTTCCAAAATGAATATTGGCTTTTCCATACTCTTTAACAAGTTCATAACGAATCTTTGCGAGCATATCAAAACCATCTAGACTTGTCTTACTTGGAACAACAACACGTAGATCAATGCCGGTTGTAGAAAAATTGATTACTTTTACTTCAATTGGAGTTTCACTTTCAATATCATATTCTCCCATTGTCTTGTCAACTAAACTCTTTAAAATATCTATCGCCAAATCAATATCCGTTCCATAAGAAACCTCAATTTCTAAATAGTTATTCTTTCGCGCATCCTGAAAAAATGCATTTTCAATCGTAGCCGAATTCAATGTTGAGTTTGGCACAATAATACGATTACTTTCATACGTACGAATGATCGTATGACGAAAACGAATACTTTCAACATACCCAATCAATTCACCTTGATTGACTTTAATTAAATCGCCCTCGACAAATGGTTTAAATGTTAAAATCATTAAACCACTACATAGATTTCCAAAGGCATCTTTAGCAGCAACACCTAAAACTAAGGCAACCACTCCACTGGATGCAGCAAGATAGGACATAATAGGTTTGGTCTGTTCAAATTGTCCAAGAAAAATCATTCCATTAATAAAAACCAAAACATATTTTATTAATCTGGCAAAACTTGCCTTATTTGTGACATCCTTTTTATATAATACTTTACGAATTCCTTTATAGATTCCAATAGAAACTATAACAGAACCAATAGTAACAATAACAATTGATTTCATCTAAATCATCTCCAATACAATTTTTTCTGTTCCTCTGTCGTTTGATCAATAAACTTCTTCTTTGTGTATAAAAACTCTTCTAAATCCATATAAATATGTAGAAGCATCGCCTTTGATTCAAATTCAATTCGACTTTCAGGAAGAGCCTCACTCTGTTTGTCTTTCAACATTTTATGAAGCGAACTAATTTGAGGCTGAGGATCATTTTTTTCATGAATAAACGGAATTAAATATTCAATATAATTCGCCAATTCATGCGCCTCTTTTGGCATTTCACGAATCTTTCGAATTTTATAATGCAGCATATGCAGAATATCGCACTGTAAAGCACGCATCTCAAAATAACGAATATAATAATCTGGCAAATTCGTAAACGTATTATCCTGATATTCCATCGCAATATGAATATATTTTTCAGCTTGCTCTTTAATATCCTCTAATTCTTTCCAAATTGTTGTATTTCTTTCCTCACTTTGAATATAATGAACAATTTGATACATCAAGCTCTGAATCTTGTCCTCCATATAAATCATACAAGAATTCAAATACTCTTCTTCTCCACTATAATCATGAACCAAATTCAATAAGAATGCGATAATGGCACCAATTAAAATCAAATAAAACTCATTCATCATGAAGTGAAGACTAAAATCCAAATAACTCAAGTAATGCACGGCAATCATCGCATTTACACTTAAAGTATTCTGACATTTCATTTTCTCACTATACCCAACTAAGCACGCAATCACAAGTCCAAAGGCTATCCAATGGCTTGGAATAAGTTCAAAGAAAATAAAACAGAATAGAATTGTCACAAAGAATGTGGAAATTCTTCTAAGAACAAGCTTCACCGTCCCCCACTTTGTCGTCAACAAAGACAATAGTGCAATCGTTCCAGCACTTGTTGGATTATCCAACTTAAAAAAGTAGGCTAATATAATTGCGATGGCACTTCCTACGCCTATTTTAAGTGATAGTATCAATACTCTTTTTGTTTCTCTTTTCATATGCTTACATTTTATGCGAAATCAAAAAAAAGGACAATATTAATTGTCACTTCTTATGACTATATAAGAATATACCAGGGTTTAGATCTGCTTTAAGATTACATGGGGCAGAGTGCTAGGCAGCTAAACAATCGCTCCAAAGTATTTTGGGGCTTTTTTAGTGCCAGTAGCTATATATTTGTTGATTTTCAATAAGGTAAATATACGCTATTATAGAAATATAAGATTATTGTTGTACATTTATGTTCTTCATTCAGATATAAATGTCTTTCAGGATTATATGAATGAAACTCGTATTATTTTGTTTTGAAACGCACCTTTAATTACTGTTTTATCGTTTCAAAAGATACAGGAGTAATTACTGTAGAACAGAAAAGAATCAACAATGCACTTGTGGAGAATCGTAATGTGATTATCAAATTAGTTACGAAAACAGCCAATGGCTATCGCAACTGGAATCGATTCAGAAATAGATGTATGTTGATCTTAGAAAAAGGTATTGATTTTGAAATCGGCAAGAATAACGGAAGCATTAAAATAATTGAAAAAAAGACCCGGACAACAAAATGTTGTCCGAGCCCAATATCAGCTATAAACCGTTTTGGGGTATATGCCGTACCTTAAAATCTTGGAGAGCAAATTCACCTAACCCCATCCAAATTTATTGCGCCAATATAAATTAGTTCAACGCTCAAAAAAGGAACCCATATTTGAGTTCCTTAGTCATAAAATTTATAAATTTGTACTTAAATCTTCTCCATTTGTCTCAATAACATGTTTATACCAGTAGAAGCTATCCTTCTTCAAACGTTTACCAGAGCCTTTTCCTAAGTCATCTAAGTCTACATAAATATATCCGTATCGTTTACTCATTTCTGCACTTGATGAAGAAACAATATCAATTGGTCCCCAGCTTAAATATGCTAAAATATCAACACCATCTTTTACACATTCTTTTAATTGTTCAATATGTTGTTGTAAATATTCAATACGATATGGATCATGAATTGAGCCATCTTCTTCAACTGTATCTAAAGCTCCCAATCCGTTTTCAGCTATCATCAAAGGAATTTCATAACGATCCCACAATTGACTCAAACAATTATAGAAGCCTAATGGATCTGCTCTCCATTCCCAAGGTGTTGGTTTTAAATAAGGATTCTTTTCTGCTTTAAACGGAGTTCCATCATCTGTTTCATGGTTGAATACATGTGAAGTATAATATGAAATTGCCAAGAATTGCATCTTATTATTTCTTAAAAGTTCTTCATCTCCTTCTTCAAATTTTAAATCAATATTCTTTTCTTTAAAATAACGTAAAGCATAGACTGGATATTCTCCACGAAGTTGTACATCCGAAAAGAAATATTGTTGCATTCTATTCTTCTTCAAAGTACCTACAATATCTTCTGGGTTGCAACTCTTAGGATATAAAGTACCATCCGCAAGCATTGTTCCCAATACAGCTTCTGGATCAATTTTTTTAGCTAATTCAACTACTTTAGCACCAGCCACAAACTGATTATGAACAGCTTGATACATCAATTCTTCCATATTTTCTGCTTCATCATCATATAATCCTAATGATCCAAATTGCACTGTTGGTAGTAAATTCACTTGATTACAAACAATCCAATACTTTACTTTACCCTTATATCGTTCTAAAAGGACCTTTGCATATCGAACAAAGAAATCAATCATTTTCTTGTTTCCAAATCCACCATATGCTGTAATCAAATGCAATGGAATATCATAGTGTGACATAGTCATGATTGGTTCCATGCCATCCTTAATGATTTCATCAATCAAATGATCATAGAATTCAAGACCCTTTTCATTTGGTTCTAATTCATCTCCATTCGGAAAAATTCTTGACCAAGAAATACTTGTACGAAATGCCTTAAATCCCATTTCCTTCATTAAAGCTAAATCACTTTTGTACGTGTGATAAAAATCAATTCCATAACGCTTTGGATAATAAGATTCCTTATCTTCAATTCGTCTATATATTCCAGCTAATGTGTCTCCACCTTCTTTAGCAATATTTGCTCTATCTAAATTTTTATCATAAGCATGAATATCTGAAGATGATAATCCTCTACCATCTACATCATAAGCTCCTTCGATTTGGCAAGCTGCAACAGCACCTCCCCACAAAAAGCCATCTTTAAATCCTGTTGGTACTTGTTTCATTTTTCATTTCCTCCATATACTAAATTAGGCGCATGTATAAATCATTTGCCTATATTTTATTAAGATTCTAAATCTGTCCCTTGTGATTGAATCACTTTTTGATACCAATAGAATGAATCTTTACGGATTCGGGCACATTCTTTTGGATCATCATCTGTTCTGTCTACATAAATAAATCCATAACGTTTCTTTACGCCATTACTTGTTGATAATAAATCTAAAGCTGACCATGGACAATAAGCCAAAACTTCAACTCCATAATCCATCGCTTTTTTCATCGCCTTAATGTGAGCTCTTAAATAATCGATACGATATTCATCATGAATCTTTCCATCTTCCGTTAATTCATCATAAGCTCCTAAACCATTTTCTGTAATCATCAATGGTTTTTCATAACGACAATAAATATCTCGGAAAATATATTCCAATCCTGTTGGATCAATTGCCCAATCCCAATCAGTAGTATCTAGATTTGGATTTTTACACATTTCAAAGAAACCTGGTTGTGTTTCATATCCTGACATTTCACCTTTTTTACCAGAACGATTTACACCCGCAAAACAAATTTCTTTTCCTTCACCTTCAGGGCATGCCTTTGCACATTCACTTGCATAATAATTCAATGCCAAGAAATCTGAATATCCTTCTTTAATCAATTCCATATCTCCAGGTTCAATTTTTGGTGCCATCCCCGTTTTTTCCAAATAAATCATAGCTGACTTTGTATAATGACCCTTGAAATAAATATCTAAATAATATTGATTATGTAGATCGTTCGCGTTTTGAGCAGCCATTACATCTTCTGGTTTTGATGTTAATGGATAAACTGGAGCATAACCAATGGCAGCACCAACTAGTCCATTTGGAACCAATTCATGTACTAGCTTACATGCGATTGCATGTGCTAAATTCATATGATGATTAATTTGATAACGAATTTGATTATTACCCTTATATTTTTCTGGAATATAACACTTCTGTTCGATAAACTGAACGATAATGCTTTGCTCATTGATTGTTGTCCAATATTTTACTTTATCCTTAAATTCATTGATGACATATCGAGCATAGTATTCAAAATCTTTTACAACTTCTCGACTGATCCAACCATCATACTTATCCACTAATGCCATTGGTAAATCGTAGTGATATAAAGTTACAATTGGTTCAATATCATTTGCCTTTAGTTCATCAATTAAATCACGATAATATTGAATACCCTCTTCATTAACAGGGCCTGTTCCATCTGGGAACACTCTGGACCACGCAATTGAGAAACGATATGCTTTAAATCCCATTTCTTTCATTAAAGCAACGTCTTCTTTATAATGATGATATTCATCACTTGCGATTTCTGCAGTCGCAAAGCCAAATTTTTCGTAACTATCTTTATTAATAACATCTTGTTGGCTTAATTTTTTACCATGAGTAGTTGCTGCACCTTCTACTTGATAAGCACTAGTAGCAGCTCCCCATAAAAATTCTTTAGGAAATTTATTATCCATGTATATTGCCTCCTACATATTACTTTTTATTATTTTTAAAATATCAATCATCTCTGTACTCATATTGATTTCAGACATAATTGTCATTAAAGTATCTTGAGCATGGGCAAACAACATTGAATATTCATACTTTTCCCCGCTCATTTCATTTTGCACTGTCTCTGTTTGAGCTTTGTGAGCTAACGTAATACACTCATTTGCCTGTTTCATCTCTTCTTGTGCTAAATCAAAGTCAAATTGTTTAGCTGCCTTTAAAGCTTCCGTTGCATGATTTCGAGCATCTCCAGCATGCAAAATAATCTGCATCGCCACTTGTACTAATTCATTTTGTTCATCCATACTCATACTACCTCTCTATTATTTTTCTAATTTATTCATTTTCTGCTGCTTCTTCAGCTAATTTTGTTTTTTCATAAGTCTTAAAGAATGGGAACCATATTGCCAAGTAAATCACAAATAATACAGCCCACCATAATAAAGCTCTCATATCTTCTGTAATCATAACACTACAGATTGGTGCAGGAATTTGTCCTACCTGAATCATTTTTGAAGGGATATTTAATAAACCTGAACTCATTAAGATCCATACATATACTGGTCCAATAATTGAATTTAACCAAGCAGGAATCATTAATACTGGATTCATTACAACTTTTCCACCATACATAACCGGTTCATTGATATTGAAAATTGAAGGAACAATAAATACTCGTCCTAATGTTTTTAATTGTTTTGATTTAGAAAAGCACATTAATACATTTAAACCTAAAGTAGCACACATACCACCCATAGTAATAAATGCCAATGTAAATACAGATTCACTTGTAACAATATTTGTTGCAACTCCACCTGCTGCAACTGCATCAATATTAGCTTGAATACCAGCCATGAAAATAGGTGTTGTAACTGCACCAAATGTCCAGCTCGAAATACCTAAAGTATAGAAGAATGCCGGTATTAAACAAATCAAGATAAATCCTGGTAATGTTTGACCAATACTAGCTAATGGCATAAATGCTGCAATGACTAATGAATATACATCTAATTTTAAAACATTTACTAAAACCATTGCGATACCTAGAGTAATAAGGTTTGGAACGATTGTATTGATCCAAGCTGTAACGAAATCTGGACAACTATTGTCTTGTAAGAAATGAAGTTTTCCCCATAAATGGAAAATCGTTCCTACATATAAGCCTACAATCAATCCTACTGCAATACCTGCAGCTCCTAAATTACCCATTAAACTTGAAATACTATCAGCATTATCGCCTAATGGCATCGCAACCATTAACAATGTGCCCACTGCACATAAACCAGCATTGATCACATAGTCTGGATGGCCTAATTTTTCCATTAACTGGTTTCCCATCATAAATGCTACGATAACTGTAATAATACCAAAGCTATAAGTTAAAATCGGACCTAAATCTGGTAACACAGGTACAAATGATTTGATAACGTTATAGAAATAAATAACTGATCCCGTTAAAATGAATGGGATAATTTTTTGCATTGTAGAAGCAAATGCTGCAATAAATGGTCTACTAAATAGTTTATTGGCTTTTGGTACAAATGAATCTTCAAGCCAATTCATAAATTTGTTCATATTTTTATTCTCCTAATCATCTTTACTAATTTATTCTCTTTGTTATACAATATTCAAAGAGAAGTCTTTCACATGTAGATTTCTTTTTAGCTAAGATTGCCGTCTTAGCTTTTTTATTCGCCTTTTGCGATTTTTTGTGCAAATTCAATCAATCCATTTGAATCTAAAGAACCATAGATTTTTTCTGGAATCACACCAACACGCACACCATAAGGCTTACCGATTTCTTGGAATTTCTCCAAGTCCTTTGCATAATGTGGTCCAAGTAACATTACATCAATACTACTCATAAAGTCTGCAGCTTCTGCATAGCTTCTAGCTTCAATTGTCATTGGAAGTTTTTGTTTCTTAATTACTTTTCTAGCTCCACTTGCTAAAAAGCCACTAGACATACCAGCACCACAACAAAGTAACACTCTCAAGTTTTCCATATATTTTTCTCCTTTCGTTGTTTGCTTTTGACACCTACATTATCTGCATTCTTGAAATTCCTATCAACTTCACTTTTGCACTCTAACGTGCACCAATATCAAATATAAATTTGCACTTAAAAGTGCAATTCATGTAATTCATCATTTGCACCTTAAAGTGAAATATGTAAATCGACAAAATATTTTACAGTCGATATAATAATCTATGTATATATATTCACAAAAGAGAGGTATTGTCATGAAAAAGAAAGAACAAGAACTTCTAAACTATTTATCAGAATTCAACAAACCTGTTCGAAGTACAGAAATTGCGAATGCATTAGATATTTCTGTACGTTCTGTTAAAAACTATGTTCACAATATAAACTCACTATATGGTAAAAATATCATTCTTTCATCTAGAAATGGATATGAATTAAATCTACAAAACAATTACTCTTTAGTTCTAACCAATAGTAGTGAACAGATTCCTCAAACTCTTGAAGAACGTTCTTTTTTTATCATTAAACAACTTGTTTTAAATCATAGTGCACATATTGAAATCTTTGATTTGATGTTAGCATATAAATAGGACTAGTCAAAAAGAGAAAATTTACACCAGTGGTA
>NZ_JAHQVB010000175.1 GCF_019052655.1 Holdemanella porci
GAACGTATTCACCGCGACATGCTGATTCGCGATTACTAGCGATTCCAGCTTCATGAAGTCGGGTTGCAGACTTCAATCCGAACTGAGACGTCCTTTATGAGATTCGCTTGCCTTCACAGGCTTGCCGCTCTTTGTAGACGCCATTGTAGTACGTGTGTAGCCCAGGCCATAAGGGGCATGATGATTTGACGTCATCCCCACCTTCCTCCGGTTTATCACCGGCAGTCTGATATGAGTCCTCAACTCAATGTTAGTAACATATCACAAGGGTTGCGCTCGTTGCGGGACTTAACCCAACATCTCACGACACGAGCTGACGACAACCATGCACCACCTGTCTCCTTGATAACCTCGGATATATCTCTATACCTCTGCAAGGGATGTCAAGGCCTGGTAAGGTTCTTCGCGTTGCTTCGAATTAAACCACATACTCCACCGCTTGTGCGGGCCCCCGTCAATTCCTTTGAGTTTCACACTTGCGTGCATACTCCCCAGGCGGAGAACTTATTGCGTTAACT
>NZ_JAHQVB010000047.1 GCF_019052655.1 Holdemanella porci
TCTGATACTCCCCTATAAAAATGGCTATTTATCAACTGTTTGTTGTGACATAGCCAAAGAAATAAGGAGTATGTATGCAAAAGGGTTTAAAAGTATTTTTAACAGCCGCTATTGTCTTATCGGCTGTCGCTTGTTCAACAACGAGTGATGAAGAAACTAAGACTAAAGACACAAAAGAAAAAATAGTAGAAACAAAGGAAGATACAAGTGTTCCAAAAGAGTATCGTAATGCTCTGCATAAGGCTGAAAATTACAGTAAAATGATGCACATGTCCAAACAAGGTATCTACGATCAATTAACGTCGGAATATGGAGAAAAGTTTGATACAGAAGCTGCACAATATGCGATTGATAATCTAAATGCGGATTATAATGAAAATGCATTAAAATGCGGAGAAAACTACAAAAAGACGATGCATATGTCAAAAGCTCGAATTTATGATCAATTAACTTCAGAAAATGGAGAAAAGTTTACACCAGAAGAAGCGCAGTATGCCATTGATAACATCAAGGGAGACTATTTAGAAGCAGCTTTGAAGTCCGCAAAGAACTATCAAGAAACTATGAACATGTCAAAGGGTGCCATCTATGATCAATTAACTTCGGAATATGGAGAAAAATTCACAGCTGAAGAAGCACAATATGCCATTGATAATTTAGATGACTAATCTTATACTAAAGGCATGAAACTTGCTATATTATTTCCTGGAATTGGATATCACACTGATAAACCATTACTATATTATTCAAAGAAGATATTAAAGAATATGGATTATGAAATCAAAGAAATTCATTTTGAAAACCTAGACTTTGATTTAAACAAATCTAAAGATGAGGCATATAAACAAGCCAAAGACCAAATTCATAAATTCGATTTAAAAGCTTATGATTCCATTCTTTTTATCTCAAAAAGTATAGGTACTTATTGTGCAGCTAAACTTGCCCATGAATATAAGTTAACTGCCAACATCTATTTCACACCATTAGATTTTACTTTGGAATATCTTCAACAAAAAGATTTAGTGTATTCTGGAACCAAAGATCAGTGGGCTAACTTCGATAAGATTGAACACTATTGTATTTATCATCTTATTGAATTTCATAGTATTGTTGATGGAAATCATTCCTTAGAAACAGGAAATATTCAAACAGATATTGAGAATTTGAAACAAATCATGTATCGTGTAGAAACATTTATCCACAGCTTATAAGGCTGTGGATATTTTTAATTGATCTTTTAAACACTCAAAATCACTCACATCATGCAACAAACACGCAATCAATAAATCTTCTACATTCAATCCTTCTTTTTTTGCGATTTCCTTTCCAATAATTGCGACACGATATGTATCCTTTATTTTCAATTTCAAATAGTCTTGAATTTTAACTAAGTACTCCATATATTCATTACACTATTTCTTTCAGAAAATTTCTGAAAAAAGTTTATGTTCATGGTATGATATACGAAAGGAGTTTTTTATTATGAAGTTAAATGTCTATTTAGAAAATCATTCATATCCAATATATATTGAAAGAAACGCAATTCAAAAAGTACATGAATATATTCCTGTATCAAGAAAAATTGCGATTATCACAGATACAGGTGTGCCTGAAAAATGGGTCAACATCGTAAAAGAACAGTGTCCTGATTCTTTTATATGCACCATTCCGCAAGGTGAACCATCCAAATGTTTTGATCAATATAAAAATCTTTTAGAAGATATGATTTCACACAACATGTCTAGAAAAGATGCCATTATTGCGGTAGGCGGTGGTGTTGTCGGAGATCTTGCAGGTTTTGTCGCCGCTAGCTATATGCGCGGGATTGATTTCTACAACATCCCAACAACTGTATTAAGCCAGGTTGATTCAAGTGTAGGTGGAAAAGTAGCTATTGATATGGGTTCCTACAAAAATATTGTAGGCGCATTTTGGCAACCTAAAACCGTTATTATCGATCCAAACGTATTATCGACTCTTTCCCTTCGCCAACAGCACAACGGCCTTTGTGAAGCACTTAAAATGGGACTGATTCTAGATGATCACTTAGTCTCTTTATTTGAACAAGACACATTAGATATCGATACGATTATTACGCGTTCCATTGAATTAAAGCGAGATGTAGTTCAACAAGATGAAAGAGAAAGTAATCTTAGAAAGATTTTAAACTTTGGGCACACCATTGGACACGCCATTGAATCTGCATATGGATTAAATACATATCTTCATGGAGAATGTGTGGCGATGGGTATGTTATTCTTTATTGAAGATAAAACATTAAAACAACGCGTATTAAACATCTATAAAAAATTAGATTTGCCTCAAGTACCAGACTATGATACTGCCACATTATTAGAATATGTAACGCATGATAAGAAAAGCAATCATAATACAGTATCTACCGTTTTAGTTGAACAATCTGGTTCTTATATCATCAAAGAACTTTCTTTTAAGGAAATACAAGAAGTATTAGAAAGAGGACCTTATGAAAAATAATTTTGGTACAAATATATCTTGGACATTATTTGGTGAAAGCCATGGTCCTGCCATTGGTATTACGTTAGATGGTCTTCCTGCAGGATTTAAGGTGGATATGGAACAAATCAAAGCTGATATGGATAAACGTAAGGCAACAGGTAAGATTTCAACCCAAAGACATGAAGCGGATGAAGTACATATTCTTTCTGGAATGTATAATGGCTATACAACAGGTACAGCACTTACCATTCTAATTGAAAACCAAAACACAAAGTCAAAAGACTATTCTGTCTTCCATGGAAGATTGCGTCCTGGACATGCTGATTTTACTGCCTTTGAAAAATACAATGGATATCAAGACTATCGTGGTGGCGGACACTTTTCCGGAAGACTTACCGCATGCATTGTAGCTGCCGGAAGCATTTGCAGACAAGTTCTGAAATCACAAGGCATAGTAATTGGATCACACATTGAAAGTTTATATACCCTTTCGGATATTCCTTTTAGTCAAGACTCTCGTGTTTTAGAAAAACAAATTCAAGAAGTCAATGATAAAACCTTTGCGGTTATAGATGATCAAGTCAAAGATCAGATGATTCAAGAAATCGAAAAAGCAGCTGCTGAAGGTGATTCATTAGGTGGTATTTTAGAAACTGCCATTATAGGTCTTCCTGCAGGCCTAGGGGAACCTTTCTTTGATTCTGTAGAAAGCATTTTATCACACTTAATTTTCTCTGTACCAGCCGTTAAAGGCGTTTCCTTTGGTGAAGGATTTGGCTTTGCGAAACTAAAAGGATCTCAAGCCAATGATGCCTTCCGTTTTAATGATAAAATTGAAACTAAAACAAATCACAATGCCGGAATCAATGGTGGTATCACAAATGGTATGCCGATTTTGATCCATACTTGCATTAAGCCAACGCCATCGATTTTTAAAACGCAAGAATCTGTGGATTATCTTTCAAAAGAAAACGTGGATCTTAAAATTCAAGGAAGACACGACCCATGCATCTTGCACCGAGCAAGAATTATTGTGGATAGTGTAGTTGCGTTTGGTTTATTAGATTTATATATGTCTAGGCTTGCCATTAAGCCACTTCAGGGGGATTTTGAATGAAAGTAAAAGTAACACCAAGTAAAGTACATGGAAATGTAAAGATACCCGCATCCAAATCTATGGCACATAGAGCATTGATTTGTGCCTCATTAAGTGATGGTACAAGTATTGTTTCCAATGTCACAAACTCAAAGGATATTGAAGCAACCGTTGGCTGCATGAAAGCTTTGGGTGCTATAATTAAACAAATCGATGAAACTACATATGAAGTAACAGGCACTAATCTTTTTAAACAAGAAGGAAATATTACGTGTAATGCGAATGAATCCGGTTCTACTTTACGTTTCTTGATTCCACTTGCTGCATGTACAAATGCCAAAGTTAAATTTTTAGGTCAAGGAAGATTGCTTCAAAGACCCATGGATGTATATGAAAATGAATTTAAGAAACAAAATATTGAATTCAACCAATCCGATAAAGAAATCATTGTAAGTGGAAATCTAAAAGCGAAAGACTACGTTGTACAAGGAGATATTTCCAGCCAATTTATTACCGGATTCATGTTTGTCCTTCCATTATTAAATCAAGATAGTACACTTACAATTACTGAGCCTTATGAATCAAAGAGCTATGTAAATCTTACGATTCAAATGTTAGCGAAATTTGGCATTGAAATTATAGAAACAAGTTCAAATTCATATTTAATCAAAGGAAACCAACACTATAAAGCACAAGACGTTTCTGTTGAAGGAGACTTTTCTCAACTAGCCTTCTTTGCGGTGTTAGGCACTTTAAACAATACTCTTTCATGCTCCAACATGGACATGTCAAGTAAACAAGGAGATAAAGCCATTTTAGATTGTATTCCTAGTTTTACAAGTGACAAGGATACGATCACATTCACAAAAAAACAACCTGCACCACAAACTATCGACTTATCTAATTGTCCAGATTTAGGACCAATCTTATGTGTCTTAGCCAGTTTCACAAATGGTGAAACAAATATTGTGAATGCAGCTCGTTTACGCATGAAAGAAAGTGATCGCATTGAAGCTATGGAAACCGAACTAAAAAAATGGGGTGTAGATATTACTTCTACATTTGATTCGATTCAAATTCACGGTAAAGAACACTATAAATCAAATAACACAGTAGAAATCTTTGGACATAACGATCACCGCATTGTTATGGCAATGACGGTATTTGGATTATGTGCAGGTTCCGAATGTATTATTGATGATGCCCAAGCCATCACAAAGAGTTACCCTACTTTCTTTGAAGACATTCAAAGCTTAGGTGGAAAGGTTGAGATTCTATGACAAATATTGCGATTATAGGACTTGGATTAATGGGAGCGAGTTTTGCGAAGAAACTAACACACTTAAACTACAACGTGTATGGTATTGATGTTTCTAAACAAACGATTGATAAAGCCAAAGAATTAAATATTATTGTAGATGGTAGCACAAATCCTTTAGATGTCATTTCAAAGTGTGATACATTTATCTTCTGTCTATATCCAACCAAAATTCTTCCTTGGATTGAAGTCTATCAAAATGATATCCCTAAAAATTCATTATTAATGGATATTAGTGGTGTAAAGACAAATATTGTCAAACCCATTCAAGATGTATTACGCGAAGATCTTGAATTATTAAGCATTCACCCCATGTGTGGTAGAGAATCTCGTGGTATTGAATTTAGTGATGAAACGATTTTTAAAGGTTCAAACTTTATTCTTGTTCCTACTCAAAAGAATAAAAAGGAAACAATTGAAGCCGTAAAAGAATTAGCTAATAAGATGGAATTTGGTAGAATTTGTACACTATCCATTGAAGAGCATGATAAAATGATCGGCTTTTTATCACAGTTAACCCATGTCATTGCAGTATCTTTAATGAATACACACGATAATGCTCATCTTGTAGAATATACGGGAGATAGCTTTCGGGATTTAACTCGTATTGCGAAAATCAATGAAGATTTATGGACCGAATTATTTATCATGAATAAAGATATCTTATTAGATGAAATCAACCAGTTTATCGATTCAATCTCTCACTTTAGAGATTCTTTAGAACAAGAAGATACACAAGAAATGAAGCGCCTGTTCATTCAATCTACAAAGCGTAGAGATAAATTTAATAAAACCGATGCGAAGAAGAGATAACTCTTCTTTTTTTACACTTTTTTTGGCATAATAAAAAGCGGAGGTTTTACAAATGAAAACGAATACATTAAAAAGCTTTTTGACTATCACACTCGCCATGTTCATCATCAGTGTCGCCATATATTTCTTCTTAATTCCTAGTGAAGTCATCACTGGAAGTGTTACTGGTTTAGCTATGGTTTTAGCTAAAATCACAAGCCTATCTATTTCTACACTTACCTTTGTGATCAACGCCTTATTGTTGATTCTAGGTATTGTTCTAATTGGTAAAGAGTTTGGTGCAAAAACGATTTATGCCTCTTTATTATTGCCTTTATTTCTAGCTGTATTTGAAAAAATTTATCCAAATAATGTATCTTTAACACAAAATGCTGTTTTCGACATGGCTACCTATACATTGATTTTAGCATTTGGACAAACCATTCTATTTCGTGTAAACGCATCGAGTGGTGGAACGGATATTATTGCGAAAATTGTCAATAAATATACACATATGGATCTAGGCAAAGCTTGTACGTTAGTTGGACTACTCATTTGTACAACAAGTCTAATTGTATATGATATTGGCGCTTTAGTGGTTGGTGCATTGGCAACACTAGCCAATGGTCAAGCTGTAGATTATTTTATTGATGGTTTTAATAAGAAAAAGAAGATTTGTATATTATCCAAAGAATATGAAGTCATTCAAGATTATATAATGAACACATTAAAGCGTGGTGTTACTTTATATTCGGCAAAAGGTGGTTATGATAAAACAGAGCATACAGAGCTTGTCACAATCATGGCTACAAATGAATATAAAAAATTACTATATTATCTTCAAGAAAGTGATATTGAAGCTTTTGTAACAGTATCAACAGTTAATGAAGTCATCGGTACTTGGAATAATAAGAAAAATCACGTTTAAAATGACTTAGCCTCATAGTTTAATTGTACTTTCGATAATCCTTTTTGTATTCGAAATGGATTGTGATATTTTGTTTTTAATAAACAAAAAGACTGTAGCGACTCACATATCGCTACAGTTTTCTTTATTTATATTGAACTTTTATTAAAGGTTTGTCTAATTGATTGCCTTTTTCCAATTTGCAAATACGCTCATTATTAACAACTATCATCATCGTAATAGTATTATACCCTTTTTCTTCAATCATTTTTTTATCAAAACATACAATAGGCTGACCTTTATTCACTCTATCATTTATATTCACTTTCTTAACGAATCCTTCGCCTTTTAATTCGACTGTATCCAATCCAACATGAATTAATATTTCAATACCATCCTCTGATTGAATCCCAATCGCATGAAGGCTATCTTGGATCATAACAACTCGTCCATCAATAGGTGAAATAATTTCTCCATTACTAGGGTTGATTGCGATTCCATCACCTAGTAATTTGTCTGCAAAAACTGAATCAGGAACATTTTCAATAGGTACAATATCTCCTTGCGCGCATTTATAGATTTCCAATTCTTTAATTTTCTTTCTAAAAAACATTATTGACTCACTCTCTCAACATATTCTTCAAAATCACTTTTTATAACTGTCACTTGTGGTCCATAAATGATTTGAATTCCTTTACCCTTTTTATCTTTAACAAACAAGGATATTAGAATAGCACCAAAATTAGTGATTACTGCTTTCATTCCTTGTTTATTCATGATTTCAAACTTGTTAACTTCTTTACCCGATGGATGTATTCCAAATACTTCTTTTTTAACTCTCATGAGCAATAATCTCGTTCACTACTGAATCTTTGATTGTTACATTTTCTTTTTCTAATTTTTCAATTGTAGACTTAAATTGTGGTAAATAATTCTTATGTGCAATCAACAATTCATCTAAAACACGCTTTGCATTTTCTCCAGATGGAATCAATTCATTTAATGTAAATGCTTCAAGTGCCAATCCATAATTACCAGTAACTGCGGCTTCGATTGTACACTCTTCCATTGCTTTCATGCATTGAAGCCATCCTCTTTGTGCACTTGGTAATTTTCCCCAAGCAACAGGCATTGCTCCTTTTGCCCCAATATAGCAGCTCACTTCAACTATTGAATCTTCAGGCAATTCTGGAATTGCTCCTCTATTTTTTGTGCTAACAACCATATGAGTCTGCTTATTGTTATAAATCGCATTGATACATTCGCACGCTGCATCGCTGTAATAAGCACCACCACGTTTTGATAACTCTTCTGGTTTATGATCTAAATTCGGATTTTTATATAATTCAAACAATTTATTTTCTGTTTCTTTTACTTGTTGACCACGAGTACCAATTGTTTCATATTCCATCAAACTATGCTCTAACATTTCTTGTTGACGATAATAATATCTATGATATCCACAAGGAATCATATTCATTTCTCTGATTTGTTCTCCAAAGAAAGGAACGTTATTGATGTTTGCTGGAAGACCAACATCTTTTCCATCCAACATAGCATCAATCACTTTACTTGTTAATTCATTTCCATCTTTATCATATACTTTGTGCCAATGAAAATGATTTAACCCTACGAATTGATAAATCAACTCATTTGGATCTACATTTAATGCAATAGGCTCTTTCATCATAGCAATCGTTGGAACATTACATAAACCAATACAACGATCCCACTTTCCGTATTTAATAACTGCTTCAGTTACCATTCCACTTGGATTTGTAAAATTAATTAACCATGCATTTGGACATAATTCCTTCATATCTTCTACAATATCAAGAATTACAGGAATTGTTCTAAACGCTTTAAAAATTCCACCTGCTCCGTTTGTTTCTTGTCCTAACATTCCATAAGACAAAGGAATTCTCTCATCTTTAATTCTGGCTTCTAATAAGCCCACTCTAAATTGTGTTGTAACAAAATCCGCATCTTTTAATGCCTCTCTACGATCAAAAGTTACATGCACTTTTACATCATAGCCTGCTGCATCCCACATACGTTGTGATATTTTAGCATCAATATTTACTTTTTCTTTTCCTTGTTCAATATCGACAAGCCAGATTTCCTTAATAGGAAGTTCATTGTAACGTTTAATAAAACCTTCCATCAATTCAGGTGTATAACTGCTTCCGCCACCAATCGTAACAATTTTTAATCCTTTTTTCATCATGTTTTCTCCTTTTCTATTGATAGCTTTAATTTACTTTTTACCCAGTTATTCTTCAATATGTCCAAGAATTGAAGATAGTTTTTTCTAAGCAAAATAAAAAAGATTCAAAAAAATCTGAAACTTTTTGAATCTTTTTTAATCCTTTGGTCGATCATCCATATAATCAATCGAATCATAAATATATTTTGTATTCTTTTTTCTTCTCACATTATAAATACAACCATACAAAACATCCATAATATATTGCATAGCTATATGACTTGAAAACTGAGACATTCTATCTCGATTATTTTCAGAATCACTAATCGATAAATGATATGTCACATATTGAGAATAATAATTACTTCCTGCTTTTCCAATTTGTATAACTTTCACACCTTTTTCATATAATTTTTTTACAATCGGCAATATAAATGTAGCCTTTCCCGAATAAGATAGAATAATCGCTACGTGTTTTTGGTCCGAAGCCAATACAGTTAATCTTTGATTATAAAAGCTGCTTGGACAGTTTACACTTCTTCCAATAGTCAACATTTTATCTTGAAAATTTTCTGCTATATTTGAATTATGGGCATGAGTATAAACATCAATTACATCTGCCGAATCTATTAATTGTGAAACTGCTTTGATTTGGTCTAAATCAACATATTCAAATGTATCCTTAATAGCCTTCTCATAAAGTTCTAAAAGCTTAAAAGCTATCTGTCTTGGATTATCCTTTGCCTGAAATGGATAATTCACATTGATATAGGAATTGTTTTCTAATAAATCAGCATTTTCTTTTGCGATACTCACTTTTAAATCATTGAATCCATTAAACCCAATCTTTTTCACAAAACGATGAATCGCAGATTTTGATATAAATAGTATATCGGCCAATTCTTGAATCTTTAGTTTCGTAACCACATTTTTATTATTTAAAATATAAGATGCAATTTCGGACTCTAGCGGTGTCATAGAATCACATAGTTCTATTCTTTTTTCCAATTTCATGTTATACACCTCCAACTATTCCAATAATATCTAAGAATTCTTAAAATATAAAGAAAAAAATTAACAAAAGCAGACTATTCACTTTCAAAAGTTTAAAAATTTTCATTTTTTGAAAGTGAGGCAATACTATGGGAACCATTGAAAGAACTGAATACCTGAATCGAATAAAGAATCTGAAGTATACGCCTGGTATAAAAGTTATTACCGGTATCAGAAAATCGGGTAAGTCAATACTGATGCAGGAGTATGAAACAATTAAACATGAAGCAAACTCCACATGATACAAGACATACTTGTATATCATTACTGACAAAAGCAGATGTAAATCCAACTACGATCAAGAAGATAATAGGTCATAAGGGAGCCGTGAGTTTAACTGAAAAAGTATATACTCACATGGACTATCAGACATTGTTGGATGCGATCAACAAAATATAAAAAAATGCCTCGAAGTGATATTTCTTCGAGGTTTTTCTATTAAAAATGTTTGTGGCCTACTTGTGTCCTACGCATACGATTTCATAGTATTTAGGCAAAAGAAAAAAGCCTTTATATAAAGGCTTTTGCATTCTCTTAGTAAGTAAAATACTAACGTTTAGAGAATTGTGGAGCACGACGAGCTGCTTTAAGACCGTATTTTTTACGTTCTTTAGCACGAGGGTCACGAGTAACGAATCCTGCAGCTTTTAATACTGGACGGTAGTCTTCACTAGCTTCCATTAAAGCACGAGTGATTCCGTGACGCATAGCACCAGATTGACCAGTGTATCCTCCACCTTGTACGTTGATAATCACATCAAATTGATCAACTGTGTTAGTGATTTCTAATGGTGATTTAACAACCATACGTAAAGTTTCCAATGGAAGGTATTCTTCCAAAGTTTTTCCGTTGACTACGATATTACCTGTACCTGGACGTAAAAAGACACGAGCAACAGATTTTTTACGACGTCCAACGCCATGATATTGAACAGTGTTAGATTTTTTCATATTCTATTCCTCCTTATCCTCTTACCTTCAATTCAACAGGTTTTTGAGCAGCATGTGGGTGTTCGCTACCAGCGTATACGAATACGTGTCCACGTTGTACATCACCTAATTTAGTGTGAGGTAACATACCTTTGATTGCTCTTTCAACCCATTCAACAGGGTATTTCTCTTTCATTTCTTTAGCTGTACGCACACGCATACCTCCAAAGTATCCAGAGTGGTTGTAATACTTTTCAGTATTCAACTTGTTTCCAGTCATTTCGACCTTGTCAGCATTGATCACAATTACATAATCACCACAGTCAACATTTGGTGTGTATGTAGGTTTGTGTTTACCTTTTAATACATGAGCACAAGTTGAAGCCAAACGTCCTAAAGTTTGTCCGTTTCCATCAACTACATACCATGTACGTGTTACATCGGCAGGTTTTGCCATAGTAGTTTGACGCATATCTAATTTCCTCCTTGATTTGAGCGTTTACCGGGGCTCAAAAGGCCAGAGTTTAGCCACCTAATATGATATGCAATATCCCTATAAAAGTCAATGAAAAAAACAAAAAGTTTAGCTTTATTTTTGCTAAACTTTAATCTTGTTTTCTTTTATTTTTTTATAATCAATTAAAGGAATATCATCCATGATTTCTACATCAAATTCAGATAATTTTTCCAAAGCCAAATTATATAATTTTTGATCCAAATCACAAATTCTATGCGCATCCATACCTAGAATTGCCTTCACATTATATTGAGCAGCGATTTGCCAAAACTTAGTGTGTGGATACTCTTCATACCCCATACGCATATTGTGTTGCATACCCAACACATTAAATTCTAATGGAACATTATAATCTTGACTGATCTTACAAATACGGTGAAATCCCTCTTCAATTTCAGGTGTGATAAAACCACCTGTATCTCTTAAAATCAATTCAGGATGAGCTAGGTATGCATACATACCCGTTTTCATACCTTCAACACAAGTATCAAAATATCCTTTAATATACTTACCTTTAGCACCACCTAAGTAAATGTGATCCTCATCTGTACCATAATAATGATTGCCAAAAATCAAATAATCAATTTCATTTTCAATACAGAAATCTAACAACCAATCCATATATTTAGGAAAGTATTCAGCTTCTAAACCCAAACGAATCTCAATCTGCTTCTTATATCTATCTTTCAGATATAAAACGCTATCTTTATAATCATCAAATTCATCAAGCTTCATACGCATATGCGCCACAAAATCGGAGTCATATTTCCAACACGCATGATCTGAAAAGCCCAATACTTCAAAACCATTTTGAATGGCAGTACGAACAAATTCTTCATCATTGCCAAAGGCATGATGACAACGTGAAGTATGTGTATGAAAATTAGTTTGTTTCATTGTATTTTACCTCCACTAAATATAATCCGCAACTCGGTGCATTATAACGACATGCCGACTTATCTTTCGCATCTAACATTCTTTGCACATCATCAATATCTATCTTATGTTGACCTACCGCAATTAAAGTACCTGTCATCATACGAACTTGATATCTTAGAAAACCAGTACCTTCAAAAATAAAATGCACATCTGTACCTTCTTCATTAATTTCAATATTTGAAATCGTTTTAACTCTAGGCTTTCTAGGATCGATTTTACTCGATGCAAAACTCGTAAAATCATGAGATCCCAAGAATACTTTTGATGCATTTTTCATCGTCTCAATATCCAATTTTTTAGTTAATAAATTACGATACTTATAATTAAAAGGATTCTTTATATCGTACGAACAAAAATAATCATAACGTTTGCCTACAGCACTAAAACGTGCATGAAAATCATCGGGCATTTCTTCCGTTTTTAAGATACGAATATCTTTAGGAAGCAACGCATTTAATGCTCTTTCATATTGAATAGCCGGAATATTTTTACTTGTCTCAAAATGAAAGACTTGACCTAATGCATGAACTCCAGCATCCGTTCTTCCACTCGCAACAACATCCACATTCTCTTTAGTAATTTTATACAAAGCTTCTTCAATCACTTGTTGAATGCCTAACGCATTCTCTTGTTTTTGCCAGCCTGCATAATTAAAACCATCATAGCTGACAAGTGCTTTTACAATCATAATACCCAAATACCAATACAAGCACAAAGAACGAAAACACTTAAAATCATTGAAGCATAATCGATAGTTTGCATCTTTAACACTTTGTAACGTGTTCTTTTTCTAGATGGATCATACCCTCTAGCTTCCATCGCATTCGCAAGTTGATCTGCACGATCAAATGCAGAAACAAATAGTGGAACAATTAAAGACAAAATGGCCATAATTTTTTCTTTAATACTCCCATTTTCTAAATCCACACCACGACTTGCCTGCGCGTTCATAATACGCTGTGTTTCTTCAATCAATGTTGGAATAAAACGCAACGCAATACTGATTATCATCGCAATAATGTGAGCTGGTACACCAACCTTTTCAAAAGGCTTCAACAATTTTTCAATTCCCAAAGTCAAATCCAAAGGTTTTGTTGTTGCTGTTAATACAGTTGTGATAATGACCATCAACATTAAACGAACCACAATATATAACGTTTGATTTACGGCATCACTATAGATTGTAAATCCCTTGATTGAAAACAAAGGTGTTCCTGTTTTAATAACCAATAGGTTAATAACCAACAAGAAAGCCATCATCCATAACATTGGTTTCATTGTTCTTAATGCATATTTAACATTTAATTTTGATAAATACAAACTCAATAAAATAAAAATACCTATAATCACATATCCAAGGACTCCTGCAGGAATAAATATCGCAACCATTAAAAATAACATGATCATAATTTTAGATCGAGGATCCATCTTATGAACCACAGAATCTAATGGCATATATTGTCCTAACGCAACATTATTCATGTTTCTTCACCTGCTTTTCTATTGAATCCACAAGTGAATTCATATCCATAATATCTGGATCCATGTCAAATCCATTTTCTTCTAATTGCATCTTTAAACGCACTATACTAGGTGGATTGATACCAATCTCTTGTAGATATTCAGGATGCTTAAAAAATTCCTTCACATTCGCTTCCTGCGTTACTTCACCATGACTTAACACAATTACATGATCACAATAATTCATGACATGCTCCATATCGTGAGTTACTAAAAGAACGGTTTTTCCTTCCTTTTTATTTAAGTTCATAAATAAAGTCATCATTTCTTGAGCACCTTGAGGATCAAGACCTGCAGTTGGCTCATCTAAAACTAAAACTTTGGGATTCAATACTAAAATACCGGCAATTGCAACACGACGCTTTTGTCCTCCACTCAAATCAAAAGGAGAACGATCCAAATAACTTTCATCCAAACCTACAACAGGCAAGATTTTCTTTACTAGTTGGGAAGCATCTTCTTCACTTGTTCCAAAGTTTTTTGGTCCAAACGCAATATCCTTACCAATCGTTTCTTCAAACAATTGATATTCAGGAAACTGGAATACAAGTCCAACTTCTTTTCTCAATTGCTTCACATCTTTGATTTTCAACAAAGGCTGAATATGAAAGCCACAAATATCCAAAGTACCCGCTGTTGGAATCAACAAACCATTTAAATGTTGAACCAAAGTTGATTTGCCAGAACCCGTCTGCCCAATAATAGCTGTAACTTTTCCTTCTGGAATTGAAAGATCAATACCTTTTAATGCAGCATGCGAAAAAGGGGTATTTTCATTATATGTGTGCTCTAACTTCTTTATTTCAATCGACATAATTTTTCTACCACCTCATCTAAACGACATACATTTTCCTTAAAAATCCCACGCTTCTTTAATTCTTTAGAAATCTTTAAACCAAAAGGAATATCCAACTGCATTTTAGCTAGCTTATCTTCCTGTTTAAAAATATCCATTGGTGTTCCCTGCATCGCAATCTCACCATTTTCTAATACTATGACATTTTCAGATTGAGCAACCTCTTCCATATCATGTGTAATTGATAAAATAGTGATATTTTTTTCCTCATGTAACTTGCGAATCTGCGCATTAATACTTGCCTTACCTTGAGGATCCAACATACTTGTCGATTCATCAAAAATAATAATATTTGGTTCAATAGCTAAGATACCCGCAATCGCTACACGCTGTTTTTGTCCACCAGATAATTTAGTCGGCTCTGCACTTAAAAAATCCGTCATTCCAACACGACCTGCAACATCTTCAATAATCCCCTGCATCTTTTCTTGTTCTACACAATGATTTTCTAAACCAAAGGCAATATCATCTGCCACTGTAGAACCAATAAATTGATTGTCTGGATTTTGGAATACAATTCCAATATGACTTCTCAATTCATATACACTTTCTTCATTTAGTTCCTGACCTAAAATTTGAATTTTACCCTTTTTCGCTTCCAATAAACCAATGATTAGTTTTGCCATTGTACTCTTACCAGAACCATTATGTCCAATAATCGTTGTATAGCTTCCTTTTGGGATTGAAAAAGAAACATCTTTTAATATATCATTTTTCCCGTCATAGGAAAAAGTTAAATGTGAAACTTCGATTGCTTCCATCACATATCCTCCACCATAAACGGAACTATTATACCATATTAAAATGGCTTGAGCACCCTCAAGCCACTATTTATTAAAATGAAATCCTTTATATTCAGCACTTGTGTTTGTACATGCATTTACAAGTGTGTTTGACAAAATTTTTAAATCACTTTCATTTACACCCTCATGATAAATTACATCCACAAGTTTGTCTTCATCATCATACGAAGAAGTTAATCCATTTTCAGCAATTTCTGTTTGAAATTGTTTAGCCGCCTCCTTAGAATCAAAGCTATATGTAAGTGTGACCGGAAGAATTTCTTCTTCAGCCTCTTTAAATCCCATAATATCCGATTCCATGTTTTTTAATGGGCTTACACTTGGTTGAATCTCTTTTTCAATAGGTTCATCAATATCTGGGCATAAGAATTCATCTAACTCTTCCTGTCTTTGTTTATCACGATGTACTTTGCCAGCAACTGCACATGCGCCAACTGTAATGGTTGCAGCACCTACTAAAAATTTAAAAAGATTCATAATTATTTCCTCCTTGTAATGGCAACTCCGTCTCCATAATCATAAAATGCTGTTTCATAATCAGAAAGTTCTGCCAAATACGTATGATAATCATGGATCTTGCGAACTAATTGGCGTGTATTGCGATTACGCGATAATTCTGGATGTTCTACAAGCCCATGAAAATTCATATTATCTGATACAATTATACCATTCTCATTCAAATGGATACAGTATTTCTCAAAAAAACGTCGATATTGTGCTTTAGCTGCATCGATAAAAATACAGTCAAACATACCATCTACATCTACTTCAAGAGCATCCCCTTCAATCAATGTGATTTGGTCAGATAATCCACTTTCCTCAATATTCTTTTTTGCCTGAACGATCATGTCAGGATTTCTTTCAATTGTGACAACTTTCATTCTAGGATCTAACTTAGCTACTTCAATAGATGTACGCGCAATTGCAGTTCCTAACTCCAAAAATGACAGGCATTGTTTTTCTTGAAGTTTTTCTAACAAGAACTTTAACCCACCATCCATCATAATAGGCACTTGATGTTCTTTTGCGTATTGTTCTAAATCACTCATTTTAATTCTCCTTAAAAGAAAAGTGAAGTAGTAACTACTACTTCACGAATTGTACAATTGCCATTGGAGCTGCATCTCCACGACGGATACGTGTTTTTA
>NZ_JAHQVB010000048.1 GCF_019052655.1 Holdemanella porci
TACCACTGGTGTAAATTTTCTCTTTTTGACTAGTCCTATTTATATGCTAACATCAAAAAGCTATTGATTGGGAAAAGATGGAATCGATTATTCCAGAGGTATCGCAATGAAAAAGAAAGAACTAAAATATTTTAAAACAATTCGAGATTACTTTGAAATTTTTTTGCCGAATCAAAAAGGAGCAAGCTACCATACTATCAAGAATTATAAGATTTGTATGAATCAATTCTTAGATTTCGCTAAAGATTATTTGGGTATCAAACTCAGAGACTTTGATTTTAATGATACGACTATTGAACTTGTTGAATCATTTCTTGAATATGGAGAAAACGAATATCACTGGTCAGCTCAAACAAGAAATTTAAAATTAGCTGCAATAAGATCATTCTACAAGTATTCAGCTAATCACGATATAACGTTAATTGATATTTACCTAAAACTTATGACAATTCCAATAAAATCAGTAACTAAAGGAACTGTTATTGATTTCTTCAGTGAGAAAGAATTAGAACTTCTTCTTAACCAACCTAACCAATCAAATATTAAAGATAGAAGAAACCTCGCAATGATGATTACTTTATACGACACAGGAGCTCGAATACAGGAATTATTAAACATAAGAATAAAAGATATCTCGTTAGAATCATCTCCACATATTGCTATCTACGGAAAAGGAAAAAAATGCGCATAGTTCCAATAATGGATAAAACCGTCAAACATCTTAAAAGATATTTGGACGATTATGATTTAAATAGCGACGATTATGTCTTTTTTACACTTCATCATGGAGAACGAACAAAAATGAATCCTGATACAGTCCAAAAATTAATCGATCGATATTGTATCATGGCCAATAATGTTGATTCAAAATTTCCAAGGCATATATATTGCCATATGTTTCGCCATTCTAGAGCCATGCATCTTTATCGTAATGGTATGCCTCTTCCTTTGGTATCTGAATGGTTAGGTCATGCACAAATTAATACCACTAGAGAATTTTATGCCAACGCTGATACCGAAATGAAGCGGAAGGCTATCAATGCAGCTTTACCTGTGATTAATATCATAGATAGTAGCGCTAATAATTATGACTTTGATGATGAAGAACTTTTAAAGAAACTATACTCACTTAAATAAAAAATTATCCCGAATTTTACTTGATTTTCTATAGTGAAAACCTGTTTTTCGGGATAATACATAATTCGGGATAAGTGGTGTTATCCAGAATTATGGATAATTGAACCGTACGTACGGGTCTCGTATACGGCTCTACATTTATATCGAAACTATAAAGAATCACAAAATCTCAAGATAGTAAATAAGGGGATTGACCAAACCTGGCCTATCTCCTTTCTTTATGCCTAGAACAGTGGGAGAAAGAAGAAAATTCACAATATTCCCAGTACTTCTCCTATACCATCCAAGTCTAGAGTTAGCACATTTAAATATGTCATCATGCGTGAATTTACATCTACATGCTATATTTAGTTTCATAAGATTCTTGTATATAGTCCTTGGTCTTTTCCATTGTTTAATGATAATACATCTCACTTTATGGCGTAACCATTGACCAAATTCTTCCAAGAACACTTTGATCCTTGAAATTTTAAAGTATTGTATCCACCCTCTAATCATTTGATTCAATTTCTTAAATGTAACTGATAGCGGTCTTGAAACCGCGTGTTTTCTTTCCAAATATTTTTGGATATTTGAGTAAAGACGCTTCTTCCTATCTTTAGTAGGAGTACATTTCCATACTGTTTTAGCTTTGTAAAATGTAAAACCAAGAAATTGACCTTTAGTTGGTCTAACCACTTTAGTTTTTGTTGCACTAACCTTCAAAAATAGTTTTCTTTCTAGCCACGATGTCACTGATTTCATTACACGGTTTGCACTCATTTCGCTTTTAACGAAAATGATACAATCGTCGGCGTACCTAGCGAAGCGAAGATTTCTAGATTCTAATTCTTTATCAAACTTGTCTAAATAGATGTTTGAAAGGATTACACTAATCGGACCTCCTTGTGGGGTTCCAATGGTTGAACTTCTTACAAGTCCTTTATCCAAAACTCCTGCTTGCAGATAAGCTCGTATCAAATGTAATGTTCTACTATCATTGACACGCTCTCTTAAGATTGAAATTAATTTATCATGATTTACTGTGTCGAAGAATTTCTCAATATCCAGGTCAACAATCCATTCATATCCGGCATTTAAATATCCAAGCACTTCCCCCATTGCCATATGTGCACTACGATTTGGTCTAAAACCATAACTGTGGTCACTAAATATTGGCTCATAGATTTCACTTAGTACCTGTAACATAGCTTGTTGGATTACTCGGTCTACAACAGTTGGTATTCCTAGTGGTCTTTGTTTACCATTAGGTTTAGGAATATAGACTCTTTTGACGGGCATAGGTTTGTATTGTTTATTCAAAATTTTGGAAATAAGTTCTTCTTTATATTGATTAAACCATTCCTCAACCTCTTGCACAGTCATTTTGTCCACTCCTGGCGCGCCTTTGTTCTTCTTGACCTTGCGGATTGCTTTCTGTAGATTTTCTTCACTTAAAATCTTTTCAATCAATTCCATTTGCTGCTCCTCCTTCTATTTGTAAATTTATTTAGAAACATCCCAATTACCTTTGCCATCTATGGTTACGTTCCATAGTAATAGGCTATTCTCATATTCGGACTATCCAAACATTGCTAATAGAGATTTGCACTCTATAAACGTTTCAGTCCTTCAGTAATACTACCTACTATGACTTCATCTGAATTCTCATGGTTAACCTTTTTCGCTACAAGGGTACTATCACTGATTTTAAAGTTTACTAGAATTCCTTGTCCATGAGACCTCCCGGGGTAAGACATGAGCCCTTTTTCTTTCACAACGTCTTGATTTACTGTCTTGGTTTTACGTTTACCTTTTGGACTTCGATTTGATTAGCAATCTCATCCACCATTTAGCCTAATCAAGTTTCTGTACGTGCGCTCAAAAGAATCGCTACACCACTTCCTTCACCCATGACATCACTGTCAACGGCTTGTGGTCCACTACACTTGGCGGTAACTACCTGTGGTTGGTTTATCTCCAACTGAACTCATGCCATGCCCGGCACACTAAATCAAATGCCTAGAGACAAGCTCTAGGCGTTTTTCTTGTAAGCGTCAAATAGGCCCATATTAAAATAACGATCTCTTTGTGAAATAATAGAACCACAAGGAGGTCGTATTTTTATGCCAGGTACTTCAAAAGCGGAATGGATGCATATATTCGCAGATCAAGAATCTAACGAATTGAGCGTTTCTCAGTATTGTAAGCTTCATGGTATATCTGACAAAGCATTCTACAATGCAAAGAGCAGATATAAAAGGGCTACTGAAGAACCTTCTCTTGTAGCTGTTGAAGTGAATGATGATATTGGATCTTCAAACACTGGATGCATCCGTTTTAAATTAAATGGTATGCGTTTTGAATTTAATGTATCTGTTCCAGACAAGGATATACAAAGAATCATAAAAATATGTTTGTCGTTATGATTAGTTTTGATGATATTCCAGAGATCTATATTGTAAAGAATGTTATAGATCTGAGAAAAGAAATTGATGGATATGCATCTATCGTTCAGGATGCGTTGTTCGTATTCTGCAACAAACATAGAAATAAAATAAAGTGTATGTACTGGGATGGAAATGGATTCTGGCTTCTGTATAAAAGGCTTGAAAAAGAGCATTTTCAGTTTCCAATTCGTGATGATGGCATAGCTACAATAACGAAGCAGCAATTGAGATGGCTTCTTGAAGGTTTAAGGATGGAACAGAAAAAAACTTTTGAAAACAAGTTATATAAATACGCATAAAACGCTTTATTTACAGTCTTTTTATGCGCATTTGTGGTATAATACATACGTATGGTAAATGTCGAAGATATTAATAAATTACAAGAAAAGTTTGAAAAACGGCCGTGAAGAGCTGAAGGAATATGCGATTGGAGAAACGATTTCTAAAATGACATATCTGGATCAGCTTGTATCCATGAAAAGAAGTAAGTTTGGCTCAACTTCTGAAAATGCTTCCCTTATTCAATGAAATCGAAAAGATACTTGATAATGTGAATCCGGATGATTTATTGGAGCCTGAGGTCAAAAGCACAAAAAAAGGCAAGAAGAGAAAGCCAAAATCAAAAGAGAATGATTATTCAGATTTGGAAATAAAAGAAACAATTCATCATTCAATAAAAGACAGATCATGTCCAGAATGTGGTTCTTTGATGAAAGAGTTAAAGCCAACGATTTCGTATGAGTTAAAATACAAACCATTTTGTCTTATTGAAGGCAGCGTAGGCATATAATAAATATGTTTTGGGAACACCACTATATAGACAAGAACAGGATCTAAACAGGCAAAATATATGCATCAATCGTCAAAATATGAGCAACTGGATGATGCAGTGCTCAAATGATTATCTGGAATATGTATTCGATCAGATGTGTGACGACTTTAAAAAGCTGGAGACTGTACATTTGGATGAAACACCACTTCAAATCATTGAAGACTGTAAGGACGGTCGAAAAAAGGGATATGTGTGGATGGGAATGAGCGGAACATTCGAAACCATTCAGATGGCGCTGTTCTTCAGTCCAGGAAATCGGAAATATGAAAATGCGACGATGATTCTTGGAGAAGACAGTCACGCCATAGCTCACAGTGATGGATACGAAGCATATCATAAGGATATTTGTCTGATGGTTGTAGGATGCATGTCGCATGTACGAAGAAAGTTCGTAGAAGCACAGAAAGCATCCATTGGAGAAAAAGAAATTCGAAAGCTTTCCACAAGAGAAGAAAGGATCGAATATCTTGATAGCCATCCTGGATATAAAAATATTCTGATAGCGATCCATTATATAAACAAACTGTTCAAAATTGAAGAAACATTGAAAAAAGAAGGTTCAACACCAACCGAACGCTATAAGAGACGTCAGGAAGAGTCGTTACCTATATTCAATGAGTTTTTTGTGTACCTTCATGAAATAGAAGGTCGATACCTGCCAAAAGGAAAAATGGGATCAGCAATCAGTTATACATTCCATAAAGAAGAGTATCTAAGAAATTTCTTTAAAGACGGTCGGTGTGAATTAAGCAACAATCTAGCTGAACAAAGAATCAAACCATTCGTAATAGCCAGAAAGAATTTCTTGTTTTCAAATACAAAAAAAGGAGCTAAAGCAAGTACCATATATTTAAGTTTGATAGAATTCGCAAAAATAAATAAACTAAATCCATATAAATATCTGGAATATGTGTTGGATATATTGAGCACCAAAGGATTATCAAATGAAATCATAAATAGTGTGTTGCCGTACTCTAAACAGCTGCCAAAGAACCTATATGTAAAAAAGAATAGATCCGATTGACAATGACATTGTATCATTTCAAAGCGAATCTTTTAATTTGTCGAATAAATTTTGTGTGCTAATTCTTGATCTGCAAAATCAACAATGAGGATACCATAATTCTTTTTTTGCAAATCATAGTCCTTTAAGTGTGCGTTATTATTCTTTGCGTAGTTTTTTTGGATGACCAATCTTACCTTTACCACTCGTGGACGTAAAATTTAAATAGAATGTAGAATCATTGGACATAGAGTTTTCTTAACAATATTCGATGGCTTGTATCTTATTTTCTACATCATAATTATAACTTGATTATTACGACACGGGCAGAGAAATTATTGGATAAAAGTATAAAAACACCATTTTGGTGCTTTTGGCGAAATATTCTAAAATAAATATAAATGTCAAATCCAGAATGATGTTATAATAGATGCATGCTGATTAATGTATATGTAGAATACAATCGCCTACGCAATACCTTTACATATTCTTGTGATTGTCATGTTGAAGTTGGTTGTCGAGTCCGTGTTGAATTCAACAATCGTACACTTGTAGGATTTGTCGAAGAAGTAGATGTAGAAAGCGATTTTAAAAATATTAAGCCTGTCATTGAAGTCATAGATGAAAAGCCATTATTAAATAACGAATTAAAGGTATTGGCAAATTATATGGCTGATTTTTATGCCAGTTCGAAAGTGACTTGTTATAAAACAATGCTGCCACCAGCTCTTCGTCCTTCTAGTAAGCATTCAAAAATTATCTATGAAGATTATGCGATATTAAATGATTCTGATTTACCATTAACATCAAGACAAAAAGAAGTGCTTCATAGTTTTACCTATCCATGCAAGATGAGTGAACTTAGAAAAGTAAGTCCATCCATCACAAAGGTTTTATTAGATAAAGGTTATATTATTCTTGAAAAAAGAATTAAGGATTCTAATACATGTATAAGTGAAATTGCGGATGTTACACATTCTTTAACTTCTGAGCAAGTGTCGGCGATTGAAACCATTCAAAACACCAATAAAACGGTCTCTTTACTTCATGGCGTGACTGGTTCTGGTAAAACCGAAGTCTTTTTGCGATTGGCAGAAAATGTATTGTCGACTGGAAAACAAGTTCTATTTCTTGTTCCTGAAATAGGTTTAACACCGATGATGATACAAAGAGTGCAGGCGCGCTTTAAACAAAAGATTGCGATTTATCATTCAGGATTGAATGCGCAAGAAAAGCTAGAACAATATAATTTAGTAAAAGATCATAAAGTCGATATCGTTGTAGGTACGCGGAGTGCTTGTTTTATGCCGTTTTCTTCTTTAGGCTTGATTTTAATGGATGAAGAACACGATTCTAGCTACAAACAAGATAATACACCACGCTATCATACGCGCGATATTGTCTTATTTCGTGCGGCCTATCATAAGTGTAAAGTCGTATTGGCAAGTGCGACACCTTCTTTAGAATCGTACGCAAGAGCTTATAAGAACGTCTATGAATTGATTGAACTTAAAAATCGCATTCATGAAATGCCGGAAATTTGTTTGATAGATATGAAAAAGGAAAGAATCACAAACGGCTTATCTGAAACATTGCTTCAAGCTATTCATGAGCGTCTTTCTAAAAATGAACAAGTGATCTTGCTTTTAAATCGAAGAGGCTATTTACCCATTGTTCGCTGTAGTGATTGTGGTCATGTACGCATATGTCCAGATTGTGGTGTGGCTTTAACCTACCACAAAAATCAAAATGCCTTGGTATGTCATTGTTGTGGAAGACAATTTCCATTTATGGAAGAATGTCCAAGCTGTCATTCTAAGAACTATTTTAAAGCCGGTATGGGAACTGAGCGTTTGGAAGAACAGATTCTAGAAATCTTTAAGAATCATCATGTCGTTCGTATGGATGCAGATAGTACACGAAAAAAGAATGCTCATGAAAAGTTGTTAAGAGAATTTGAAGAGTCTGGAGATCTATTAATCGGTACGCAAATGGTGGCTAAAGGCTTGGATTTTGAAAGAGTGACTTTAGTTGGAATTTTAAATGCGGATGCCACGCTTTGTCGAAATGACTACAGGGCTAGTGAGACAGCGTATGAAATGTTAGAACAGGCGAGTGGAAGAAGTGGTCGTGGAAAGCTAAAAGGACAAGTTATGATTCAAACATTTGATTCGGATCATTTTGTGATGCGATGTGTTCAAATGCATGATTATAAGATGTTTTTTAATCAAGAAATGCGCTATCGCCATTTAGGGATGTATCCACCCTATGTGTATTTATGTACCTTAGTATTTACACATTTTGATTTGCAGGAAGCCTATAAAATGGCGCGTGTTGCGAAATCGTATTTTACTTCTTTGCGCGTATTGGGTCCGATTGAAATTCGTATGCAACAAAAGAAGCATCGTGTGCGCTTGATTCTAAAATCAAAGGACGATCAATTATTACACAAAATTGTGCGAAATTATTTGGATGAAACAAAATATGTTGTGGATGTGAATATGCATCCAATTATGATGGAGGAATAGAATGAGAAAATGGATATGGAAAGCCTTAGATGAAGTTGTGAATAAAAAAGTCTATTCCAATTTATATTTAAGAAATCATTTACAGGAAGTGGATGAAAAAGATCGTGCATTGGCTACACGCATTTTTTATGGAACCATTCAAAATTATCGTTATTGTAAAGAATGCTGGTCAAAGTATGTGAAGAATAAATTACACCCTAAAATGGATGTGTTATTGACAATGAGTACATATCAGTTGTTGTTTTTGGATAAAGTCCCAAGCTATGCGATTGTCAATGATGCGGTCAATATTGCCAAAAAGATCAATGTGAAATATGCGGGTTTGACAAATGCTGTATTGCATAAGGTCAAACCGATTGAAACGGACAATGTAGCCTTAAAGTATTCATTGCCCGATTGGCTTTATAAGATGTGGGCTTCTCAATATGGACAAGAAAAAGCTTTGATGATGGCAAGGGCAAGTGTAAATATATTACCCATGTATGTTCGTCGAAATACATTAATGACTAGTGAAGCTGATTTTGATTTTGATACGTTTGTTTGTGTTCAAGATCCATTATATATTTATACAGGTAATGATTATTTTCATCATGACTACTATCAAAAAGGTTATATGAGTGCCCAAGATGAGGGGAGTTTTGCGATTGCAAAATTTGTTGATCCTAAGGAAAATGAAAGGATTCTAGACTGTTGTGCAGCTCCAGGAACAAAGACTATGGCCATGGCCGAAAGGATGCATAATCAAGGTCATATTGATTCGTATGATTTGCATGCACATCGTAAAGAATTGATTGATAGTGATGCCAAACGCTTAGGCATTGATATTGTACATGCAGGTGTACAAGATGCGACAACATTTAAAAGTTCTGTGTTATATGATCGTATCTTATGTGATGTTCCATGTTCAGGCTATGGCGTATTATCTAGAAAACCCGATATTAAATTACACATGGTTCCTGAAGATATGGATTCGTTGATTCCGTTGCAGTATTCTATTCTGAATAATGTATGTCAATATGTAAAGGTGGGGGGAGTCTTAGTCTATTCCACTTGTACGATGAATAAAAAAGAGAATGAAAAACAAATTGAGAAATTTTTGAGTGCGCACGAAGAGTTTTGTCTTGTGGATGAAAAAACCATTTTTAGTGATACAAGACAAGATGGCTTCTATATGGCAAAACTAGTGCGTAAATGATATAATGAACGGTAGAAATTGAGGTGCTATTTTGGAAAGTTTATACAATTTAAATTATGATCAAATGTGCGAATATGCCCTAGATCACGGATGGAAATCGTATCGTGGACATCAGATCTTTCAATGGTTGTATCGCAATCGTGTATTTGACATTGATGAAATGAGCAATGTATCAAAGGAAACAAGAGAAATCTTAAAGAAAGATTTTATTGTGAATCCTTTAGAGTTAATAAAAAAACAAGTTTCACATGATGGAACAACAAAATTCTTGTTTAAAACAAGTGATGGTGCACTACTTGAAAGTGTTATGATGGTCTTTGACTATGGTCGCAGTGTTTGTGTTTCCAGCCAGGTTGGCTGCAACATGGGCTGTGCATTTTGTGCGAGTGGCTTGACAAAGAAAAAAAGAGATCTAACAAGTGGTGAAATGGTTGCCCAGGTTATGTATGTTCAAAAAGAATTGGATAAAGATAACTTGCGCCTTTCACATATTGTTGTCATGGGTACAGGAGAACCTTTTGATAACTATGATAATGTCATGAATTTTTTGGCAACAGTAAACCATGATCGTGGTTTAGGTATTGGTTCTAGACATATTACGATTTCAACTTGTGGCATTGTTCCAAGAATCTACGATTTTGCCAATGAACATACACAATACAATTTAGCCATTAGTTTACATGCGCCAAATGATGAATTGCGTGATAAATTAATGCCAGTTAACCATGCATATCCATTAAAAGAGTTGATGGAAGCTGTTAAGTATTATGGTCAGGAAAACAATCGTCGTTTGACTTTTGAATATATTTTATTAAATGGTGTTAATGATCGTCCTGAACATGCCAAACAATTATCAAAGCTTCTTCATGGAATGAATGCATATGTCAACTTAATTCCATACAATGCGGTAGATGAAAAGGGCTTTAAATCGGTAAGCCACGACGAAGCTATGGTTTTTTATGATTTGTTGATGAAGAATCATGTTCGTTGCACGATTCGAAAAGAACATGGTAACGATATCGATGCGGCTTGTGGACAATTAAGAATCAAAGAAATTAAAAAGGAAGGAATTTAGGCGGATGAAAGTTTTTGCGAATACAGATGTAGGTCTTGTAAGACAATTAAATGAAGATGATTATTGCATCGCTCATAATGCCAATGATGAATGGATGGCCATTGTCTGTGATGGTATTGGTGGTGCAAAAGCAGGAGAAGTGGCGAGTCATACAGCGGTAATGACTATGTATGAAGCATTTATGAAGTCTCCTGTATTTGAAAAAGATCGTCAAGTTGACAACTGGATTCGTGAAAATTTAAATCAGGCGAATGATTTCATTTATTCAAAAAGCTTAAAGAATTTCAATGAAAGAGGTATGGGGACTACGGCAGTGGGTGTCATCAAAGCTCATATTGGGACGTTTATTTTTAATGTGGGAGACTCAAGAATCTATGCGGATTATAATAATGAACTGATTCAAATGAGTGAAGATCATAGTGTCATTGCCCAATTATTAAAAGAGGGTAAGATCACTTTAGATGAAGCAAAGTCTCATCCACAAAAAAATACATTAACAAATGCCTTAGGCGTATGGCATGTTTTCCGTATTGATATCAATAAGATTGAAAATACATATAAATATTTGTTGGTTTCAAGTGATGGATTACATGGATATGTTGAAAAGAAAGTGATTTCGGATATTGTACATGACTCGAGTCTTTCTTTACAGGAAAAAACGGAAACATTGATTGCCAGAGCTAATCAATCAGGTGGTTATGATAACTGCACAGTTATCTTAATGGAGAATGATGGAGAATAATAACTATGATGATGGAACAAATAGCGAACCGCTATGAGATCTTGTCTTTGATTGGTCAGGGTGGAATGGCGGATGTCTATAAGGCAAAGGATACGATATTAAATCGTATTGTGGCAATCAAAGTTCTGCGTGATAAATTAAGTGGGGATGCGATGGCATTAGTGCGCTTTCAGCGTGAGGCAAGTGCAGCGAGTCGTTTATCACATCCAAATGTTGTAGATATATATGATGTTGGTGAATATGAAGGTATGCACTATATTGTCATGGAATATATTCGTGGTCGAACTTTAAAAGATTTGATAGCACAGCGCGGAGCTTTAGGTGTGGATGAGGCCATTGCCATTATGAAACAATTGATCAGTGCAATTGATCACGCGCACGATCATAATATTATTCATCGTGATATCAAACCGCAAAATGTGTTGGTAAAAGACGATGGAACGATTAAAATTACAGATTTTGGGATTGCGGTAGCCCATGGTTCTGTACAGCTAACGTTTAATAATACGGTTATGGGTTCAGCCCATTATTTAGCGCCAGAAACAACACAGGGTAAAGAACCAAATGCACAAGTGGATATCTATTCATTGGGTATTGTATTCTATGAATTGTTAACGGGGCACGTTCCTTTTACAGGAAAGACACCGACAGAGATTGCGATCAAGCATTTGCGTAAACCAATGCCTTATGTGCGTGATTTCAATCCGGATATTCCACAGTCTGTTGAAAATATCATTTTAAAGGCGACCGCAAAAAATTTAGATGACCGTTATGTATCTTGTAAAGAAATGCTTTATGATTTAATGCATTGCATGGATATAGAATATCGTGATATGAAGCGTATCAAGGTGGATGCAAGTTCGAATAAAGAATTGATGAAATATGATAATGGGCATATTGATTTTGAAGATGAAGAGTCTGAAAAAGAAGAGAAGAAAAAACCAAATTGGATTCCAGCTGTCATGATTAGTGCTGCTGTTGTGATTTCTATTGTTGTACTTGTACTCATTGCCAGCATTACAGGCATAATTAAGATTAGTGGCTTTCTGGGCTATCAAACAATGCCGAATGTAGTGGATTTGACACCAGATGAGGCCATTGATGTGTTGCAGAATGCGCATTTTAACACTTCAAGAGTAACGTATGTTTATAAGGCGAATGATAAGTATGAAAAGGGAAAAGTCATTAAATCTTCTTATAAAGAGGGTGAAGTGATTTTAAATGATGCGAAAATTGTTTTAACCGTTTCTAAAGGATCTACCTATTTAATACCAGACTTTACAGATGGCTCGTATTCGCAGGCTGCTTATGAATTAGCAAAGAATTGTCCAAATGTGCAGATTGAAGTTGAACATGAAGGCTCAAAAGATATGGATCCAGGTATTGTTTTACAACAAAAGGGTTTAACGCCAGGAAAACGTATTGATCCAGACAGTAAGGAAACTATTACTTTTGTGGTAAGTACCTATCCTTCGATTGTGATTCCTTCGGACTTGATTGGTCAAGACGTATTGGATGCCAAAGATGAATTGAATGATTTAGGAATTGCGGTTGTCTTAAGTCATATTGAAAATGGGCAGGGCAGCAATAAGGTCATAAGTGTATCGCCAGATGTTGGAACTGAATATATACAGGAAGGAACAAACAGTGTTGTGACACTGTATTATGATTAATATGCAGAAAGGAAGAATTATAAAAATAATTTCGAATCAATATACGATTCAAAATGAAAAAGAAGAAATCATTGCCAAACCAAGAGGTAAAATGCGCCAGCATGAAGCGCCAGTCGTCGGGGATTTTGTCGAATATGAAAAGATTGAGGATTCATATCGTATTCATAAAGTTCTTTCACGAACAAATCGTCTTTTAAGACCGGCCATAGCCAATGTAGATCAAGCTTTGATTGTCACAAGTTTAAAAGATCCGGACTATTCTTGTCACTTACTAAACCGTTTGATCTTCTTAGTAGGCTTAGCAGGTGTCAAACCGGTGATTTGTGTGACCAAACTTGATTTATTGGATCGTCCCGAAGAAATTTTGGCGGATCTTGAAAAATATAAAAAGGCGGGATATGATGTGGTTTTCTCAAATCCTGGTAGTGATGACAAAGAATTACAGGAAATCTTAAATGGAAAAGTGTCTGTTTTATGTGGTCAGTCGGGTGCGGGTAAAAGTTCTTTATTGAACCGTCTAAATCCTGATTTTGAATTACAGACACAAGCCATCTCTAAAGCTTTGGGTCGTGGTAAACATACTACACGCTATTGCCAGTTACACCATGTGTGTGATGGCTTGGTGGCGGATACGCCTGGATTTTCAAGCTTAGATTTTACAAGATTAGATACTTCGTATTTAGATGCGTGTATTCTAGATTTTAAACCATACATTCATACTTGTCGGTTTAAAGATTGTAGGCACTTGAATGAGCCGGATTGTAAGATCAAAGAGGCTGTTGAAAATGGAGAAATCAATCCATCTGTTTATGAGGATTATAAAAATATTATGGAAGAAAGAGGTAAAAAACTATGAATTCAATTGTGATTGCACCTTCAATTTTATCTTTGGATTATGCCAATGTGAGTGCACAATTAGAAATTTTAAAAGAATCTAAAGCAGAGTGGTTACACTTTGATGTGATGGACGGTCATTTCGTACCGAATTTAACGTTTGGACCTGATATTTTAAGAGGCTTTAAAAAGGCTTGTCCATTATTTATGGATGTGCATTTAATGGTAGAAGACCCAGAAACATACGCACCTATCTTTATTAAAAATGGTGCGGATCTAGTAACTTTCCATACAGAAGCTTTGAATAATGATTTGACTCGTATTCAGAAGTTATTGGATGAAATTCATGGTTTGGGTGCGAAAGGTGGTATTGTCGTAAAACCAAATACAGCCATTGAACCTTTTGAAAGTGTACTCGAATCTTGTGATCTTGTCTTAATTATGAGTGTTGAGCCTGGTTTTGGTGGCCAGAAATTTATGGCCGACATGCTTAAAAAAGTAGAGTGGTTAAAAGAAAAGCGTGAAGCATTGAACCTTTCATATCGTATCGAAATTGATGGTGGTATCAACCAGGATACGTTTAGATTGGCGTTAAATGCAGGTTGCGACACATTGGTTGCGGGAAGCTACGTATTTAAAAATGACATTGCTAAAACAATTGAAGGTATGCTTGAATAAATGACTTGTGCGGTTTTAATTACACCACTCGTTGATGTTGTGCCAAAAATTGAAAATTGTGATTATATAGGTGTTGATGCTGGTGCATTAAAAATTATAGATCAAGGTTTTCCAATTAAAATGGCAGTGGGAGACTTTGATTCTTTAAGTGAAGAGGATTTTAAACGAATCACGTGTCCAATTGAAAGACATCCCATTATGAAGGATGAAACGGATTCAGAGCTTGCGATTCGTTTATGTAAAGATTATGATACGATCTATTTATATGGGGGCATGCAAGGAAGAATCGATCATACGATTGCGAATATTCGCTTGGCGATGTATCGTTTTCAAAATGTAGTGTTAATCGATGAGCACCAAAGAATATCTGTTATGAATGTAGGCGTTCATGAAATCGATGATTCGTATCATCATATTTCATTTTATCCTATTCAAGAGGGTGTGCTTTCTTTATCGGGATTTTTATATCCATTAGATAAAAGACGGATTCATATCGAAGAAATATATACGACAAGTAATTCTTTAACAGAGAAAAAGGGAATTGTTCGTGTGGATGAAGGTAGCTTTTTATGTGTACAATCCAACTGGAGGTAGTCTATGTTCTATGATGTAGCTATGAACTTTGTGATTGGAACCATATTAATGGTTGCGGGAGCCATCATGATATGGATTCCCAATCGTATTTTTACAGGGATCTTAATCGCATCTATTGTATTTTTATGTGTCAATGGCGTAGTTTTAATTATTCGCTTTGTAAAGAATAAAATGAATAAAGATTTTTTCTTTTCCATATTATCCTTTGTGTTTATGTTTTTCTTAATGAACTTTCGGTATCTTCCACAATGGATCTTGAGAGTAAACTTTGGCGGATATTGTATTCTTTGTGGATTTGCCTGTTTTGTTCAGCTTGTGATTAATCAAATCAATCACATTAAAAGAAACTTCTTTAACTTTGTGTTTAGCTTTATTTACATTTTCTTTGGCTTTTATTTGTTATTGAATCCAGACTTTCATACAGATCTTTTAATGCGTGCTTTTGGCATTTACTTTATGATCTTAGGTATGCGTTATTTTGGGGATGGATATGAAGGAATCAATCCTTTAACGAAATATAAATGGAAACGAAAAGTAAGAATCACACTTCCGGCTTTTCTTTGTGCTTTCGTTCCAGATGCGGCTTTGACAAGTGTCAACCGGTATTTAGAGGAGGGTAAGCCTGAAGATTTAAATACGTATAAGAAGGATGAGGTTGTTCGCTTAAAGGTGATTGTCCATGTCGGGCCCAAGGGCTTTCAAAAGGTTGGTCACATCTGTTTTGCGTATGATGATATTGTCTATAGTTATGGAAATTATGATAGTGACTCCTTTCATTTAAATCAAACGATTGGGGATGGCATTTTCTTTATGGTGCCACTCGAAAAATACATTCCGAATATGATTTCGGCAGAGAATAATTCCATTTTTGAATATGGTGTTTATACAACATCGAAACAGAATGCATTGATTGAAAAAGAGATTGAAAAAATTCGTCAGAATGGCTATCGTTGGTATACAAAGATTGAAAAAGAAGATGGATATGATCGTTTTAGTGAATATGAAATGGATTATCCAAGTCGCCTACATTATCGTACGGGAGCAAAGTTATATAAGGTCAAGAGTGGTAAATTTCATATTTACTGGGCTTTAGGTGATAATTGTGCATCTTTTACCGATTTGGTTTTGGGAACGTTAGGTGCGGATGTATTGAGTATACGCGGTATTATTAGTCCAGGAACGTATTTGGATTGGCTTCAAAAAGAGTATTTGAAAAAGAACAGTCCAGTTGTATTTAGGTGTATATATAAGGAATGGGATAGCGAGTGATGAATGGATATTTTTATAATGCAATCTAAGAACATTCATAACTTTAGTCATGAGATGAATTAGATATACATATGTTCGATAAATAATTTAAAAATAAATGATAAATATAGTGCTTTAATCATATACATATGTTATAATATAGATGAGGTAAAAACATATGGAAGTTGTTAAAGGAAGAGGCTATGTCTATTCTATACAGTATCATATTGTATGGTGTGTAAAGTATCGTCGTGATGTCTTGAATGGACAGGTCGCAATAAAATTAAAAGAGCTGCTGACCCAGATTTCAAAGGATAATGGTTTTCAAATTCTAGAAATGACTATAGAGGAAGATCATATCCATATGCTGATCAATTGTACGCCGCAGCACTACATTCCAAATA
>NZ_JAHQVB010000049.1 GCF_019052655.1 Holdemanella porci
CTACAATAATTTAAAGCCGGTATTTTCACATAACCCTACACTATTTTAGAGCGCCTTAATCTTCTGCAGTTTCGTTTTTATAATTGTCTAAATCGTTTGGAAAATTGATCTTATTTAGTTTTTTGATACTTAGTTCAATTGAAACATCAATATCAGCATTCGCATCATCAACGGTTTGTGTTCCGGTAAAGCTTAAAATCATGTGTGAGATTTTTTCGTTTTTGATGGTTGCAACAAGTGTAGCATGATCTAGTTTAACGGATCCCATGTTATCGAGTAGTGTTGCTAATTTGCTTGTATTGACTTTAAATGTGTAGGTATCATTTTCTTTTTTAGAGGAATCAAATAATTTGCATAATTGATCGTCAGTTAAATCTAGAAATGGGTTGTATGTATTTAATTTTGAATTCTTTTTAAGTCCGATCTTATCGACTGTACTTTGGGTTTTTGTACCCATAGAATTTAAATATGTTTTTCCATCTTTAATGTAAAAGTTTAAAAAATTATTTTTCACATGATCGCCTGCAACTAAACCTATTGAAGTAGCAACTTGTAGATCTTCTTTTTGAAGAATTTGTGCATCAATATTCATTTTTGAATCTTTCATATCCAATGTTCCACTGATTTGGGCGCTTTTTAGATTTAATGTATTACCTAATGCATCAAAGAATGTAAGGATGTCATCATTATTTTTTGAGTTTGAACATCCTACAAGGCTAAGCGATAAAAAACAAGTTATAATTAGGGTTAAAATTTTTTTCATTCGGAACTCCTTTAAACGTTTATATTGTATGCACAATTAGAAGGAATGTCAAAATGGATAAATGAAAAAGCACCTACTTTGTGCAGGTGCTGAAAAAGGATAGGCAATATTTATAACTCATTTTTTAAATTTTGTCAAGTTTTTATTGACATTTGGTGGTTTTACTAGTAGTATAATAAATTGCATAATAGTGTGAGTTTTCAGGTGAAAACCACCTAGTATAGTACAAATTCGAACGAAAGGATGGCATGCATGGACAACAACAAAGCATATCGTATTGTCTCGTGTGGAAAAAAATCTTCCCGCCGAGATTACTCAAAGGTTAGTGGTAAATTAGAGTTACCTAATCTTGTCGAAATCCAGACAGATTCATTTAAATGGTTTACGCAACAAGGTATCCAAGAAGTATTTGAAGAAATCTATCCAATTGAAAACTATGGAAAAAACATTCGCTTAAATTTCCTTCGTTATCATTTTGAAGAACCAAAATATAACGCAGAAGAATCTATGTATAGAGAATGCAACTTTGCAGCACCTCTATATGCAGATATGGAATTAGAAGTTACAGACTCAGAAACTGGGGAAGTTGTAACTAAGAGTGAAGAAGTATATTTAGGGGATTTCCCTTTAATGACAGAAACTGGTACATTCATCATCAATGGTGCAGAACGTGTAATCGTTAGTCAGATCGTACGTTCTCCAGGAGCATATTTTGCGGACAGTTATGATGAAAAAACTGGTAAACAAAACTATAGCTGTGAATTAATTCCAAGTCGTGGTACTTGGTTAGAGTTTATGACTGAACAAAAGAAAACTACAAACGGACGTTTAATTAATGTTTCTATTGACCGTCGCCGTAAAGTATTATTCAGTATTTTATTCAAGGCGATTGGTATGTCTTTGAATATCGGAGTGAACGAAGATACTCACGATACATCAATGATGGAAACATTCCTTCGTGCAATGGGACGTAACTGGTCTGATGTAGCTACAGATGCAGAAGATCGCGAATACATGAATATGTATTTGTTGTTGTATACTGCTTTCTTCGGTAAATATGAAGAAATCGAAAACACTTTATTGAACGATAAAGTAAAAACAACGCAGGAAGCGTTACTTTCTTTCTATGAAAATCAAAGAAGTGATGAAATCCCTACATTAGATGGATCAATCACTTTGATGCAAGCTAAATTCTTTGATCACCGTCGTTATGACTTGACAAAAGCTGGTCGTTATAAATTACGTAAGAAATTAAATGCGATTGATCGTATGGCAGGTATGACACTTGCTCATGATATTGTTGATGTAAATGGCAACGTATTCATGGAAAAAGGTACTATGGTTCACCGTGATGAAAGAAATGCATTACGTGAAGAATTGGCTAAGGGTACTTATTGTGTCGCTTATCCATTCCGCTCAGAATTCCATGAAGAAGATATCGTTTCAATTCCAACAAGCTGGACTACAGGATTAATTGGTCGTGTATTAGCTAGTGATGTTGAAACAGAAGATGCTTATTTAGATGTTGGTACAGTATTAACTGAACAAGATGTTTTAGCAATCCAAAAGGCTGTTGAAAATGTTGATATTTTTGCAGGATTGTTTGCACAACCAGTTAAATTAACAGCCGAAAATATGGATTCTGTATTTAACTATGGTCAACGTTTATATGCTCTTGGACGTTTAACAAATGCTCAAGGTGAAGATATTGTTGATGCAGATATGGAATTAGTTGCGAACCGTTATATGGTTGGTGTAAGTCCAGATGCTATCGATAGTGATGTTGAAACACAAGTTAAACAACGTGCTTTAAGTGAAGATATCACAGCATGGTTGATTGGTGCATGTGTTCAAGAATTATATATTATTGACAATAATGGGGATGAAGTCCGTATTGCTGGAAATGACCCATTCGCAAATAAACACACAATTACAGTTTCAGATATGTATGCATTCTTCTCATATAGCTTAAACGTTATGGAAGGTGTAGGAACAACAGATGATATCGATATGTTAGGTAACCGTCGTATTCGCTCTGTTGGTGAATTGATTCAGAACCAGTTCCGTATTGGTTTATCTCGTATGGAACGTGTCGTTAAAGAACGTATGTCAATTCAAGAAATGGATAGCTTAACTCCTAGAAAATTGACAAACATTCGTCCTTTGACAGCTGCAATTAAAGAATTCTTCTCTAGTTCACAGTTATCACAGTTCATGGATCAACAAAACCCTCTAGCTGAGTTGACAAATAAACGTCGTATTTCAGCCTTAGGTCCAGGTGGTATCAGTCGTGACCGTGCAAGTTTCGAAGTACGTGACGTTCACAACTCTCACTATGGTCGTATTTGTCCAATCGAAACGCCAGAAGGGCCAAACATCGGTTTGATCAATAACCTAACTACATATGCTCGTATCAATGAATATGGATTTATTCAAACGCCTTACCGTAAGGTAAATGCGGATGGTACTGTTAGTGAAGATACAGTTTACTTAAGCGCAGATGAAGAAGCAGATTATGTAATCGCTCAGGCCAATGAGGTTCGCGATGGTCATTTAGTAAATGAACGTGTTGTAGCTCGTAAGGCTGGTGAAACTATCATCGCTGATCGTAACGAAGTAGAACTTGCCGACGTCAGTCCAAAACAGATTGTATCTGTAGCGACTGCCTGTGTCCCATTCTTGGAAAACGATGACGCGTCTCGTGCCTTAATGGGTGCCAACATGCAGCGTCAGGCCGTTCCATTATTAGTTCCTCATTCACCTTATGTAGGTACTGGTATTGAATATAAAATTGCTAAGGATTCAGGTGTTGGTATTGTCGCAAAACAAGATGGTGTAGTTGAATATGTAGATGGTTTGCGTATTGTAGTTAAAGATAATGAAGGTGAAAACCACACTTATCAATTACGTAAGTTTGCTCGTTCAAACGCAAGCACTTGTATCAATCAACGTCCAATTGTAGAAGTTGGTGAAAAGGTTGAAAAAGGCGATATCTTAGCTGATGGTCCAAGTATGCAAAATGGAGAATTGGCTTTAGGTCAAAACGTTGTTATTGCATATACAACATGGCATGGATATAACTACGAGGATGCCATTATCATGTCAGAACGTATGGTTAGTGATGATGTATATACTTCAATCCACGTAGAAGAATATGATATTGACTGTCGTGAAACTAAGTTAGGTCCAGAAGAAATCACTCGTGATATTCCTAACGTTGGTGAAGCAGCAGTTCGTAAGTTAGATTCAAATGGTATCATCATGGTGGGTGCCGAAGTTAAAGAAGGAGATATCTTAGTTGGTAAGGTTACTCCAAAAGGACAAAGTGAAGTTAGTCCTGAAGAAAAATTATTATTGGCAATCTTTGGTGAAAAATCACGTGAAGTTCGTGACAATTCATTGAAAGTACCTCATGGTGGTGCTGGTATTGTTCATTCTATTCGTGTATTTAAACGTGGAGATGGATCGGATCTTCCTCCTGGAGTAAATATGCGTGTTAAAGTATATATCGTTCAGAAACGTAAGATTTCTGAAGGTGATAAGATGTCTGGTCGTCACGGTAACAAAGGTGTCATCTCTAAGATTTTACCTATCGAAGATATGCCATTTATGGCTGATGGACATCCAGTTGATATCTTGTTGAACCCATTCGGTGTACCTTCACGTATGAACATCGGACAGATCTTAGAAATCCACTTAGGTTACGCTGCTCGTAAATTAGGTGTTAAATTCTCTACTTCTGTATTTGATGGTTTATCAAATGAAGACTTACAAGATGTAATGCGCGAAGCAAGCATGACTGTCGATGGAAAACAGGTATTATATGATGGTCAAACTGGACAACCATTCGATGAACGTATTAGTGTCGGTGTAATGTACATGATTAAGTTGGCTCACATGGTTGACGATAAACTACATGCTCGTGCTACAGGTCCATATTCTTTAGTTACTCAGCAGCCATTGGGAGGTAAAGCTCAAAATGGTGGTCAAAGATTTGGAGAAATGGAAGTTTGGGCATTGGAAGCATATGGTGCTGCCCACACATTACAAGAAATCTTGACAATCAAATCGGATGATATTCAAGGTCGTATCAAGACTTATGAAGCCATCATTAAAGGTAAAGATATTCCAGAACCAGGTGTTCCAGAATCATTCCGTGTATTGATGCACGAATTACAAGGTTTAGCAATCGATATTCGTTTGTTAGATGAAAACAATAACGAGGTTGACATCACATTAGATGATGATGACCAGGACGTTCATCCAGCTCAACCTTTACCAGAACAAACACAAAAGGAAGAGCTAGTAGACGATATTGAAGAAGAAAATAACGAAGAAGAGGAGGCGTAGTATAAAATATGAGTATTAACAATTTTGCCTCGATTCAGGTTCGCTTAGCGAGTCCAGAAACGATTTTAAAATGGAGTCATGGTGAAGTAACAAAGCCTGAGACAATTAACTATCGTTCACAAAAAGCAGAACGTGATGGTTTATTCTGCGAACGCATTTTCGGTCCAACTAAGGACTGGGAATGTGCTTGTGGTAAATATAAAAAAGTACGTTTTAAAGGTGTTGTATGTGACCGTTGTGGTGTAGAAATCACAAAAGCAAGCGTAAGACGTGAGCGTATGGGCCACATCCACTTAGCTGCACCAGTAGCTCATATTTGGTACTTACGTGGTATTCCTAGCCGTATGGCATTGCTGTTGGATGTAACACCAAAACAATTGGAAGAAGTTGTGTATTTCGTAAGCTATATTGTTACGGATCCAAAAGAATCTGGTTTAGCTTACAAACAAATTCTTTCTGAACGTGAATTCCGTGAAAACCAAGCTATTTATGGTTCAACAGGATTTACAGCTCAAACAGGTGCTGAAGCCGTACTACGTTTATTACAAGATGTTGATTTAGAATCTGAATATCAAGAAGTACAGGATGCGCTTGAAAAAGCACAAGGTGAAAAACGTAAGAAATTAATCAAACGTTTGGATACAATCAATGCATTCCGTAATAGTGAAAACTTACCAGAATGGATGATTCTGACTAACATTCCGGTAATACCACCTGATTTACGTCCAATGCTTCAATTGGATGGTGGTCGTTTTGCGACAAGTGATTTGAACGACTTATATCGTCGTGTTATCACTCGTAACAATCGTTTACGTAAATTGTTAGATTTGGGTACTCCAAATATTATCGTTCAAAACGAAAAGCGTATGTTACAGGAATCTGTAGATGCTTTAATTGACAATGGTCGTCGTTCAAAACCAATTACAGGTGCTGGTGGACGTGCATTAAAATCATTGTCTCATTCATTAAAAGGTAAACAAGGTCGTTTCCGTCAGAACTTATTAGGTAAGCGTGTTGACTTCTCTGGTCGTTCTGTAATTGCCGTTGGACCAGATTTGAAAATGTACCAATGTGGTATTCCACGTGAAATGGCAGTAAACTTGTTTAAACCATTTATCATTAATGAAATCGTAAACCAAGGATTAGCACAAAATCCTAAAAATGCAGAAAAATTAATCGAACGTCGTGATCCTCGTATCTGGGACGTTGTTGAAACTGTAATCGACGGATATCCTGTATTAATGAACCGTGCACCTACATTACACCGTTTGGGTATTCAGGCCTTCTTGCCTAAATTAGTAGAAGGACGTGCAATGCGTCTTCACCCATTAGTATGTACTGCGTTCAACGCCGACTTCGATGGTGACCAGATGGCCATCCACGTTCCATTAGGAGAAGAAGCTCGTGCTGAAGCATTAGTTATGATGCTTGGTTCTCACAATATCTTAGGTCCTAAAGATGGTAAACCTATCGTTACGCCAGGACAGGATATGGTTATGGGTAACTTCTATTTAACAATGGAAGAAACAAAAGAAGAATTCTTTGCAGAAGCTAAACACTACGAAGAAGTTGGCTGCCCATTAGAAGCAGCTCACTGGCACCGTTTTGGTGAAAGTGAAGGGCATGTATACACAGATGAAGATGAAGTTATGATGGCATACCAGTCGAAACAAGTTCACCTTCACACTCGTATCGCATTGCCTGTATGCAATATGCATAAAACATCGTTTGATGAAAAACATAAAAATGATTATTTAATTACAACAGTTGGTAAGATTGTGTTCAACTCAATGTTCCCTGAAGATTTCCCATATATTAATGAGGTATCAAAAGAAAACTTTATTAGTACTCCTGATAAATACTTTATTGCTCCAGGACAAAACATTAAAGAATACATCGAAGCTATGCCTTTAGTTGAAGCGGTTAAGAAAAAAGATTTAGGTAAAGTTATTGCCGAAGTCTTCAAACGTTATGATGCGGATCAAACTGCTGAAATTCTTGACCAAATCAAATCTTTAGGATTTGAATATTCAACAGTAGCTGGTATTACAGTTGCCTTGTCAGATATCGAAGTGGCTCCTCACAAAGATGAATATATCGATGAGGGTCGTGTTAAAGCCGATCAGTTGAAACACTTACAACGTAAAGGTATGTTGACAATGGAAGAATGGGAACGTCACTTATCTAAGATGTGGGATGATCAAAAAGACAAGATCGTAACATCATTGATGAAAAACTTGCCTCGTAAAAACCCAATCAACATGATGGCGACTTCTGGTGCTCGTGGTAACGCGTCAAACTTTACTCAGTTAGCTGGTATGCGTGGCTTAATGGCAAAACCTGGCCACGCTAAAGCTGGTGCTGGTGAATATGTACCAACCATCATAGAAGTTCCTATCTACTCTTGTTTCCGTGAAGGATTGAACGTAAGTGAGTTCTTTATCTCGACTCACGGTGTGCGTAAAGGTCTTACAGATACTGCCTTAAAGACAGCCGAATCTGGTTACTTAACTCGTCGTTTGGTTGATGTTGCCCAAGATGTAATTATCAAAGAAGATGATTGTGGTACAGATAAGGGGTACTGGATCGAAACATTAATGGATCGTAAAACAAACTCTGTTATCGAACCATTACAAGATCGTTTAGTTGGTCGTTATTCTAAACAAGATGTAACAGATCCAAAGACAGGTGAAATAATTATTGCGAGTGATGAATTCATCACTGATGAACTTGCTAAGAAAATTGTAGATGCAGGTGTTACAGGTATGTATATCCGTTCTGTATTTACTTGTAAGTCCCGTTTAGGTATTTGTCGTAAATGTTATGGACGTAACATGGCTACTGGTAAAGACGTTGAAGTTGGTGAAGCTATTGGTATCATGGCGGCTCAATCAATTGGTGAACCAGGTACACAGTTAACAATGCGTACATTCCATACAGGTGGTGTTGCCGGTGCCGGTGCAGAAGATATCACTCAAGGTTTGCCTCGTGTTGAAGAATTATTCGAAGCTCGTTGTCCAAAAGGTGTTGCGGTAATTGCTCAGATTTCAGGTGAAATTACTTCAATTGAACGTATTGAAGGAACAATGCGCCAAGAAGTTATTATCACAAACGAACACGAAAGTGTTTCTCATAAAATCAACGCGAACCAGTCTATGCGTCCATGGGTTCAAGTCGGTGCAAAGATTGAAGCCGGTGTTGCGTTGACTGAAGGTCCATTAGATCCAAAAGAATTATTACGTGTTGCTGGTGTACGTGAAGTTCAAGACTATATCTTGAAGGAGGTTAAGAAAGTATACCAAAGCCAAGGTATCGAAATTAGTGATAAGCACTTGGAAGTAATGATCAAACAGATGATGAAGAAAGTAATCATTGTAGATAGTGGAGATACTGATTTAAATGTTGGTGTTCAATTATCATTGAATAACATCACAAAAATCAATCGTAACGCATTGTTAAGCGGTAAAACTCCTGCTACATTCAAACCAATATTATTAGGTATTTCTAAGTCTTCTGTTGAAACAGATTCCTTCTTATCAGCTGCTTCATTCCAGGAAACTACAAAGGTTCTTACAGATGCGACTATTAAGGGTAAAGTTGACCACTTAATCGGTTTGAAAGAAAATGTTATTATTGGTAAGCTGATTCCTGCAGGTACTGGATGCCAGGGAGATCGTCCACAAAATCTAATTGTTGCAGAAAAGGCTAAAGAACTTCGTGATAAACGTATTGCACGTATGAAAGAAGTTCATGATGAAGAGTTCGACAAACTAGTATCTGGCTCTGATGATAGAGATATGATGGATAGTGTAGAAGCTTCAGTAGAAGAATCAATTTTACAAGATGCAGATACTGCAGACAATAATTCAATGGATATCCAATCTGAAGAATAAGAATATAAGGAGTAGGTAGATACCTATTCCTTTTCTTTAGGAGTAAAAATGGAAAAATATTTTAATTTAGGTAGAGCGTATTACACATATTTAAAAAGCAGCACAAAGAAAGATCAATGTACTGTTAGTGTAATATGTGATAATATTGATATTAAACATAACATAATGGATGGCTTATTGTTTTCAGGTGCCTTTATATATGATGGATACCAAGAAAATACAGACGGATCTATCATTGTTTGTGACGGAAACATTTCAGTTTATGGATGTGAATTGCCAGATTTAAAGTATGAGAATTATATATCCAATTCCAATGCCACTATAATAAAAAAGTAGGACAATTGTCCTACAAAATTTGAATATTATTTTTTAAACATGTATCGACCATGTCTTCAGGCCATAAGCTTGCCTGGACTTCTCCGATATGTGCTTTTTTAAGTAGAAGCATACATAGTCTGGATTGACCGATTCCTCCCCCTAAAGTGTATGGTAATTCTTTATTTAGAATGGCTTTATGGAAAGGTAATTCGCATCTTTCCAAACAGTTTTCTTTTTTCAATTGTTCTAATAATGTATCTTCATCCACTCGAATTCCCATAGAAGAGATTTCTAGAGCACTTTGTAGTGGTTCATACCAGAATAGGATATCTCCATTTAGTGTCCAGTCATCATAGTCTGGGGCTCGACCATCGTGTTTTTCATTGTTTGATAATTTATCACCAATTTGCATCACAAATACGCAACCATGTTCTTTTGTGATGGCATTTTCTCTTTCCTTTGCGTTCATATTTGGATACATATCTAATAGTTCCTGAGTTGTGATAAAGAAAATTTCATCAGGTAAATGATTAACTGCCTGAGGGTATTTGTACCAAACTTCATGTTCCATATGCTTGATGACTTTAAAGATAGTACGTACATGTTGTACTAATGTTTCTTTTGTGCGTTCATTTTTAGAAATGATTTTTTCCCAATCCCATTGATCGACATAAGTAGAATGAATGTTATCTAATTCTTCATCTTTACGAATGGCATTCATATTTGTATATAAGCCTTCATGTAATTTAAAGCCATATTGCTTTAAAGCCATACGTTTCCATTTTGCTAAAGAGTGCACAACTTCCATTTGTTCACCAGGAAGTTCGTTCATGGTAAAAGATACGGGTTTTTCTGTACCATTTAAGTTGTCGTTTAAACCAGAACTTTGTGTAACATATAAGGGTGCTGAAATTCTTGATAAATTTAATTCTTTACCAAATTCATATTGAAATGTATCACGGATATATTTAATAGCTTCTTGTGTCTCTCTAACAGTTAATACTGGATCGTAGTTTTTAGGTATAATAAGTTTCATACTTTCATCTCCTTAATGTAAGTATTGTATCACAAAATATGAAAAGATTTTCAATTTATTTTGTGATAAAATCATTTTATGAATATTCTATTTTCAATTAACGCAAAATTCATAGATTTGACAAAGACATGTATACGTTCCATCATTCGGTTTGACAAAAATATTGATTTCTATATTTTGCATCATGACTTAAATCAAAAACACATGTATGATTTAAGACGTTCTTTTTTTGAATGTACTTTTCATTTTATAGAAGTAAAGGAAGAAGAATTTAAGGGGTTTCCTATTTCATCTCGATATCCTCTAGAAATTTATTATCGATTATTCGCTTCGGATTTGTTGCCTAAGACATTGGATCGAATTCTTTACTTGGATGTGGATATTGTTGTGATTCAAAGTTTAAGGGAATTGTATAACATGGATTTTGAAGGTAATTTTTATATCGCTTCGAGTCATGTAAATGAGCGTATGACGCATTTAAATGCGAAAAGATTAGGGCTAAAAGAGGATGTACCATATATCAATACTGGGGTTTTGTTGATGAATTTAGAATTATTGCGTAAACAATTAAATAAGCAAGATATTTTAAATTATGTGAATGCACATAAGAAAAATCTTGTACTTTTTGATCAAGATGTATTGACGGCATTATATGGAGATAAGACAAAACTAGTAGATTCTCGTAAATATAATTTGAGTGAGAGAATGATGAATTTCTATAATCTAAGAAATCCAAGAAGTAGGATAGATCTTGATTGGGTGAAACAGAATAGTGTTATCATACATTATTGCGGAAGAATGAAGCCTTGGAAAGGTAAATATATAGGATGTTTAGATTGTTTTTATAGGGAGTTGGAAAAATGAGAGATAGGTTTTCAAATCGTTTAGGATTTATTTTAATTAGCGCAGGATGCGCAATAGGAATTGGCAATGTTTGGCGCTTTCCATATATTGTAGGACAATATGGAGGTGCTGCATTTGTCTTGATATATTTATTTTTTCTAGTCATATTAGGATTGCCAGTTATGGTTATGGAGTATTCGGTAGGACGTGCCAGTCAAAAAAGTGCAGCACTTTCTTTTGATGTATTAGAGCCAAAAGGAACAAAATGGCATTTTATGAAGTATGTGGCAATGGCAGGAAATTATATACTGATGATGTTTTATACTTCGGTTTGTGGATGGTTGTTTTATTATTTCTACAAAATGTTGATAGGGGATTTTAATGGATTAAATGTTGGGCAAATTAATAACGAATTTGGCTTAATGTTGTCAAATCCCTTGATTCAAGTAGGTATGATGTTTCTAGTTGTTTGTATTGGTTTTTTCATTTGTTCAAAAGGCTTGCAGAATGGTGTGGAAAAAGTATCAAAGTATATGATGTTGAGTTTATTGGCGTTGATGCTTGTGCTAGCTGTTCGTTCACTCATTTTGCCAGGGGCTATGGAGGGCGTAAAGTTTTACTTGTTGCCTGATTTTTCAAAGATGCAAAATGTATCGGATGTCGTATTCGCGGCCATGGGTCAAGCTTTCTTTACTTTGAGTTTAGGAATTGGTGCTATTGCGATATTTGGAAGTTACATTGATAAAGGTAAGAAGTTAACATCTGAGGCCATTACAGTTGTGTGTTTAGATACATTTGTTGCATTGGTTGCAGGCTTTATTGTGATTCCTTCTTGTTTTGCGTATAATGTGGATCCTGGGCAAGGGCCTGGATTGATTTTCCAAACATTACCTAATATCTTTGTGAATATGCAGTTTGGAAATATTTGGGGTGCTTTGTTCTTTTTGTTTTTGAGTTTTGCCGCATTAACTACAATTATTGCGGTATTTGAAAATATCATCACGATGACAATGGAATGGACAGGATGGTCTCATTCAAAAACAATCAAAGTAAGTTTTGTGCTTGTTTTTGTGTTATCTTTACCATGTGCATTAGGATTTAATGTATTATCTTTTGTTCAACCTTTAGGTGCTGGTTCAACCATTCAAGATTTAGAAGATTTTATTGTATCGAATAATCTATTACCTTTAGGATCACTTTGCTATGTATTGTTTTGTACATCTAAATATGGATGGGGATTTAAAAACTTCTTAAAGGAAGCTAATTGCGGAGAGGGAATTTCTTTTCCTAAACAAGTTGGTTTCTATGTTTCATATATCATTCCTGTCATTATTTTGGTAATATTTATACAGGGATATATCTCTAAATTTTTGTAGGAGGAGCCATTATGATTAAAAAGAGAAAAGTAGTTATTGTTGGTGCAGGAAATGTAGGTGCAAGTACAGCTTTTTGCATGATCAATCAAGGGATTTGCGATGAAATTGTATTAATTGATATGAATACAGAAAGGGCTAAAGGTGAAACATTAGATATGATTCATAGTATTGCCTTTATGAATCGTAATATGGAAATTAAATTAGGTGATTATACAGACTGCAAAGATGCAGATGTTTTGGTTATTACCGCAAGTGCTCCAATGGGCAAGGAAAACGATCGTTTAGTGGCTTTAAAATCAAGCTCTAAGATTGTTACAAGTATTGTTTCGAGTGCTATAGAAAATGGATTTGATGGGTTTATTGTAGTTGTTTCAAATCCAGTCGATATTATGACTTATGTGGCTTATAAGGTTTCTGGTTTACCAGCAAATCAAATCATTGGTTCAGGAACGTTATTAGATTCAGCTCGTTTACAATGTCATATTGCTGATTGTATTGATGTAGATCCAAAGAGTATTCATGCTTATGTTTTAGGTGAACATGGGGATAGTGAAATGATTCCATGGAGTACAGTTCGTGTGGGTGGTAAAGACATTTACCAAATCATTAAAGATAATCCAACACGCATGAATGAGGGGATGTTTGAAAGTATTCATGAAGCGGTAAAGAAAGATGGTTGGGAAATCTTCAATCGTAAAGGAAATACATGTTATGGTATTGCCGCAAGTACAACACGTATTGTTCGTGCATTGATGTTTAATGAATCCGTAGTACTTCCTATTTCTACGTATTTAGATGGTCAATATGGACAAGATGGTGTATTCACAAGTGTACCGGCTATTTTAGATGCGACAGGTGTCAAAGAGGTTGTTGAGATTGAAATGACAAAAGGAGAAAAAGAGCAGTTTGATGCTTCTTGTAGTCATCTACAAAGTTTTTACAAGGAAGTTTAAGCTTCCTTTTCTTTTAGTGGTGTAGGAGGTGTTAGGGTTGGCACAAGGACAAAAGTTAATGACATCTGGATCGATTCCTAAGCAGATGGTTTTCTTTGCGTTACCTATTTTATTAGGAAATTTATTTCAGCAATTATACAATACTGTGGATTCCTTAATTGTTGGAAACTTTTTGGGGAGTCAGGCACTTGCAGCGGTGAGTTCAAGTGGAAACATTATATTCTTGATGATTGGCTTCTTTAATGGGGTTGCGATTGGTGCAGGTGTAGTCATTTCGCGTTATTTTGGCGCAAGAGAAATAGAGCGTATGCAAAATGCGATTCATACAACGGTTGCGTTTGGATTGATTGTAAGTTTTATTATGACACTTATTGGTGTTTTCTTTACACCTACATTGCTTCGTTGGATGGGAACTCCAGATAGTGTGATGGCAGCTTCGGTAACTTATTTTAAAATATATTTTTTAGGTTCTTTTGGATCGATAATGTATAACTTTTTTGTAGGAATATTGCAGGCTGTAGGAGATAGTAAGCATTCGTTATATTATTTGATTGTATCAAGTGTAGTGAATGTTGTCTTAGACTTATTCTTTATTGCGGTACTTAAGATGGGTGTTGGATCGGCTGCTTTAGCTACAATTATTTCGCAATATATTTCAGCGGGTCTTTGTCTCAATTTATTGTTGACGACAAAGGGAACGCATCGTATTGTTCCTTCTAAAGTGAAAATTCATAAAGAGCTTTTAGGTGAGATTTTGAAGTATGGTTTGCCAAGTGGATTTCAGAATTCAATTATTGGTCTAGCGAATGTTGTAGTTCAATCGAATATCAACTCTTTTGGCGATATGGCGATGGCTGGATGTGGAGCTTATTCTAAGATTGAAGGATTTGCGTTCTTGCCGATCACTAGCTTTACAATGGCGCTTACAACGTTTGTCGGACAGAATTTAGGGGCTCGCCAATATGATCGTGTTTTAAAGGGTGCTAAGTTTGGTATGATTTGCTCGATGACTTTGGCAGAAATTATTGGTGTAATCATCTTTGTTTTTGGTCCTCAGTTTGTTGCAGCCTTTGACGCAACACCCGAAGTTATTCATTTTGGTACTTTGCGTGGACAAACGAGTGCTTTCTTCTTTTGTTTATTAGCGTATTCACATTGTGTATCGGCTATTTTAAGAGGGGCTGGGAAGTCAATGGTTCCAATGATTGTAATGATGGTTTGTTGGTGTTTTGTGCGTGTTACAGGTCTTACAATCATGGGGGCTTTAGTGCATAATATTTGGTGTGTATATTGGATTTATCCAATTACTTGGTCTTTATCAAGTATCACGTTCTTTATTTATTATCATAGGGTAGATTGGCTTCATGCATAAATTTGACAACTGAATTTAATAAGTGATAGACTTATATCGAGGTAGATAGTTATGAAATCAATGTTAGAAGAATTAAAAGATGTAAAAATAAAAAAACACACAGTTACATCTATTGAATATGATTGCAAGTCTGAAGAAAAAGAGGACGCAGTATTTGATCAGGTTCATAATATTGTCACAAATCATTTAGATGACTTCACAAAAATCACTTTTGATGTGGAAGCGGATCACAAAGTAAAAGTAGAAATTAGTGAAAACTAGTTGGACCATTTTAAAAAATGGTCTTTTTTTTGTTTTTGTATAGTTTTGATAATTATATATTTGATACAATGAGTACAAGAAAGATATGTAGGTACTATAATATGATAATTAAGAAAATAACATCAAAACAAGATGGGTTAAACTTAGAGATTGCGATTATGGAGTGCAAGAATCCAAAAGGAGTCGTACAGTTTTCGCATGGTATGGCCGAGCATAAAGAGCGTTATTTTGACTTTATGCGATATTTAAATGATCGTGGTTATGTTTGTGTGATTCATGATCATAGAGGTCATGGAAGTAGCGTGAAATCAAAAAATGATTATGGATATTTCTACACTGAAAATGCGGATTATATTGTGGAGGATTTATTCCAGGTTACGGAATATGTACGTGAAATGTATCCTGGATTAGAGATAACGTTATTTAGTCACAGTATGGGGACTTTAGTGGCTCGTTGTTACTTAAAGAAATATGATGCATATATTGATCAACTGATTTTGTGTGGTCCACCTACTGAAAATTCGGCGGCAACTCTAGGTTTGGCATTGGCAAAAATAATAAAGCCTTTCTATAAGGAGAAGAAAGGAAATGGCTTATTGAATAAGATGGCTTTTGCAGGATATGAATCGGGTAATCGTTGGTTGAGTAAATGTGTTGAGAATGTAGAGCAATATGAAGCAGATGAATTGTGTGGATTCTTATTTACAACGAATGGTTTTATTAACTTATTTCAATTGATGATCAAAGCCTTTGATAAAAAAGGATGGAATGTCACTAATGAAAACTTACATATATTTATGATTGCAGGTCAAGAAGATCCGGTCATTCAGGGTAAGGATAAATTTGAACAATTGAAACAATTCTTAATGGGTGTTGGATATAAAAATGTATCTAGTAAATTATATCCGACTTTAAAACATGAAATCTTAAATGAAAAAGAGAATCAAATAATTTACGAGGATATATATGAATTTATAAAAAGTGCCAAGGATTAATCCTTGGCATTTTAGATACAAAAAAACTCGCGCTTGCGAGTAGTTTTTTACATGGAGCAGGTGATGAGAATCGAACTCACGTAGTCAGCTTGGAAGGCTGAAGTTC
>NZ_JAHQVB010000004.1 GCF_019052655.1 Holdemanella porci
AAGGAGATGTATGTTGTAAATGACCAGCTAGATGGGTCAATTACAATATACCAGGGAATATTATGGAGAAGATTTTAACAGAGGTATTTGGAATATGGTACCTAATCGGAGCTGCATTTGTATTCTTTATGCAGGCCGGATTTGCGATGGTTGAAGCCGGATTTACAAGAGCCAAGAATGCTGGTAATTTCATTATGAAAAACTTAATGGATTTCTGTTTAGGAACTGTCGCATTCTTGATTATTGGTTATAGCCTATTGATGGGACAAGATTTTGCGGGACTTGTTGGATGGGGAGAAAGTCCATTGACAGATTTTGCCGGAACAAACTGGTCAAGTTTTACATTCAACTTAGTGTTCTGTGCTACAGCTGCAACCATTGTTTCTGGGGCCATGGCAGAAAGAACAAAATTTATCTCTTATTGTATCTATAGTTTTGTGATTAGTTTAATTGTATATCCAATTGAGGCACACTGGGTATGGGGTGGCGGTTGGCTAAGTAGCCTAGGCTTCCATGATTTTGCCGGAAGTGCTGCCATTCACTATGTTGGTGGTTTAACCGCTTTAATTGGTGCATGGATGTTAGGCCCAAGAATTGGTAAGTTTGATAAAGATGGAACTCCACGAGGAATTCCAGGTCACAGCTTAACAATTGGTGCACTTGGATGTTTCATCTTATGGTTTGGCTGGTATGGATTCAATGGTGCAGCTGCTACAAATGGTATTCAGTTAGCTACAATCTTTGCGACAACTACAGTAGCACCTGCCGTTGCGACGTGTACAGTTATGTTGATTACTTGGATTAAATATGGAAAACCAGATGTTGCGATGTGTTTAAATGGTTCGTTGGCAGGTTTAGTAGCGATTACTGCAGGATGTGATGCCGTAAACGTATTTGGATCATTTGTGATTGGTATCTTATCTGGATGTATGGTTTGTTTCATTGTATGGTTGTTGGATTATAAATTAAAAGTAGATGATCCAGTAGGAGCTGTTGCCGTACACTTTGGAAATGGTTTATTAGGAACAATCTGTGTTGGATTATTTGCGTGTGGTACAGATACAATGCCTGAAGCACAAGGATTATTCTATGGCGGTGGATTCCATTTATTAGGCGTTCAATTATTAGGTTTATTGGCAATTGGTGCATGGACTGTTGTAACTATGTTTATTACTTTCTACATTATTAAAAAGACTGTTGGATTACGTGTTAGTGCACATGAAGAAATTGTGGGTCTTGATAAAATGGAACATGGATTGGAAAGTGCATATGCAGGTTTTGCCTTAGAAGCCGATGTTCCTGGTGATTATTTAGAAACAATTCAAGATTCTAGCTACACTCCAAGTGTAGAATTGGATGATGCCGTACCTACAAAAGTTATTCATAGTGATGGTTCTATTTCAAAGGTTGTTATTATTACTAAGGTTGAGAAATTTGATAAGATTAAGACTGCATTGAATGAAATTGGTATTGGTGGTATGACGGTCACAAAAGTATCTGGTTGTGGTGTGCAAAAGGGCCAAACAAGCTACTATCGTGGTGCTAAAGTAAATATGGAATTGCTTCCTAAATTAAAGGTTGAAGTTGTTGTAAGTGAAGTTCCTGTAGCAGATGTTGTTAAGGCAGCTAAAAAGGCATTGTATACTGGAAATATTGGGGATGGAAAAATCTTTGTCTACGATGTTGCGGATGTTGTTCGTATCTCAACAGGAGCTCGTGGCAAAGATGCATTAAAATATGAAGAATAATATATCATGGCTTGTAAAATTGCTCTTTTCTCTTATTCGTTACAAGCCAAAGGAAAAGGATCGAAAATCGATCCTTTTTAGTTTAATAAGTCTGTATCAAATACATCATCATTTAATTCTTCATCAATCATTTGGAAAAGTAATTCCTCGATGTCTTTACCATTTTCTAATTCTTCAAATAGATCGGGTCTTTCATAGAACATCTTATTAAAGAAGAATCCAGAAACCAATTGATCATTTTGTTCTTCTAAAGTACGGCGTTCGTTTTCTTCTACCCAAGGTCCTTCATTTTGAGTTTCAATAACTTGAATGCGTTCCAATTCAATTTCTTTATTATTCAGCTCTTCATTGATGAGCTTTCCAGTTACAGGATAAAATTCGTCTGTTCCAGAATCGAAGAAGGATAGTAAGAACATATCACTCTTTTCTAAACATAAATCGGCAATGGAACAAATCTGCATTTCTTCAGTAGAATAATCAATGCCTTCACAATTGATCATGAAATCATAGCTGCATACTATGTCTAAACTAGACATCACAAAATATGTCATATCCGCTAATGGAAGTCTTTTAGGGAATGTGATGGTTCTTGTGATGTCGTCCAATTGAAACTGAATGGTACAAATTTGAAATCTTTCCTTTAAATAGTCCGTTTTTTCTTCTATACAAATCTTTATACCTTCTTCAAAAGAATAATCGTGGAATTCAGAATCAATATCTAATAATTCATGTAGATATTGATTGGCGATTTCATGAAGTAAGATGAATTGATATTTTTCATCTTGTGGTGCATATTTGAATAATTCATTTAATGCAGGTTCTAATTTCTTGTTGTTTGTGATGGCTTCCATTGTCATATTCATCATGGAATCCATTTGTTTTTGTAGTTCCTTTTTCATTTCATTACTCCATATCCATATGTTTTAACATATTAAAAATATCATCGATTTCTTCCAAATTATCTTTAACTAGAGGAATATCTAATTTCTCACAAATAAAATCAAGCCAATTTAGAATATATGGATTTCTGGCATATACATGTTTAGGCTTACCAAAATGTTCGATGGCACCCAAAAAATTATTCATAATGACTTCATAATCTTCTTGATCTGGGTGAATTAAATCAAAGTGTAAAATTTGGTTATTTCTTAAATCAAATACTATATAGGCTAATGGATTGATGGGCCTTTCAAAACCTTCATCATTTGTGGGAACCATCATATAATCCATATCAATCGCAAGTTCTAAATCTCCATCCTTTATATTTTTAAAATAATCAATTAGATTTGAATCATTGACAAGAATCGTATTATAACGTTCTGGTTCCATAGGCCTAGGTACAGTATAAGAGAACCAATTTCCATCTTTATATTTTTGTGTGTAAAGAATATCTCCTCCTTCAAAGATGGACTCTTGATAATCTTCATGTTTTAATGTTTCAATCAATCCTTTATAGGTTTCAATCAACATTTTGATTTCACCATAGTTTGGAAGGCTTGGAAAACTTTTCTTTTCAAAAGTTTTAAAATAAATCCAGTTCCCATTGCCACGAAAACGAAGACCTAATTGTTTGATAATTGAATACATTTCATCATCGATTTCATCACGATTTCCCCAATAACAAGTAATGCAGTTTTGATCGGACATCACAAACGTTGCAGGTACATTATAGTCGTCATTGCAGATTTGGCAAAAATCACTATAACCTTCCATGCCTCGATAAACACTGATACCTGTGCATGTTCCACTTTTACCCATAATGGATACGAAGTTTGGCTCTTCATTTTTCTTTGTTTCTACTGCAATTAAATCCATGTTCCAATATGAGTTCCAAGGCCTTAATTTTGTGATTTCAATAGCCAAATCATAGAGTTCTTTCCATTGTTCTAATGTTGCTGGTGTTGCCATAATACTTCCTCAACTTTATCGTATTAATAGTAACATTACTGCATGCTAAACTCAATTAAGATTCCTTAATGATTTTTCCAGATATATAATCAGGGATGAGTTCAAAACATTGTACACTAGGTCCGGAATATTTTAATTCATGATCAATATAATTTTGATCATCGGTAAATTTTAGGCAGAGTTGCGTGCATATTTCTTTGACTTTATCTGGATCATTTACCATCATTATTAATACCAGCTGGATCACTTACGATTTCACCATCTTTTTTAAAGCCTTTATCCATGACACAAAAACTAGCCTTATCACGTTGTTTTAAACAATCCATTTTATGTCCTTCTTTTGCTCCATGAAAATAGATATGTCCGTTTTTTTTCATCGTACCAATGTGTAATAGAAAAAACATAGGGGTATCCCGTATCACTGATTAAAGATAATACGCCATGAGGTTCATTGGTAAGTATCTCTATAAATTTTTTCTTCAGATAATTTTTGTTTGAATCTTCGCATTGTCTTAAACATAGTTAGCTCCTTTAATGAAAAAGGTGTAAATTGAATTACACCCTTATAAATTTGAATTCATAAATTCAATAATTCCGGCTTCAACTTCATTTTTGATTTCTGCATAATTATGAATTTCATGACGATAGCCAGAATATAATTTAGTTGTGACATGATGTCCAGTTTCTACAAGCCAGTTACTGACTTGACATACTCCTAGACCATATTCGCCAACTGGATCTTGATCACCAGCAATATTGTAAATAGGTAATTTTTTAGGTACTTTTTTGGCCCATTGAGTTCCTTCAATTGTAAGCATCATTTGGATAAAATCATAAATAGAACGATTGCTAGTAGGTCTTGTGAAGGCATCAAATGGATCTTGCGCATGGTCCTTTTGTACGTATGGATCATGGCAAATCCATTCATTTCCAATTTGAACTTCACCACAACGTTCGCACATCCAGTCCATAAGTGAGCCTACAACATTTGGATCAGACTCTTCACCGTGGCCTGCATCAATGATTTCTTTCAATTTTTCTTTAACTTCTTTAGCACCACGGAAAATGCCTGTTGTACCACAAATTGTTGCACCATTTAATTCATTTCCGTATTTTGCGATAAAATCTCTTGTGATAAATGAACCCATACTGTGACCAAATAAGAAGTAAGGTAAATTTGGATACTTCTCACATACAATTTTCTTTAATGTGTGTTCATCTTCCATCATGGTGTGACATCCTTTATCTCCCCAGTCACCCCAGACATTATTCACCATTGCGGTTTTTCCATGACCTACATGATCATCAGCGGCTACAATATAACCAGCATCTAGAAAAGCCGAAATCATATGGATATAGCGTCTTGAGTGTTCGCCAAATCCATGAATTAATTGAACGATTCCATTTGGCTTACATGCAGGAACATAAATCCAAGCTTGCACTTGATCGCGTTCATTATAAGATGTAAAAGATACTTCGTGTAACATACAATAATCCTCCTTTTTTTGTGTAATGTTAACTCGTTTTATATCTGTGTTTATTATACGCCCACAAAAAAACTATGTCATTTAGTTGACATAGTCTTTTTCATGAATTTATAAACAATGTACGCAAGCACAATGCCTGCAAGAATATCCGTTGGATAATGAACGCCCACATAGAGTCTAGAAAACGCAACAAGGATTGCGAGTATGAAAATTAGAATACTATACTTCTTAGGAAGACCATCATATACCATAAAGGCACAAATAAAGGCAGATGCGGTGTGTCCAGATGGAAATGAATAATCACTAGGTTTATCCACTAATGGAATAAGTTCATTAAACGCATCAAAGGGTCTAGGTCTTTGAAATATGAGTTTTAATACGACGAATAATACGGTACAAATCAAAAAGGCAATAATTGTTTCTTTTGCGAGTCTTCTAGTATCTTCATTTTTCTTGAACATATAAATCAATACGATTCCTAGAAGAATATATAAAAAGTATTCGTTTGTGATCAAGGTGAAGAAGGGTGTGAGTATGTAGTGACGAATGTTTTCTTGTATAAACAATAAAATTTTAATATCCATAGAAATTTTCCTTTCGATAGGAGTATTATACATATATAAAGATAGGAAGTGAAGTTATGCGACTTGAAAGAATGAGTTGGAAAGATTGCGAAGAATATTTTAAGGATCATGATATGGTGATACTTACAACGGGGAGTACTGAAAATCATGGAATCCACAATCCATTAGGAACAGATACTATGATTCCTAATAAGATTTTAGAACTAATTGAAAAACAAAGTGATGTATTGATTTGCCCAACCTTACCTTATGGGGATGCCGATTTTCATACAGAATACACGGGTACAATTTCAATTGGTAGTGATTTATTAGAAATGGTTATGAAAAGAATCAGTGATCGACTATATGATTGTGGTGCTCGACATTTTGTGTTCTTAAATGGACATGGAGGAAACACACATGCATTAAGTAAAGTATGTCGTCATTTATATAAGAAGGGAGCTGTGGGTACAATTTTTGACTGGTGGACTATTGCTGGAAAAATCAATCCAGAATGGGCCGGAGGCCATGGTGCAGGTCAGGAAACGGCAGCTATGTTGTATGTGGATGAAAGTTTAGTTCAAAAGGATAAGATTGAAGATTCAAATTTAAATCAGTTTACACCTCAATTAACAGCTTCCAATGCACAAACCGTAAACTTTAAAGGCGTGGATATTCCAGTTCCTAGAAGCAATCGTTTAAGTAGTGATAATGGCTGGTTTGGCAAGGATCATCCTAAATATGCAACGTATGAATGGGGTAAAGAAATGGTGGAAGCTACGGCTGATTTTCTTGTGGAATATATGAAAGAATTTCAAAAGATGTAGTAATTCATTTCGAGTTGAACTATAATAAACGTACAAATAGGGGACAAATATTTTTGTCTCTTTTCTTTTCGTATGGAGGTTTTAATGGAAATCATTATCTTAATATTATTATGCGTTGTGATTGTATGCTTGATTGTTTTGTTGATGCAAAATAAGTCGAAGGAAGTAGAAACTTCAAGTGCAGATTCTTTGATTCTACAAAAGAATTTTGAATATCTTTTAAAACAAGTACAGGATGTTCAAAAGAATCAGGCTACTTCAAAAGTGAGCTTGAATCAAATGGAAGAGTATTTATATCGTATGAATATGGTCATGACAAATACAAAACTTAGAGGAAACTGGGGAGAATATCAATTGGATATGCTTCTAAGTGTATATTGTGGTCAAAATCCATCTATCTATTCGATGCAGTATACTTTGCCAAATGGAAAGATTGCGGATTGTGCTTTTCATTTACCAGACACGAATAAAGTGTTGTGTATTGATTCAAAGTTTCCTATGGAAAATTATATGAATCTTCAGGAAGATATGGATACATATCTAAGACCTTTTAAGATGAATATGAAAAAACATATTGATGATGTAGCAAATAAATATATTAATATGGATACGATGCCTTATGCTTTATTGTTTGTGCCTAGTGAAGCGATTTATCAATTTGTATGTGCTAAATGTGATGATTTATTTACATATGCCCTTCAAAAACATGTTATGTTGGTATCTCCAACTACACTTGTAGCGGAAGTGATGACTTTACTATCAAGTACAAAGGATTTTTATCGCACAAGCCATATGGAAGAAATCGAACGAAATATTTTGTTGCTGCAGGAGGATGCGAATCGTCTTGTAGAAAGAAGTGTAAGGGCAGAAAAAACGTTGGAAACTTTGGCAACACAATTCCATGCGGTTTCTATTTCTGCACAAAAATTATCAAGTCGAATGACTAAGATGGGAGAAGACGAATGATTAGTACATTAAAAGGAAATATATCATTATTGGATTTTGATTTGATTGTGGATCCAACCAATCAACAAGTTTTACCAATGCAAGGAGTGAGCGCACAGATATTTCATCAGGCTGGAAATGAAATGATGAAGGCTTGTCAGGCTTTAAATGGTTTAGAAGTAGGAAAAGCTAAGATGACAGAATCTTTTAATTTGCCATGTAAAGCAGTTATTCATACGTGTGGACCTCGTTATATAGATGGCGCTCATAATGAAGATGAATACTTGGCTGCATGTTATTGGAATAGTATGGCATTGGCGTATGATTATATGCGAAAAAATGATATGGAATCGATCAATATTGCCTTTCCATGTATTTCTACAGGTATCAATGCATATCCAAATCATGAGGCTTGTGCAATTGCGATTCAAACCGTAAAACGATTAATGAATAAGTTTCCTGAGACAAGGGCTATTCATGTATGTTTTGTGTGTGATAAAACCGAAGATTATATGTTATATAAAGAGGCATTAAGACTACGATGAAATCCATGGTTGATTTATCCCATGAATTTTTAAAGCCAGTTCTTCATAAACAAGCAATATGTGTGGATGCGACATTAGGACAGGGAAAAGATACAGATTTCTTTTTGTCGCAGAATGTGCATAAAGTATATGGCTTTGAAATTCAAAGGGATGTTTTTGAAAGTACAAAAGAACGATTGGATGATCAAAGAACTTGTTTCTATAATGTTGGACATGAACATATGGAAGAATATATTTATGAAGAAGTGGATGCAATCATATTTAATTTTGGGTATTTTCCTCAAGGTGATCGTGACATCACAACCCAATCTTCTTCAAGTGTAAGTGCAGTTAGACAAGCTCTAAAACTTTTAAAAGTAAAAGGAAGAATGGCACTTGTGATGTATCCACATGAATCGGGACAGGAAGAAGCTAAATGTATGGAAGAGTTTTTAAAAACACAAACATCGATTCAGGTACAGAAAGTACAAAACTTGTTGTTGGATCATTGTCCATACTTATTATTAATAGAAAAAAGAAGATAAAAATCCGTAGTAGTATTATTATGATAAAATTTAAGTAGAGATATTCGAATAGAAAAGAGGGTGACATGCATGTTTCTAACTATCTTTATCATAATAATCTTAGTATTCATCTTGTTAGAACTAGCTTCTATTAAAGATGAAATCAAAAAGAACAATGAACTTCTAATTCAATGTCTAAAGAAAAAAGAATAAGAGGCTGATTTAAAAAGCCTCTTATTTACTTTGTAGCATGAAATAATAGATTTCTGGTTTTGCCATAAAACGAAGATTTACGTGTGTGCATCCTACACCGGATGAAATGATGTATGGAAAGGCAAGACGTTTTGCGTGGGAACGATTCAATGATTTTGCCCCATCTATCGATTTATATCCACCAAAAATAGGGAATGTGATTTGATTGCCATGAGAGTGTCCACATAATGCAAGGGATATTGATTTTGTGGATAATTCTTCATTAGTCAGTGTATCTGGCATGTGAGTAATGAGCAGATTGTATTGTTTGTCTGACGTTGAAATTTTACTTGGATCTGGAATATTTGATAATGCACTTAATGTAATGCCTTCCTCTTTTTTGTTTGTAAGAAGAATTGTTTCATTTTCTAATATTTCAAATTGTGCCTGATTTAAAATGGAACGAACTACGTCGTTGTTTGCATCATCCTTTTCGCCTAAGACACAAAACTTACCTAGTGGAGCATGCATCTTAGATAATTTATTGGTGATATAATCCATGTCTTCTTGATTCATTTGACAGGTTTCATCAAATAGATCGCCACCAAAAATCAGAATGTCTGGATCTAAATGTTCAATTTTATTAAAGAGTTTGTCGGCTCTTTTTTTATTTTCAAATTTACCATATTGCACATCCGTAAAATAAACAATGGATACATCATTCATTGAGGATGGAATCTTTTCATCTTTCAATGTTTTATATTGTACACTCAATTGTTCGGGCTCAACATTTTTTGCGATTTTCAAAGATCCTAGCATACTTAATACGATCGCAAATAATATGGCAATGATGATAAACATTTGTTTCTGTAACTTTGTCATGAAACTATTTTATCATAAAATAGAAAAGACATCACTAGGATGCCTTTGTTGCTCTTGGTTTTCTTGCATGGAAATTGTTCTTACGATTCTTTTGAAGTTCTTCCATTGTTTGTTTTGAATTCAAGATAACTGGAATTACAATTGGGTTCCGATGTGTCTTCTTGTATAAGAATGGTTCTAATGTAGAGCGTACACAGTTTTTGATTTCAGAGAAAGTGGTTTTCTCTTTCATCTTTTCTTGAAGAGAATTATTCACAATATATTCAGCTTCTTTGATCAATCCCTGTGAATCTTTTATGAAGACAAATCCACGTGATACGATGACTGGTCGCATTAAGATTTTGTTTTCTTTTGAATCGATAGCTAAGATAACAGCAACTAATCCATTATCGGCTAAGATTCGACGATCTTTTAAAACAGCAGTGGATAATCCGGAAATATCATTTCCATCGACATAAATATCGTCACCTTGGTATCGCCAGTCACTTTGTAGTACTTTGTGATCTCTTAAAATTAAAATATCTCCATTTGCGCATACAAAGATATTCTCTTTAGGAATACCTGTTTCCATTGCGGTTTGACGGTGTTGCATCAACATCTTATATTCACCATGAATTGGCATAAAATAGGTTGGACGAACTAACTGTAACATTAGTTTTTGTTCTTCTTTAGAAGCATGTCCCGTTGTATGCAAGTTATTTAAGATGGATTTTGTCAATACTGTAGCACCCGATCTAAATAAATTATCAATAACACGATTGACACTGGATTGGTTTCCTGGAATTGGATTACTTGAGAATACGATTGTATCTCCAGGTTTTAAGTGAATAAAGCGGTGTGTACCATTCGCAATCCTTGATAGGGCAGCCAAAGGTTCACCCTGACTTCCTGTACAAATAATACAAACTTTATCATCTGGTGTATAAGCTAATTCTTCAGGACTTAAGAAGTCTGAATTTTTAACTTTGATTGTTCCCATCTTTCGTCCAATATCGACAACATTTTCCATACTACGACCAAATACGATTACTTTTCTACCAAATTTAGTAGCAGCTTCAATGATTTGAGCAACACGATGTACGTTGGATGCGAATGTCGCAACAATTAAACGCTGTTTTGTCTTACGCATAATGTCCTGGATTTCATTGGCAACTTTTCTTTCTGAAATAGAGAAGTCTTCAACTCCAGAGTTTGTAGAATCTGACATCAATAAGTCTGGTTTTGTGACACCGATAAATGCCATTTTCTGATAGTCTGCATTTGTTCCAACAGGAGTTAAGTCAAATTTGAAGTCACCTGTGTGGACAATAGATCCATTAGGACATGTGATATGTACACCTAAAGAATCGGGGATAGAGTGGATGGTATTGAAGAAACCAACTTTAAAGTATTTTGTTGAGATACTTGAGTTTTCATCAATTTCTATAATTTTTGTTTTTTCTAGTCCTTTATGTTCACTTAACTTTTTAAGAATCAAAGCCTTCGCAAAACGAGGTGCATAGATAGCATCAATTTGGACTTGTTTTAGTAAGAATGGAATTCCTCCAATATGATCCTCGTGACCATGGGTAATTACTAAAAACTTTCTTTTTTTGTTCATGCGAATCAAATGATGATAATCAGGAATTACATAGTCAACTCCTAATAGTTCATCACCTGGAAACAAAACGCCACAATCTACGATACAGATTTCATTTTCGTGTTCGTAGCAATACATATTTTTACCGACTTCGCCTAATCCCCCTAAGGCGTAAATCAAAGTATCACCTTTTTCAACGTGATTTTTTGCATGATATGGTTTTTTGTTCGATGCATGCCCAAACGCTTGTTGTTGTGTTTTTGGCATATTCGACCTCTTTCTATAATTTAATGACTCTATTGTTATTATAGCAAAGCTACGCGATTTAAAAAAGCAGAAGCTTAAATGACTTCTGCCTCATCATCACTTTTCCATGGATTATTGGCATCAATATGATCGTAGAAAAGAGTACCTGATAAGTGATCGATTTCGTGTTGAAGGCAAATTGCGAAATATCCTTCCGCTGAAATTGTTACATCTTTATCTTGAATCAAATCATAACCACGAACTTTAATTCTTGCATGACGGAAAACATGTCCTGGATGTTCGCCTTTTACGGATAAACAACCTTCTCCATTATCTAAATATGCGTTTTGTACGGATTCGGAAATGATTTTAGGATTGACTAGTGCAACTTCATCTACACCATCTTCATAAGGAATCACAACAGCAATCATTTGTTTTAAAACACCAACTTGTACAGCTGCAATACCAACGGCCGGCTGTAAACCTTCGGCTTCGGCAATTTCATCATCTTGTGAATTACGCACATAATCTAACATGGCCTGTAAAAGTTCTCTGTCCTCATTTGATAAAGGCAATTGAACAGGTTCACTTTGCATACGAATTCTTTCGTCTGTATCCAATATAATATCTTTGCTTGTTATTTTCATAGTAATCATCCTCGCAAACATTCTATAGCATTTTCGAATTATTGACAAATGATTTTTGAAAATATGCTAAAATAGAATTTATGATGGGGGGATTTACATGTCCGAACAAAAAAAGAAGGGAAAATTATCATTTTTCGCATTGGATCCAAAGTGTGATAAGTATATTAATTGGGCGGTGTCGCTTCTTTTGTTGATTGGAACATTTACGATTGTATCAACCAATGTAGGAAAAACGACATATGCTCCTAACATTGTCCCAAAAGTAATTGTTAAACAAAGTGTATTTTGCGTATGTGGATATATTGCCATGTGGTTTATGAATCGTTTGTTTCGCTTTCGATGGTATTCAAAAGCAGAATGGTTTATTGTTCCACTTTGTTTGTTCATAATGGTACTTCCATTTGCGTTTCCAGAAATTGGAGGAAGCCATGCCTGGATTCAGGTTGCCGGTATATCTTTGCAGCCAAGTGAATTTGCAAAACCATTATTGCTGATTATTTGTGCGACATGCTTGTATCGCGCAAAAAAGAAATCAATTATGTTAAAGGAAAAGGGTAGACTCTTTAAAAGGGCGTGGGCCGCATTTATTTGTATATGTATCATTGTGCTTTTTCAAAAAGATACAGGAACCGCTGTTATCATTGGATTTATCTTTATATCTTGTATCATGATTCCAAAATATCCTGTTTTACAACATACACAACGCGTATTAAAAGTACTTATTTATGGAGGAATTATTTCTGGCGTTGTTTTGTTTGGATTTACAAATATAGGAAATGAAATCTTAAAACATACGCCCTTTGCACATATTGCGGTGCGTGTTGAAAACTTCAAAAATCCATATAACGATGTTTATGGGGATGGATATCAACCAGCCAATTCTTTGTATGGAATCGCAAGCTCGAATATTGTTGGAAAAGGCATTGGAAACTCGGCACGTAAATATGGTTATTTAACACAGGCTGACAATGACTATATTTTAGCTGTATTGATTGAAGAAACAGGTATCTTTGGTTTGTTTGGATTGGTTATTCTGTATGGAATTATTGAATTTCGCTTATTTTATTATGCCTTTAAAACAAGTGAGGATATGTACAAAATAATATTGGGTGGCGCAGGCGTTTATCTATTTATGCACTTCTTTTTGAATGCTGGTGGTGTGGCTAGCCTGATTCCTTTTACCGGAGTACCCCTACTATTTATAAGTAGTGGAGGTACAAGCTTGATTTCAATTATGTTGACAATGGGATTGGCACAAAACTGCATTTGTGCAATCCGAAGAAGGGAGATGGATCGATTATCATGAGAATTGTAGCGGGAAAATATGGGTCTAGATCATTAAAAAGTCCTAAAAATGATACGACTAGACCAACACAAGATAAAATTAAAGGGGCCATCTTCTCAAGTTTGGGGAACATGTTTGATGGTGGTAACTTTTTAGATTGTTACAGTGGAACTGGAAATATGGGCTTAGAAGCTGTGAGTCGCGGAATGGATCATGCGACTTTGGTGGACAATAATAAAGGGGCCATTTCTGTCATTAAGGAGAATGTAAAGAGTTTAAAGGCAGAAAAAGAGACCAAAATTATTTGTGGAAATATTTTTAGTGTATTGGAGCGTTTGACTTTAAAGTATGATGTAGTTTATATTGATCCTCCGTATGCGAAACAGGAAAATGAAAAGTTGATTCAAAAATTAGAGGATTTGGATATTGTAAAATCAGATGGAGTTATTGTAGTGGAAAGCCTGCAAGAAGAGGTGTGGCCAGAAAAAATAGCTTCATTCATAAAATATAAAGAGAAGACATATGGTATTACGCGTATTTCTTATTATCAAAAAGAGGAGAATTAAGAATGAAAATAGCAGCATTTTGCGGAACATTTGACCCAGTTACTTATGGTCATTTAGATATTATTGAAAGAGCTAGTAAGTTGTTTGATCAGTTAGTGGTCTTTATTTCGCCAAACTCAGATAAAAATAATGAGTTTACAGAGGAAAAAAGATTAAAATGGTTGAATGAATCAACGAAGCACTTGTCAAACGTAACATGCAAGATTCAGTCGGGATTAGTTGTCGAGGCATGCAAAAGTGTGAATGCGACTGTGCTGGTACGTGGAATTCGTAATGGTGTGGATTGTACATACGAGCAAAACATGGCGTTTATGAACGCAAGATTGAATGAGGACATTGAGACAGTATGTTTATTTACTCGTCCTGAATATAGTTTGTACTCAAGTTCAAACGTAAGAGAACTATTTAAATATGGTCAGGACATTTCGGGATTTGTTCCTGCTTGTGTATTAGAAGATCTTAAAAAAGGAGAAGAATAAAATGGAAAAGTTTATTGATTGGTTAAAGGCAAATGGATATCAATATAAAGATGAAGATATTTATCTAGAAGCTTGTACACACTCTTCGTATGCCAATGAACATCATCGTGAAATGGGAGACAATGAGCGCTTAGAATTTATGGGAGATTCTGTTTTACAAATTTGGAGTGCTACACAATTATTTTTGATGGAACCCAAAATGCGTGAAGGACAAATGACAACACTTCGTGCACAGACAGTGTGTGAATCTACATTAGCCGTATTGAATAGACAATTAGGATGGTATGAATTCTTGCGTCTAGGTGTTGGTGAAGAAAAAACGGGTGGACGCCATAGAGAAAGTATTTTGGCCGATCAATTTGAAGCTTGCATCGGAGCTATTTATATTGATCAGGGATATGCCGTTTGTGACGAGATTTTGACAAAATATATGAAGCCAGTATTTAAACAAGAAAAGAGTGAGGCTGTTACAGACTATAAAACACATTTACAAGAGGTGATTCAGGCAGATTCTAGAAAGACAATTCAATATAAATTGTTAGAAGAAAAAGGTCCAAGTAATGCACCAACCTTCACAATGGGTGTGTATTTAGATGATATTTTATTAGGTCAGGGAACGAGCAGCACAAAGAAAAAGGCGGAACAAAAAGCAGCTAAGGATGCTTTTGAAAAGATGGCAAAATAAAATGGAAGTATTTGAGAAATTACTAGATCCGGAATTATATGCGTATTTTAAAAATGCGACTTTTTATGAGAATCCTGTATTTCATACAGCGCATAAAATGGTTGATTTTTACATTGAATTTGAGAATGTAATTCCTTTGGAAATTTATGAACAGATCATTACTAAGCTTCAGCTTTCTTTGCATACTCATGTAAAGTTGCATATGCACACAAAGAATAGCGTTATTGAAATGGATGAACTGGATCGTTATGTAAATTATTTTGTGGAAAAATATAGTGATGTGAAGGATTTTCGCTTTCTACATCCTTATTTGGAAAATGATACAATCTGTTTTTCTACACGCGATGAGTCTCGTCTTGCTGCTTTAAATTTGGCTTTACCTTCATTAATGGAAAAGTTAGAGGATGTAGGGATTACGCAGGAAATTGTGTGTAAAAAAGTTGAAGATGATATAGAGATTGAAACGGCAAAGGTTCAAGTGAGTGCACCAGTTGTTAAACAAGAGCCAGTTAAGAAGCAGTATCCTTCTTCAAACAGCTATAAGAAGGAATCAGCTACAACATATAAGATTGCAGATTTACGAGTGGGCTATTCAAATGTTCAAATTGAAGGACATATTTTCGATATTGATAATCGTGTTATGAAGAGTGGTAAAACTTTGCAGATGTTGTATATCAGTGATTATGATGATGCGATTGTTGCCAAACGTTTTGAAGGGGCAAGATGTCCTATTGAAGAGATTCAAGCGGTAAAAAAAGGCATGCATGTTGTGTTAACGGGTGAAGTTGTTTATGATTCATTCTCAAAGTGCGACTCTTTTATGGTTCGTAAATTAGAAATCTCAAATGAAAAGAAAAGAGAAGATCATGCGAAAGTAAAAAGAACGGAATGGCATGTTCACTCTAATTTTTCAGAAATGGATGGTGTTTGTGCAATCGAAGAATTTATTCAGACTGCCTATGACTGGGGTATGGATTCTATCGGTGTGTGTGATCACCAGGTCGTACAGGCTTTTCCAATGGCACAACATAAGATTGAGGCTTTGGTCAAACAAGATCCGAATCGTGAATTTAAAATGTTGTATGGTTGTGAAATGCTTGTGGCAGATTCTAAATATCATATTGTATATAATAATGATCATCGCAAACTTGAAGATGCAACATTTGTCGTGTTTGACTTAGAAACAACGGGTCTTTCAAATACGCGTGATGAAATTATTGAATTTGGTGGGGTTAAAATCAAAAATCGTGAAGAGGTTGGACGTTTACAGAGGTTCATTAATCCAAAGCGTACAATTCCTGCCCACATTTCAAATTTAACGCATATTACACAAAATGATGTAGATCGTGCAAAACCTATTGAAGATGCTTTAGATGAGTTGTTAGAATTTATTGGAGATTCTATTTTAGTTGCACATAATGCGACATTTGACGTTGGCTTTATGAATGCAGCCTGCAGAAAAACAGGTCGTGATGAACTGACAAATCCTGTGATTGATACATTGCCACTATCGTATGCGATGCTTCCGGATGATCAAAAGCGATTTAATCTAGGAAGTGTATGTCGTCATTATCGTGTGAGTTATGATGGTGAAGGTGCGCACCGTGCCGACTATGATGCGGATGTACTTTCACAAGTCATGTATAATATGATGAATCAATTAGGACATGAAGCTACTTTAGATACATTAGTTGATATGGAAAGTGGATGTGAGAAATACGCTTCGAAAAAACCATATGAGAGAAATCGTCCATATCATATGACGGTATTTGCAAAGAATAAGGATGGTTTAAAAGAATTGTTTGAATTGATTACTTTATCACATACACAATATTTGGTGAGTATGGGTAAAGAAAATGGTCAGCCTCGTATTATTAAGGAGGAAATCTCAAAGAAGTGGGATAACGGCAACTTATTAATTGGTTCTTCTTGTCAGAATGGTGAAATTTTTGAATTGGCGCATACGCGAAGTAAAAAAGAATTATTGGAAGCTATGGGCTATTATGACTACATTGAGTTACAGCCATTAGAGTGTTATAAGAATTTATTGGATCGTGGAAGCATTACAGATGTGGATGATTTGAAGTGGTATTTGCAGTTTATCTATGATACCGCAAAAGAAGCGGGTAAGATGGTGATTGCTTCAAGTGATGCACACTATGTGAATCCTAATGAGAAACGTCTTCGTGATGTATATATTAATGCCAAGGCAATTGGTAATGCTAGACATCCTCTATATATTTATAATAAACAAGCGCGTAAAGCTACGAGCAATCCAAATCAGCATTTGTTGACGACGGATGAGATGTTGAAGGCATTTGAATGGATGGGTGAAGATGTAGCTTATGAGGTTGTTGTGGAAAACACAAATAAATTGAAGTTATTAACAGAGCCTATCTTTCCAATCAAAGATAAGTTGTATCCACCTGACATTGAGGGATCTGACCAAAAGTTGCGTGATATTTGTTTTGAAACAGCTCACCAATGGTATGGAAATGATTTGCCAGACATTGTAGAGAAACGTTTAACTCGTGAGTTAGATAGTATTATTGGTCATGGTTACTATGTAGTATATTATATTTCACACTTACTAGTTAAGAAGAGTAATGATGATGGATATCTTGTAGGTTCGCGTGGATCTGTAGGATCTAGTTTTGTTGCGACAATGTCCAATATTACTGAGGTAAACCCATTAACACCTCACTATGTATGTAAAAATTGTCAGCACTATGAGTTTTTAGATGGGGATGAAGCTAAGTCTGGTTTTGATTTGCCGGATAAGCTGTGTCCGGTTTGTGGTGAAATCATGCGTGGAGATGGTCAGGATATTCCGTTTGAAACATTCTTAGGTTTTGAGGGGGATAAAGTTCCCGATATCGATTTGAACTTTTCCGGTGAATATCAACCGAATGCCCATGCCTATACAAAAGAAGTATTTGGAGATGATCACGTCTTTAGAGCAGGTACTGTAGGTACGGTTCAGGAGAAGACGGCGTATGGTTATGTTAAAGGATATGAAGAAGAGATGGAGTGTGAGCCTTTTAATGAGGCAAAGCGTGTAGATTTGGCTAAGGGTTGTGAAGGTGTAAAAAGAACAACGGGTCAGCATCCGGGTGGTATTGTCGTTGTGCCATTGGATATGGATGTGCATGATTTTACGCCTGTTCAATATCCTGCAAACAATCCAAATGCGACTTGGAAAACAACGCACTTCGATTTCCATCAGATTCATGATAATATCTTAAAATTTGATATTTTAGGTCATGTCGATCCTACAGCTATGAAAATGTTGGAGAGAATAACAGGGGTGAATGTTCGTCAGATTCCTATGAATGATCAGGAAACTATGGCTATATTCTCGACAACTGAATCACTAAAAATCGATACGACAAAATATAATGAAGTTACAGGAGCCGCGGGTATTCCTGAGTTTGGTACACCATTTGTTCGTGGTATTCTTGAACTTACAAAGCCGACAACGTTTGCGGAATTAGTCACAATTTCTGGTTTGTCTCATGGTACCGATGTTTGGTTGGGAAACGCCAAAGATCTAATTGATAATGGTACTTGTAAGTTGAATGAAGTTATTGGTTGTCGTGACGATATCATGGTTGATTTGATGGGGTATGGTGTTAAACCAAAATTATCATTTACGATCATGGAAAGTGTTCGTAAGGGTAAAGGTTTAAAAGATGAGTGGGTTACCGAAATGAAGGCGAACAATGTACCAGAATGGTTTATTGATTCTTGTACAAAAATTAAGTACATGTTCCCTAAAGCCCATGCGGTTGCCTATGTTATGATGGCTGTGCGTATTGCGTGGTTTAAGGTACATATGCCAGTACATTATTATTGTATGTATTTTAGTATACGTTGTGATGCTTATGATGTGCAGACCATGATTCAGGGTGAGGCTGCAATTCGCCAAAGAATGGCGGATATCAAACATATGAAAGAGGATAAAACACAAAAGCCAAGTGATAAAGAGTTAGCTATTTATGATACGTTAGAACTTGCTTTAGAGATGGTTTTGCGTGGATTTAGATTCTCAAACATTAGCATTAATCGTAGTGCGGCTACTGAATTTATTGTGGATCCAGACGATCCAAAAGCGATTATTCCGCCTTTCACAAGTATTGATGGTTTGGGTTCAAACGTAGGTTTGTCTGTTGTAAAGGCAAGAGAAGAAAAACCATTCCTATCTAAGGAAGATGTACTGAAGCGTACACAGCTTTCAAAAACATTAGTTGAAAAGTTAGCGGATATGAATGCTTTAGAGGGATTGGATGAAGAAAATCAAATGACACTGTTTTAGGCAGTGTCTTTTTTAGAGCGTATGTAAATTTTTATAATTATGTAATGATATGGTAAAATATTTACATTATTGTAGAATGAGTATAAAAAAGAAAGGATATAATATAACGCTTGGTATTTTTATTGGGTTGATTGCCGGTGTTATTATTGGAATTATTATGCCGGAATGGGCAAATATGGGCATTGAGTGTGGTTTCCACTATTTATATATCGGCATTAAAAATGATGATTTCCCCACTTGTATTCACAAGTTTAGTTATGGGGATCATTGGAATTGGGGATATTGCCAAAACAGGTAAGGTAGGTTTATATACCTTATTATGGTATACGGGTACAACGGCTTTAGTTTCAGGTTTAGGATTGGTTTTGCCTCGTATGTTGCATTTGGGTAAGAATGTGCATATTGTTACGACAAAAACACAAGTGGAGGCTGCGACATTTAATGGATTGTTGGATACTTTACAGAATATTATTCCGCCAAATCCAGTGGAAGCTTTCGAATCAGGAAATATACATTAAGTATTAGCTTTTGCGGTAATTATTGGACTTGCATGTTTGGCTGTTCAGGAAAAGGCGGATCCATTTATTAATTTGCGTGATTCCATTTATCAAATTTCTACTTTTATTATTAGTAAGATCATGTATGTGACTCCATTTGGAGTATTCGCATGTATCGCTACAGTTATGTATTCAAATGGTGTGGATACAATGCTTCAATTAGGACAAGTATTATTGGCATTGTATATTACGTTCTATTTATGTGCGTTTATTATTTATGGTGGTATGGTCAAATTTTTAAGGATATCGCACCTGCAGGATTGAATGCGTTTGGTACTTGTTCAAGTAGTGCTACGATTCCCATTTCATTAAAGTGTGCAACTGAAAAAATTGGCATTCCAGAAGAAATTACTTCGTTGACTCTTCCTTTAGGGATAACTATCGATATGGATGCAGTTTCGATTTTGATGTCATTGATGATCACATTCTTTGCGACTGCACTTGATTTTAAAGCCTGTCATCTTGATTTTTCACACTTTGTCGCAATGCAGGACACATTGATTCTAGATATGAAAAAATGTGGACACACAATGAAATCATGCTTTGGATTCTAGTATAAAGAATCTCTCATCCAGTTAGGTCTAAGGCGTAAGCCCTGCTGGATGCAGTATGAGTTTACAGAGTACGGTCCACATGGATTGGAAATGCTCAAAAAACAAGAGCTATGCAAAGACTATATGCAAGGCCTAGAACCATGCTGAAAGCTTTGCGATGCTCCATTTCTCGCAATGAGAGAAAGAGAATCTCGTCATTTTAATGATGAGAGTACGTCAAAATGTTGAAGTTTTTGGCTCATTTTAAAAAGACAACAAATGATCAACTTGATCAGGAAGAACCTAAAAAAGAAGATACTGTTGTCTTATTAGAAGAGATTTGTGATTTGTTGAAGACTAGTAAAGAAGATAAATAAAGTAAATCAAATATGTAACTAACAAGAGTATGCCGGCTTTTTTGTCGAGTACTCTTGTTTTTTTAGTGCAAATATAAAGGACAAGACCAATCAATATTGCGACAAAGGAATCGATGATAAAGTTAGGTTCAAAAGGTACGGGAGTAATAAGTGCACTAGCCCCTACGACAAATAGGATATTAAAGATATTAGATCCGATGATGTTTCCAATCGCGATGTCGGCATTGCCTTTTTTTGCAGCAGTTACAGAAGTGACAAGTTCTGGTAAGGATGTTCCTAAGGCAACAATGGTTAGTCCGATAAATCTTTGGCTGACACCTAATGAGATGGCAATGTTTGTGGCTGCATCTACCGCAAAGTTACTTCCAATCATTAAACATACAAGTCCGAGTGGAATAAATAATGGGTTTGTTTTTTTGATTTCAGTTTCTTCCATTTGATTCTTAGACATTCTAAAGATGTAGTATAAGTAACCAAGAAAGAATACCCACATAATAATTCCATCTAAACGAGAAATTGTTGTGTTGATGCCTAATAATATCAATACAAGTGTTACAAGCATCATAAATGGCATTTCATATTTGATTGTACTATTTTGAATATGTAATGGACGAATGAGTGCTGTAATGCCAAGAATGATTCCTACATTTAAAATATTACTTCCAACAACATTTCCAATTGTGATGGCTGCATTGGATTTTAATGCAGCTGTAATGGAAACAAAGGCTTCTGGAAGACTGGTTCCCATCGCAACGATAGTAAGTCCAATGACAAGTTGGGGTATGCCAAAGCGTGATGCGATACTGCTTGATCCATCAACGAACCAATCGGCTCCTTTTAGTAGTAGAATAAATCCTAATACTAATAAAATTATATTCATATGTTTTCCTCCTGGACCAGATAAAAATAAAAAGACTCTGGTCTTATATACCAAAGTCTTGCCATTTCATCACAGTCCGGATTTAACATCGTATTGACGAAGCTGTAAACACATATATGTGCAGGCTACTCCCTTTATGGGTTTATTATACATATTTTGGTCAATAAATTCTATATTTAATTGTAAAAATATCTTAACAAATGCCAGTTTTCTAGAAAAGCCACTATTGATTGCGTATTAGATGAATAAATCAAAAGATAAAACGATGCCTATTTTGTCGACTTCTTTATTGGGGAATGGAAAAAGGATTTAATGTTTCAAGTATCACATCGATCTTCTCAGTAAGTGAAGAGTCGATTAAAAAGCTATTGATGAAAGCTTAGGCCAAGCTGCAAAGAGATGGTCGCAAAGATGGATTAATTCTTTTGTTCAATGTTTGTGACGATTGATAGGACAAGATGAAAAATTTCTTCTTTTCTTTTCAGTCTGTGATATAATAAGGTGACTTTGAAAGGATTGAGAAAATGGTATTTCTTTTATTAGTTTTAGGTATGGTCCTTTTAATGAAGGGTGCAGACTTGTTTGTGGATGGCAGTGCAAGTGTGGCTCGTAAGTTAAAAGTACCTTCAGTTATTATTGGTTTGACAATTGTTGCGCTCGGAACAAGCTTACCAGAAGCGAGTGTGAGTATTACGGCTGGCTTAATGGGCAGTAATGAAATTGCGATTTCAAATATTGTGGGTTCTAATATTTTCAATACTTTGGTTGTGGTTGGAACAAGTGCAGTCATTGCTCCATTTTTAATGGACAGGGATATTTTGAATCGTGATTTAAAAATCAATATTTTAGTTAGTATTTTACTTTCGATTTTTGTGTTAAATGGAATGTTGAATCGCTTTGAAGGCATGATCTTCTTGGTTGGTTTGGTATTGTTTATTTTAAATTTGATTCGTAGTGCTAAAAAGAATCGCGTTGAGGATGAGGAAGTTGAAACTTTATCGGGAATCAAATGCTTGATTTATATCGTGATCGGTGTTGCGTGTATTATTTGGGGTGGAGACATCACTGTAGATAGTGCAAAACAGATTGCAGCTATGCTTGGTATGAGTGATACGTTGATTGGTTTAACTGTCGTATCTATTGGAACTTCATTGCCTGAGTTAGTAACAAGTGTTGTTGCGGCAAGAAAAGGTGAGAGTGGTTTATCTTTGGGAAATGCGATTGGAAGTAACATTATGAATATTTTGTTTATTTTGGGTACTTCAAGTACAATTCATCCAATTGCAGCTACTTCACAGAATATTATTGATACTTTTGTCTTGATTGGTGTATCTCTTTTGATTTATGGCATTGCCAAAAAAGGAGATACAATGACAAGAAAAAAGGGGATCTTTATGATCCTCGTATATGTCATTTATATGATTTATATTATTGTACGCTAGGCTTTTCCTAGCTTTTTTTCTTTCCTTGGGAAAGGATAGCACGAATGGAATCGAAAAGAATGGGTTTATATTCTTCGATAGGAAGTGGTTGACTATGAAGAATACTGTTGTAGCAAGTACTTCCTGTAAGTTCAACTATAAGATAGAGTATGACTTCTGAATTTTCGAATTCGTATCCATTTACGGTTGCGATTTCATTAAACTCTTTTATAAGGCTGAAACTATCATTATCGATAGCCGTATTTAATTGGGCATGGAACACGCCCCAAGATAGGTTTCTTTCAACAAATTTTAAAATCAATGGATTGTTTTCTAGTCGAATCAATACTTGATTAATCAAGAAGATAACAGAGTCTTCAAAATTACGAATATCATTTTTCTCTAATTGTTTGTGGGCCTCTTCAAATAGGCGATGTGCTTCTTTTTGAATTAGAATATCGCGTATTTGATATTTATCTTTGAAATAAAGATAGAAAGTCCCTTTTGCGACTCCCGCGTTTTTTACAATATCATTAACAGAGACATTTGTGATGTCTTCTTTTGTGAATAGATTAAAGGCAGCCTGTAAGAGGTTGTTTTCTTTTATTTTCTTGTTTTCGATTATCTTACTTTTCATGCGTATCACCATCCTTATTATAAACAATAATTTAGAAAACACAAATAAAAATGACCTATTGAACATATTAAAACAATTGTATATTTGGAATTTGAAAAAAATAAAATAAAAATATTGACTACCGGTCAGTTTGGTACTATACTCTTCACGTAGTACAGGAAAGGATAGAAAAAAAGGTGATTCGATATGGATAAGATGTCAAAATGGATAGTTAAATATCGTAATATGATTTTGGCTGTGGCCATTGTTCTTTTGATTCCAAGTGCAATTGGTTATTTCAATACAAATATTAATTACGATTTATTATCTTATTTACCTTCGACTTCAGAATCTATGAAAACACAAAAGATTCTTGGAGATGATTTTAACTTATCGAGTGTAGACTTCTTGGTTGTCAACAACAAGACGGATCAAGAGGCCGCAAAAATTAAGGAAGAGATCAATAAAATAGATGGAGTTGAAAAATGTATTTGGAGAGATGATGTATTGGATATCTCTGTTCCAAAACAGGCAATTCCAGAAAGCATTCAGAATATGTTATATTCTGGTGACAGCACAATGATGATTGTTACATTTAAAGAGCCAACATCGTCAATGCGTACAATGAATGCGATTAGTAAAATAAAAAAATATACAAAAGATGATTGTTATTTAGGTGGTATGTCAGCCATCAGTGAAGATACTAAAGATCAAACAGAACATGATACGCCAATCTATGCAGGTATTGCGGTTGTATTATGTATGATCGTATTGTTCTTAGGATTAGAGAGTACGATTGCTCCAGTTGTATTTATGCTAGGAATGATTTTCCCAATTGTTTATAACTTTGGTACAAACGTATTCTTAGGTGAAATTAGTTATATCACAAAGGCTTTGGCCGTTGTATTACAGTTAGCTGTAACATTGGATTATTCCATCTTCTTATTACATAGATATCAAGAAGAAAAACAAAAACTTCCAAATGAAGAGGCTATGGCTAAGGCCATCAAAGCTACGTTTACTTCAATTACTTCAAGTTCAATCACAACAATTGCTGGTTTCGTTGCCTTGTGTGTAATGCAGTTAACACTAGGTAGAGATATTGGTATCGTTATGGCCAAAGGTGTTGTTCTTGGTGTATTATCAACTATCTTCATTTTGCCAAGTTTGTTGATGTTCTTTGATAAGACGATTGAAAAGTACAAACATAAAACAATTTTGAATGAGTTACATAGAGTTCCTCGTTTTGTGATTCATCACTATAAAAAGATTCTTGTTGCCTTTGTGTTGATCTTCATTCCGTTTGGATATGGTCAGGCACATACAAATATCTATTATGATTTGATTTCTGGTATGCCAGGCGATTTTGCGAGTATCATTGGTACAAATCAGTTAAAAGATAAATTTGATATGACAACGACACATTTCGTTTTAGTGGATGATAAATTAACAACGAATGAAATTCAGAATATGTGTTCTGAAATCAAAGATTTAAAAGGAATTCATAATGTATTAGCGTATGAAGAATTTGTGGGTCCAGGACTTGCATCCAACTTTACTCCAAGTGTAGTAAAGGATATTTTCCAAAATGGCGGAAAGAAATTAATTGTTGTGAACAGTGATTATAAAGCTGCAACCGATAAATTAAATAAACAGTTAGATAAAATGGATACCATCATTCATAAATATGATAAGAAGGGTATGATTGGTGGAGAAGGAAGTATGACACGTGATTTGATCACAACAACAAATACAGACTTTGCGATGGTTAACGTATTATCTGTAATCATGATCTTTATCATTGTTGCCTTAACATTTAAATCATTTGCACTTCCAGTCATTTTAGTACTAACAATTGAATTTGCGATCACAATCAATATGGGTATTCCATTCTTTACAGGAACTACACTTCCATTTATCGCAAGTATGGTTATTGGAACTATTCAATTGGGTGCCACAGTAGACTATGCCATCTTAATGACAACGCGTTTTAAAGAAGAATTATCGCATGGTAAGAAGGTTAAGGAAGCGGCTTTGATTGCGATGGAAAAATCGAGTGTTTCCATTATGACAAGTGGATTCTCATTCTTTGCCGCATGTATCGGTGTAAGCTTTGTAGCTAAGATGGATTTAATTAAATCATTAGTCATTTTATTAGCACGTGGTGCATTAATTTCAGTCGTAAGTATTTTATTAGTATTACCTTCATTGTTGATTTTCTGCCACAAGTTCATTGAAAAGACGACAAAGAATTGGCTAGAATCAAACATGGAAGCGAAAGGAGAATAAATATGAATTTAAGTCATACAGTAAAAGTAGTTGGTAGTGTAGTGTTGAGTGCAGTTATGGCAGGAAGTATGATGCCTGTGACTGTATTTGCGCAAAGTAATGATGAAAATCCTACAGAAAAAACAGAAACTGTTTATTCTGTATTAAACTCTGATGGTTCCATCAGCGATACAATCGTATCTAGCTGGTTACATGATGAGGATGGAATTAATAATATTAAAGAAACTTTAAACTTAACAGATGTTAAGAACATTAAATCAAATGAAAAACCTTCAAAAGATGGAAATACATATACATGGAATGCGAAAGGAAATGATGTGTATTATGAAGGAACAGCCACAAAACAACTTCCAGTGTCTGTTAAGATTCGTTATGAATTAGATGGTCAAGAGATGTCTGCAAAAGATATGGAAGGTAAGTCTGGTCATTTGAAATTAACTATTTCTTTCACAAATAATTATTCAGAAGTTAAAAATATCAATGGCAAATCTATCGTAATTCACCCTAGTTATTTAGCTGGTGGTATGTTGAATATGAGTACTGGCAAGTTCTCAAATGTAAAATGTGAATCTGGTAAGATTGTTAATGATGGAACAAATGAAATGTTGGCATTTGCGAATATTCCAGGCTTGAATGAAACATTAAAATCTGCAGGTTTAGACAAAGTAAATAATCAATTAGGAATCAGTGATGATGTAACAGTAGAAGCGGATGTCAATGATTTTGATTTAGGATCTATAATGGTTGGCATGACAAATGAAATTGATTTGGCAAGTGAATTAGGTGAAATTGGTTCTGTATCTGAATTAACAGATGGCGTTAACCAATTAATTGAAGCCGACAATCAATTGATCGATGGATCAAAACAATTGTATGATGGAACAACTCAATTAAAAGAACAAGCCGCTCCGTTAACAGGTTCATCTGATCAGGTAAGACAATTATCTGCAGGTGCTATCCAATTAAATGATGGTGTTAAAGCCTTACAAACAGGTATTAGCCAATATACGGCTGGTGCTAGTGCAATCAATGAGGGTGTTGACCAGTTGTATGGTATTCCTCAAAATGTGGGTTTAATTCAATCTGCCGTTACAACTTCAACGGAGGAACAAGCAAGTTTAGTGGATGGTTCGCAAGCTGTTGCAGATGGGTTAGGACAATTATTAGATCAATTAAATGGATCTAATGTAACAGCATCAGTTAAAGAAATGAATACACTTTTAGATGGTTCTAAAACAAAACTACAAGGAATGGCTGATACTTTAGCTACAGATAAAAAAACTCTTGAAGATATGCAAACAGATTTAACCAATGCATCTACTAAATTATCTGGTTTGTCTAATTTAAAAAATGAATTGGATAATTTGGGTAATGAAATTGTAACTAAAGAAACACAGAATAATACTGCGATTGCAGACTATAATTCGAAGAAAAAAACAGTTAATGATGAAATCACTGCTATTAAAAATAGTATGAAGACTGAGATTGAAACATCTATTGGTACACTAAGTACAGCTAAAAAGGCATTAAATGATGCTGGCAAGACTGATGAAGCATATAGTATTCAAACTCAAATCGATGCATTGGAAGCAGAAAAAGCTAATGTAGATGCAATTAGTACAATTGAAGAATTATCTGAATTGCAGACTTTAACAGAGGAATTCAAAACATTAAATGATACTCTAGTAACTGTTCAATCTACTGTTTCAGAAATGAGTACATTAGTAAGTAAATCAATTAGCAATTTAGAAGGTTTAGCAACAGATGTTAATACAGCATTGACTACAATTGATACATTAAGTCAAACTTTATCTGGATCAACTAAAAAAGTTGAAGGTATGCAAACTATGCTTAACAGTTTAAAACCTGGAGTTACAGAACTATACAATGGAGCGTTAAAAATTAATGCTGGAGCAATTAACTTAGGAAATAAGTTGGGTGAACTACAAACTGCTTCAAAATCTGGTGTAGATAAAATCAAAGCTGGTACTACTCAATTAACATCAAACAATGCTACATTAAATGGTGGTGCTAGTGCATTATCACAGGCAACAGGAACACTTGCTGGACAGAGTGGAACATTCAATGAAATGGCTGATGGATTAGATACATTGGGTAAGGCATTTGAAACATTGAATGATGGTGCTAAACAATTGTATGAGGGTAACGAACAATTCAAATCTGAAGGATTGGATCAATTAAAAGAAAAGGTAGATTTAGGTGTTGGAGAACTTGAAACATTACAAAGTGTAATGGATGAAATCAAAGCTATGAACAAAGAATATGCTTCTTACTCTGGTGCTCCAGAAGGTGCTACAGTAACTAGTCGCTACGTATTCCGTACTAAGGAAGAAAGTTCTAAATAGTTTATAAAGGTATTCTTCGGAATGCCTTTTTAATTTGATATTCTTTTGTTGGCGTGTTAAAATAAAGAGGAATTTATATGGGGGTATATAATCATGAAACATATTAATACAGTAGATACTCGTAACTTGTGTGAAAGCGCAAAAAATGGTGGATGTGGAGAATGCCAAACTTCTTGCCAATCAGCTTGTAAAACCAGCTGCGGAATCGCTAACCAAGCTTGCGAAAATAATAAAGAAAGTAAGTAATTAAGAAATGCCGAAGTGATTCGGCATTTTTAATGCCGCCTTTAAGGCAGCATTTTTTAAATTTGAGGGAGGAAAAATACATGATTCATCAATATAAAATGTTTGATCAGAATATTGTATTGGATATTTGTTCAGGAAGCATTCATGTGGTAGATGAAATTGCTTATGATATGATTGCTGAATTTTTAGATAAAGATAAAAATACCTTGGTTTTAGAAATGAAGGAGAAATATCCTAGTGTTGAAACATCTGAATTAGAAGAATGTTACGACCAGATTTTAGAATTAAAAGAACAAGGTCGTTTATTTAGTGAAGATACATATGAACCTATGGCAGGACAGTTAAAGGCTAAGACAAGTGGTGTTATTAAAGCTTTATGTCTTCATATTGCCCATACTTGTAACTTGAATTGCTCGTATTGTTTTGCCAGCCAAGGAAAATACCATGGGGACCGTGCATTAATGAGTTTTGAAACGGGAAAACGAGCTCTTGATTTCTTGGTGGAAAATTCAGGAACACGCAGAAACTTAGAAGTGGATTTCTTTGGTGGAGAGCCACTAATGAACTTTGATGTGGTTAAACAATTAGTTGAGTATGCTCGTAGTATTGAAAAAGATGCTGGAAAGAATTTCCGTTTTACACTAACGACAAATGGTATGTTGATTGATGATGACGTAATTGAATTTGCGAACAAAGAAATGAGCAATGTTGTATTAAGCTTAGATGGACGTAAAGAAGTTCATGACCGTTATCGTGTGGATTATTCTGGTAAGGGAAGTTTTGATACAATCGTTCCTAAATTCCAAAAGTTAGTAAAGGCTCGTGAAGGTAAAAATTACTATATGCGTGGTACTTTTACTCATGCCAATCCAGACTTCTTAAAAGATGTGCAACAAATGTTAGACTTAGGTTTTAGAGAATTAAGTATGGAACCTGTTGTTGCCAAGTCAGATGATCCTTCTGCACTAACTGAAGCGGATCGTGAATTTGTTATGAAACAATATGAAGATTTAGCGAAGTTGATGTTGGAATATGATGAGAAGAAAGATCCATTTACTTTCTATCACTATATGATTGATTTAAAAGGTGGACCATGTATTTATAAACGTATTTCAGGATGTGGTTCAGGAACTGAATATATGGCCGTAACACCATGGGGAGATTTATATCCTTGTCACCAATTTGTAGGAGAAGAAGCCTTTAAATTAGGAGACATTTATACGGGTGTCACAAACAAAAAGATTCAGGATGAATTTGCATCATGTAACGTATATGCACGTAAAGAATGTGCAGATTGCTGGGCAAGACTTTATTGTTCTGGAGGATGTGCAGCCAATGCATACCATGCGACAGGATCTGTCAAAGGTGTATATAAAGAGGGTTGTGAACTATTCTGTAAACGACTAGAGTGTGCCCTTGCCGTAGCTATTATTCGTGATATGAAAGAAAATAATCATGAAGACGCCGATTGTTAGTTTTCTAAAATCATATCAAGAAAAATCACCTGTAAGAATGCATATGCCAGGCCATAAAGGCGCTGGCATTCTTGGTTTTGAAGGAATGGATCTTACAGAAATTTATGGAGCTGATGAATTGTTTGCAGCAGAGGGAATCATTAAGGAAAGTGAACAAAATGCTTCAAACTTATTTGGCTGTCCAACCTATTATTCAACGCAAGGCTCTACTTTATGCATTCAAACGATGTGCACGATATTATGCCAAGATGCCAAAAGTAAAGGCAAGAAGCCTAAAATTCTTGCAGGAAGAAATGCGCATCGAAGTTTTATTCATGCGGCTGCACTATTAGATTTTGAGATTGAATGGTTATATGGAAATAGTGATTATTTATCTTGTAAGATACATGCAGAGGATTTAGAAAAGGCGATTATTGAAAGTCTTCCAACGGCTGTATATCTGACCAATCCAGACTATTTAGGAAATCTTTTGGATATTAAGTCTTTAGCTAGTGTATGTAAAAAACATAATGTACTACTCGCCATCGATAATGCGCATGGTGCATATCTTCGTTTTCTAAAAGATTCTTTATACCCTATTGATTTGGGTGCTGATCTATGTTGTGATTCGGCCCATAAAACACTGCCTGTACTTACAGGGGGAGCTTATCTTCATTTAAGTGATTCTTTGAATCAAGTATGGAAAAATGACGTTAAACATTTTATGGAATACTTTTCTTCTACAAGTCCATCCTATTTGATTATGGCATCTTTAGATGCGGCAAATGAGGTGTTGGATACTACGTTTAAAAACTCTTTGTTTGAATGTATTCAAAGAGTTGATGGATTAAAGAATACGTTGGTTCAACATGGATACACGATTTTATCTGGTGAACCCATGAAGATTACGATTTCAACAAAAGAGTTTGGCTATACTGGAAATGAAATCGCAAATCTTTTAATGGAATGTGATATCTATCCTGAATTCTATGATTCAGACTATATTGTATTAATGCCATCTCCATATAATACGAAGGATGATTTAAAACGATTAGAGACATGTTTATGTGGAATTGAAGGAAAGCCCATTTTAGTAAATAAACTACCAAAATTAGAACAATCTAAAAAAGCCATGAATGTGCGTCAAGCTTTATTTTCGTCAAGCATAACATTGGATGTATCTAAATCATTAGGACAAGTATGCTCCAGTGTGACTGTATCTTGTCCTCCTGCGATTCTTCCAGTGATTCCAGGAGAAGTGATTAGTGAGTCTTCTATTGAAGTCATGAAATATTATGGTATTGAAACCGTACGAGTTGTCAAAGAATGACAACTCTTTTCTTTTGTGTATGTGAAACCGCTAACAATTGAAGTATAATAAAATAAGAAATAAACATACGAAAAGGAGGAGAATCATATGTTTGACAAATTGTTTGAACCCATACAGATTCGTGGTATGGAATTAAGAAATCGTGTTGTCATGTCTGCGATGGGAACACATGAAAGTGCGGAAAGTGAAGATGGAAAGAGTGTTACAGATAAGTTGATTGCGTATCATGTGGCTCGTGCAAAAGGTGGAAATGGATTAAATACAATTGAAGTTACAAGTGTTGATGCGGCCAGTGCACCTTTTGGATTCTTGTCGATTGCCGAAGACAAATACATTCCAGAATTTAAAAAATTAAATGATGCCGTGCATGAAGCTGGAGGAAAAACTTGCATTCAATTATGGCAAGGTGGATTAGCCGTAGCTTCAGATCAAACGGCTCAAATTTTAGTGCCCGATGACTTACCATTAAGTCCACAATATACAGTGCCAGCTATCACAAATGAAAGATTACTCGATATAATAGATAAGTTTGGCCAAGCTGCAAAACGTGCAGTAGAAGCTGGATTTGATTGTTTAGAATTCCATTGTGCACATAACTATTTACCACACTCTATGCTTTCAGGTGGAATTAACCATCGAAGTGATGAGTGGGGTGGCTCTTTTGAAAACCGTAAGAAATTCCCATTGGAATGTATTAAATCGATTCGTGCCAATATGCCAGAAGATATGCCACTATTCATGCGTGTAGATTGTCATGATGACATGTTAGATGGTGGATTAACGGTTGAAGAAGTGATTGAATTCTGTAAAGATGCTAAAGAATTAGGTGTTGATGTATTAAATATTAGTCGTGGAAATATATTAACGGCAGCTACATTATATGAAGTGGCACCAGTTGATATTGAAAATGGATTTAACGTAGAAGATGCTGCACGCATTCGAAAAGAAACGGGTATGTTGACAATGCCTTGTGGACGTATCAATACGCCTGAATTTGCCGAAAAAATCTTAGAAGATGACAAGGCCGATTTAGTTGTCATGGCACGTGCTCAACTTGCCGACGCTAATTTCTGTAACAAGGCTAGAGCTGGTAAAGTCAATCAAATTCGCTATTGTATTGGATGTAACCAAGGCTGCTATGACTCATTCTGTGCATCCTTATATAATCCAGCGATTAAACACATTACTTGTATGCGAAATCCTGGCTTATTAGAAGAGGAAACATTAGGCTTAAAACCAGGATCTGCTTCTAAAAAAGTTGTCATCTTAGGTGGTGGAATTGCAGGTATGGAAGCAGCTCTAGATTTAAAAGAAACAGGTAATACACCAATTTTATTTGAAAAGAGTGAAAGTCTTGGTGGACAATTCTTATTGGCCGGGGCTATTTCAGCTAAAAAAGACTTTAAGAATGCGGTAGATAAAATGATTTTGGATGTTCAAAAATCTGGAATTGAGGTGCACTTAAATACTGTTGTTACTAAGGAAATGCTAGAAGAAATTAAGCCGGATGCACTCATTGTTGCGATTGGGTCAAGTCCGTTTGTACTTTCAATTGAAGGTAGTGAAAGAGCTATTGTTGCACATGATGTATTGAGTGAAAAAGTAGAAGTGCCAGGTGAAAACGTCGTCATTATTGGTGGTGGTCTTGTTGGTTTTGAAACCGCTGAATTCTTGGCTGCCAGACAAAAGAAAGTTACTGTTTTAGAAATGAAAGAAAAAGCTTTACAGGATCTAGGTCCATTACGTCAAATTACAGCGCAGTTTGTGATGGCACAAATGCCAATCACAATTGAGACAAGTGCCACTGTAGAACGAATTGATGATCATGCAGTTGTTGCCAGTGGCAAAGAATATCCATATGATAGTGTCATTATGGCTGTTGGTTCAAAGGCAAATGATACAAGTATGTATGCCAATCTAGGTATTCCTACATACATCGTTGGTGACTGCAAGAAAGCAGGTGTTGCTTTAGATGCATTTAAAGATGCTTATCATGCAGTATTAGAAATTAATAAGTAGGTAGCGATATGACAACTTTATTTGATGAACTTAAAATTGGTTCAATGATATTGAAAAACCGTACCTTTATGGCTCCTATGTCTTTAGGGTATGGAGATCAAACGGGAATCCCAACACTACAAGAACAGGCATATTGGCTTGAAAGAGCTAAAGGAGAAGTAGGATGTATTATTACGGATGCGACTAGTGTTGACCCTAATACACCTTATTTAGGAAATACGCTATGTTTTAGAAGTGAAGAAAGCATTTTGGAATATAAGAAGTTTACGGATAAGATCCATGCATATGGAACAAAAATTATTCCTCAAATTACACATCCAGGGCCAGAAAGTATCTCTTCATTCTTTGGGGTTACACCAATTTCTAGTAGTGGCTATTTAAATTCGATGTACCAACAAACTCGTGAATTAAAAATAGAAGAAATTCCAAACATTATTTCCATGTATGCAAATACTTCTTATCAGGCAAAACAGGCTGGTTTTGATGGAATTGAACTGCATTGTGCTCACGGCTATATGCTTCTAGGCTCTTTCTTGAGTCCTTTAAAAAATAAGCGAACAGATGAATATGGTGGCAATCTAATGCATCGTGCACGCTTATTATTTGAAGTGGTAGAAGCGATTAAATCAAAATGTGGAGATGATTTTCCAATTATTTTAAGAATGTCTGGATCTGAGAAGATTCCAGGTGGAAATACAATTGAAGATACACTTCAATTGATACCTGAATTAGAAAAAAGAGGTGTTGATGCCTTTGAAATTTCGGGTGGATCTCAATATGAATTGCCAAACAAAATTATGCCAAGTCATGGAGAAGAGTGTGCAACCAATTTGAAAGAAGCTTTAAGAATCAAAGAAATCAGTCACGTACCCGTATTGTTGGTGGGAAAGATTAATGAAGCGAAATTGGCTCGTTCTTTAGTGGAGGAAGAGAAAGTCGATGGTATTGTACTAGGTCGTGCTTTACTTGCAGATCCAGATTTTGTCAAGAAGGCAAAAGAACATAAAGATGCACAAATTGCACCTTGTACAGGATGTCTTGCAGGATGTGTTGGACAACAAACAAAGCGGTTATATGGAACTTGCGTGATTAATCCATTCTGTGGTCATGAAATGGAAATAAAGATAGAACCAACTGTTTCGAATAAAAAAATTATGATTGTAGGTGGCGGAATCGGTGGATTAAGCACTGCAAGAATGTGTTCTTTAAGAGGACTTGATGTAGAAGTTTTTGAAAAAAGTGATGTGTTAGGTGGACAGATCAATCTTGCTAGCAAGATTACACCGAAAAAAGAAATGCATAAATGGATTGATTATTTAGAAAATGAATGTCAAAGATTGCATATTCCAGTTCATTTAAATCATGAAGTGAAAGTGAATGATGTACATAATTTTGATGTGATTCTAGTATGTAATGGTTCTATTCCAAATAAACCAAATGGAGATGCCTATACAGCACATGATATTTTAGGTGATAAAGTCGATGTGCATGGAAATATCCTTGTCGTAGGTGGAGGCATGGTTGGCGTTGAGGCAAGTGAATATATTTGTGAAAAGCACCCGGATGCACATGTTACAATTTTGGAAATGAAAAAGAATATAGGTGATGGAGAATCTCCGGCAAACTTAGTTTCTACAATGACTCGTATTCAAAGTCTACCAATCAAGGCACTAACAGAAACAAAACTTGTATCAGTAGAAGATGGTGTTAAGGTTGAAAAAGGTGGAGAAACACAAAATTTAGGAAAATTTGACTTTATCGTATATGCGACAGGCTCAAAACCAGACCCAAGTCTATATGAAGCTATTAGAGAAACGGGAAAAGAAACATACTTATTTGGTGATGCATCATGTGTAGCACAAGCTTTGGAAGCAGTTCGTGATGGCGTAAATATTGCATTAAAACTATAAGAAAAGAAGTGAAGTCTTAATCGGCTTCACTTTTAAATTGATCAATATATTTTTGTACAGAATTTGTCATTTCTTTTGAAAAATCCGAATTGTATTTTCGTTTACAGAAAGCTATTGCCCATTCGTTTAATGTTTTATTTCCAGCTTTATATTCATACATATTTTTTAATTCCTGTTGGTCTTTTCTATGATATTGATCAACACAAACAATATCTTCTAATTGACAACGTTTTGGTTTTTGTCTTTTAAAATGATCCTCTGCAGGATATCCAAGTACTAACATGCATACAGGGACTACATACTCACTTAGATTTAATGATTCTCTATGTAAATCATGCTGCTCTAAAATATCACCTATGTAACAAGATCCGATTCCTAAACTTTCGGCAGCTACAACCGCATTTTGTGCGGCAATGGTCGCATCTGTTGTGGCTAGTAATAAATCGCCTACGCCTGGTTTTCTAGGACTGCAATTTTCATAATTAAATAAATCATACCATTTCTGAAAATCAACACAGAAAATTAAAACCATTTTAGCCTGATTAATAAAAGATTGATTATCACACGTTTTAGATAGCGTTTCTTGTAGTTTCTTATCTTGTACATCAATGATTGTATACATTTGTTGGTTTCCTGCACTCGGTGCCTGCATGCAAGCTTCTAATATCAATTTTCTTTTTTCTTGGGATATTTCTTTATCTTTAAAAATGCGACAAGATTTGCGGTCAAATAAACTTTGAATAATTGGATTCATCATAAATCCCCTTTCTTTTTGAAAATATTTTACTACAGATATGCTATTATTTAAGTATGAAACTCAAAGAAATTAAGAAAAATGCACATAAAAATGTAAAAACTCACTATGCGACCTATTTAGTGTTATGTCTTGCAGCAGTACTTATGGGAAGTGAATTTAGTTCGACTTTATCCCTTTTAAAACAAGATAATGCCAAGAGAGTTTCAGGCCTATTAATGCACTCTTCTTTTGTGAAGTCGATGACATTTTTACTTCCTGAAGACGTCTTTGGTACGACCAACGGTGTATTTGCACATGTGGTAAATGGAATTACTTCAGGATCCTTTGTGAAGACACTATTTTTAGGTTTATCTACCATTGTTCATTCAAAAGATATTGCGGGTATTTGTTTTGTCGTGATGGGTTTATGCATATCTGTGTTTTATAGAGTGTATATTGTGAATGTATTGCCAGTCATCAATCGCAGACTATTTTTGGAAGGAAGAGTTTATGCAAAACTTCCACTTGATCGATTGGTTTATTTAATGCGAATTCGTAAACAGATGAATGTTGCGTTTGTGAGGTTAGTGAAATCTATGATTTTAATAATTATGAACTTTACTGCGATAGGAGGCGTCTACTTTTACTATGTGTATTTCTTAGTGGATTATATCTTAGCTGAAAATCCGACGATATCTTTAAAAGATGCACTTTCTTTATCTCGAAATATGATGAAGGGACATAAGTTGGAATGTTTTAAATGGCAATTTTCAATGGCTGGATGGTACATTCTGGATGTTTGTACATTTGGGATTAGTGCTATATTTTATTCGAATATGTATCGTATGGCTGTGATGAGTGAATTTTATACACTAAGAAGAAAAGAATTTCAAAGTGCTATCTTAAATGATACGTATTTATTTGAAAAACCAAGCAGTGCTTTGATGCGTAATACGTATTCGGATGTAATTGCGGCATTGAATGCGAAAAATCCAATAGAAAATGCGTATACGGGCGTAAAAAAATTCTTGTGTGATAATTTTGGGATCATCTTTCATTTGAGTTCAAAAGAAAAACAATATGAAAGATATACCTATAATAAAATGGAAGCTGAAACTATGATTACCGAAGTGTATTTATTATGTTATCCAGTAAGGCTATCTCCAATTGAAGAGGAGTATAAGAAGTCAAATCTTCGTGTTTTACATCCAAATCGAAATTATACAGTAACATCTATTTTAGTCTGTTTCTTCTTTATGTGTTTTGTCGGATGGATCTGGGAAGTGAGTCTATCTATGATTAGCTATGGATGTTTTGTGAATCGCGGAGTTTTACATGGTCCGTGGATTCCTATTTATGGTTTTGGCTGTGTTTTAATTTTACTTTTATTAAAACGATTTAGAATGCGCCCCAAAGTTGAATTTAGTATGGCCGTACTTCTTTGTGGATGTATTGAATACTTTACTGGTTTCTTTTTAGAGCTTACGCATAATGGTCAAAAATGGTGGGATTATACAGGCTACTTCTTAAATCTTCATGGAAGAATTTGTGCGGAAGGCTTATTGGTGTTTGGCATTGGTGGTATGGCTTTTGTCTATGTGATTGCGCCATTAATTGATAACTGGGTTAAAGAACACTTAAATAAAAAATTATCTGCGGCATGTTTGGTTTTACTTCTTTTATTTGGTGCAGATGTTGTTTATTCGCACTTTGAACCTAATGTAGGAGAAGGTGTGACTCAATGATAAAAAAGTAAAATGGAAATCAAATCAAGATGATTGCGATCATTGCGATGTTTATGGATCATTTCGCAACTACATTTTATCCGAATTATGAAAAGTATTGGTGGCTTTTATTGATTCATTTAATTGGACGAGTGGCAGCACCTATCATGTAGTTTATGGTTTGTTGCAGTTCGGAATTGTTTTAGTATATCCGATTATGTCTTTATATGATGGAACAAGAGGAAAGAGTACATTTATGAAATGGTTTTTTTATTGGTTCTATGTGGGACATTTAGTTTTATGTGGATTGATTCGTGTAATGATGTAGAGGGAAAAATGAAAATATTAATTTTTGGGATGTGTAACATTGGAAAGAGCACTGTTGGTGAGTTCTTGGCAAGGAAATTAGGTTACGACTTTATCGATATGGATGCGAAAATCAAAGAAAAGTATGGAACAATGCTTGGTTTTCAAGATGAATATAGTGATCAATATGAACGTGATGAATTGCGTGCAGAAATGATTTCATCTTGGATCAAAGAAAATGAAAATGTAGTCATTGCCCTAAGTCCTATTGCGTATTTAGATGCATATGAAGATTTCTTTGAAGATTCAGATATTATTTGTTTCGACTTAACAGATCGAACTGAAAATGTTTTTAAACGCTTGGAATTTACGGATGATAATGACAATCTTTTGCACATCCCTCAATCGTATCTAAATAAGCATAAGGCATATTATATGAGAGAAATACAGGCGGATTTTGATTATTTCCATACTTTATATGCATCCAAAATGGATTCGATTTCAATGGATGGTAAAAGCTTAGATGGAATTGTTGAGGATATATGCAAGAAATATAAATTAGTCTAAGATTGTGATATAATCAATGGGCAAGTAAAAACATACATGACAGGGGTGCAAATGCTGAGAAAAACCCTTATTACCTGATCTGGTTAATTCTAGCGTAGGGAGTCATATCGATTGATGGTGGCACTCTAGGGTGCCTTTTTTATTTGGAAAGGAGCTAGTGAATGAAGAAAAATCGTAGAATTGTCATGCCGTTGCTTGTGTTTATTCTAGTGATTGGTGGCTGGGAATTATATGTGCGTGTATTTGATATTTCACTTTATATTTTGCCAAGTCCATCAAAAATTATCAGTGCACTTATTGAGAATTTTGATATTCTAATGCAACATTCGCTTGTTACGTTGCAAGAATCAATCTTAGGATTGTTGATTAGTACTTTCTTTGCGATACTTATTTCAATTTGTATGGATCTATCCAAAACATTTAAGACAAGTGTTTATCCATATTTGATTGTGACACAAACCGTTCCTATTATGGTTTTAGGGCCTTTGTTTTCAATTTGGTTTGGATTTGATTTGTTGCCCAAAGTGTTAATTGTCATATTTATGTGTTTTTTTCCGATTGCGATATCCTTTACGGATGCCTTGTCACAAGTGAATGAAAAAGAAATCAATTTATTAAAAAGTTTTGGTGCCAATCTATTTCAAATCTATAAAATTGTTAAGATTCCATCGGGTGCCATTGGCTTATTTTCAGGATTAAAGGTAGCGGCTACCTATTGTGTGGGCGGAGCTATTGTAGGTGAATGGCTTTCAAGTAGAGCAGGACTTGGTTATTACATGCTTCGTGTAAAAAACGGATATATGTTAGATAAAGTCTTTGCGTGTGTATTGATGATTATATTTTGGAGCATTCTATTGAATTTAGGAGTGACTCTATTGGAAAAAATATTATTTCCACATTTACGAAAAGGAGAAAGAAAATGAAAATTTTAAAGGCAATGTGTGCAGCTGCTGTTGCGTTAAGTTTAGTTGGCTGTGCTCAAACATCGAATTCTGATAAAGAATTAACAAAGGTTACATTGATGTTGGATTATACGCCAAATACAAACCATACTGGTTTCTATGTAGCTAAAAACAAAGGATATTATAAAGAGGCTGGTTTAGATGTAGATATTATTGAGCCAGGTGATAATGCGACAACTTCAATGGTTGCGGCTGGAAAAGCTGATTTTGGAATCTCTTACCAAGAAGATGTTACGTATGCCCTAACAAGTGAAGATCCACTTCCAATTAAAACAATTGCGACAATTATCCAACACAACACTTCAGGATTTGTTTCTTTAAAGAGTGCAAACATCAATTCTGTAAAGGATTTTGAAGGAAAAACATATGCAGGATGGGGAGCACCAAGTGAAGAAGCTGTCATTAAAGCGGTTATGAATGAAGCGGGTGCTGATTTTAGTAAGTTAAACATCGTAGGATCTGATGGGTCTGGTATTGCAGGACTTAGTGATGAAGTTGGTAAAAATAAAGTGAACCTTGGATGGGAATTCTATGGTTGGGCTATTATTAAAGCACTACAAGATGGATATGATTTAAACTATATGCCATTAGCTGATTTAGATAATCGTTTGGATTACTATACTCCGGTTATTATCACCAACAAAAAGATGATTAAAAAGAATTCAGATACAGTTAAAAAATTTATGGAAGCTACTAAAAAAGGATATGAATATGCGATTGATCATCCAAGTAAAGCAGCTGAAATCTTACATGAGGATGCATTGTCAGATACAGATTTGAAATTCCTTAAAGAAAGTCAAAAATATTTAAGTAGTCAATATGCCAAAGATGCAGATTCATGGGGTGTTATGAAAGATTCTGTATGGGATAATTATACAGATTTTATGTATGAAACAGGATTGATCAGTCAAAAGATTGATGCGAAAGATCAATATACTAACGAGTTTGTAAAATAATGAAGCTATATGTTGAAAAGCTAAATCTTGAATTTTCAGGAAAAGAAATATTAAACGATATTTCTTTTTCTATTCAAGAAGGTGAATTTGTTTCCATTCTAGGGCCAAGTGGATGTGGAAAATCCACCATTCTAAATGTATTGGCAGGATTAATTGAAGATTATTCTGGCTCCGTATTTGTGGATGATGAACCAATTACAGGTATTAGTAGTCATTTTGCATATATGCCACAAAGTGACTTATTACTTGAATGGAGAACGATTTTAGATAATGTTTGTTTGTATGGCGAAATTAATCATGATAAATCAATAAGACAAAGAGCTTTAAAAGAATTTGAAACATTTGGTATTTCTGGTTATGAAAACGCATATCCATCGAGTCTTTCAGGAGGAATGCGCCAAAGAGCTGCCTTTTTGAGAACTTCTTTGTGTAAAGCGGATATTCTTTTATTAGATGAACCATTTGGAGCGTTGGACGTTATTACTCGAAATGATATGCAAGATTGGTTGTTACAATTAAGAAAGAATTATAATCGTACTACTTTATTAGTTACACATGATATTGATGAAGCTTTATATTTATCGGATCGTATTTTGATTTTATCGAATAAGCCAAGTCATATCTTGCAGGAAATAGACTTATCTAAAGAAAAGAAATCGAGGGATTGGTTATTTTCACAAAGTGATTTGAAGAAACAAGTTTATGAATTGTTGAAGGGTGAAAATCATGCATGATGCACATTATCATTATTCAAAAGAAATAAATGCGCTACAGAATGAATATGGAATTTCTGGTATTTGTAACGTCGCAAATGAAAAAGAATTTGAACTTGTCCATCAAAAGCAGTTGTTCTATTCTTGTGGAATACATCCTTGGAATGCAAGTTTAGATACATTTGAATCCATGCTTCCTTTGTTAAAAAAGGCACCTATCATTGGCGAAATCGGCATGGATAGTGTATGGTGTGATTTGGATTTAAATATTCAAAAAGAAGTGTTTGAAAAACAGCTTCAGCTTGCACATGCTTTAAATAAACCGGTTATTCTTCATACGAAGGGTCAGGAAAAAACAATACTTGAATTGATTCGTAAATATCCAAATACATATGTTGTACATTGGTATGGATGTATGGATTATGTCAAAGAATATGATGAAGTGGTATCTTATTTCACGATTGGTCCTTCAATTGGAAAAGAAGAGGAAGTAACGCATTTAGTAGAACAAGTATCTATGGATAAATTACTTATGGAATCCGATGGTATTGAAGCTGTGAAATGGGCTATTGATAGTGACGATTATATTGCTGCTTTAAAAAATGAAATTACTATGGTGGCTTCGTTAAAGAATCAATCGTATTCTGAAGTTGAAAGAATTTTGGATCAAAACTTTTCAAAGTTAAAAAAAAATAGGAGAATTTCTTCTCCTATGCAAGACAGTCATTGAACTGTCTTTTTATTTGTTCTTCATTCATATTCTTTCCAATAAAGACTAATTGATTGATTCGATCTCCATACTCTTCATCCCAGTTTTGAGCTAGTTGAGGATTGGCTTTTAATAAATCCATTTGATCTTGTTTTGGAGCTGACGCAATCCATAATGAGTCTTCTGTAAGTGAATTTAATTTACCAGCTTGTTCAAATAAGTAGGCAGAATCAGGTTGGTTATCAAACCATACGTAGCCTTTGGTGCGAATCACATTCGGATAGTTATTTAATAGATTTGTGAATTTCTTTAAATCCAATGGTTTTCTTGTTTGCCACACAAAAGTAGAAATTCCATATTCTAAAGCTTCACCTTCGTGATTGTGATGATGGTGTTCGTGTTCTTCGATTTCGTGAATCCAACCAATGTTGTTTTGTGCTTTTTCATAATCAAAGTTATGTGTGTTTAAAAGCTCTTCTAAATTAACTTGGCCAAAGCTAGCCTCAATGATTCCGGCATCTTTACATAGTTTATGAATGACTGCCTTGATTTCATTTTTCTCATTTTCGTTGACGGTTTCTGCTTTGTTTAAGATAACGGTATTACAGAATTCGAGTTGCTGCATCAATAAAGAGTCTAAAGAATCTTCATCTTCACAAGGTTCTAATAAGTGTTTACCACAAGTGAATTCATTTGACAATCTTGCAGCATCGGCAACGCAGATGATGTTGTCTAAGTGGAATAGTTCTGGTAATCCTCTAGAATATAGTGTTTCATTGGCGTAAGTAATGGTTTGCGCAATGGGGATTGGCTCGCAAATACCACTCGCTTCAATGATGATGTAATCAAATTTATTGGATGAGGCTAAGGCTGAGAGTTGTTGTAAAAGATCTAGTTTTAGTGTGCAACAAATACATCCATTGGTAAGACCTACAACGTCTGTGTCTTCTTTTTGAATTTGTGCATTTTTATCAATTAGTTTTTGATCGACATTGATTTCACCAATATCATTGACAATAATCGCAACTTTATATCCTTCTTGATTTTTTAGAATGTGATTTAATAAAGTGGTTTTGCCAGCTCCTAAATAGCCAGTTAATAATAAAATAGGTATCGATTTTCTTTTCATTTTTAAAACCTCCTTTACTTATTGTATAATATTTGCGATAAAAAGGAGTAAATTTTTTTATGACAATTTTATATACATCTTTCCATATATTGGATTTAGACAATGATACACTACAAAGAAAAGAGATGCCTGAAGAATTCCAAGGTTTTGTGAAGGAATATATTGAGTATGCGAACTCAAATGAGAAAAATAAAATGTATACCATTCATGATGAACAAACACAAGTTGTTTCGTGTATTCGTCAAATGGCATTGAATCAAGAAAAATGTGAAGTTCTTACAGATAGTATTGCAGATAAGCTTTTGATGAGTGAAAAACTTGCACAAGCAAAAATCTATCGCATGGGTTCTAATGTGAAAAAGGGAAGTTTAATTCAGGCTTTGGTACAAAATAGTAGTGATGAACTTTTATTTGTGGTTGCTAAAGTGGAACATTCAAAATGGTATGATGGAAGTGATTTATCAAAGAAGTATGGATTTTCAGGAGATAAGAAATCATTGTGGAAATCAGCTGTATTTTCAATGTATGAAATTAATTCGCATATAGTATTTAAAGATGTTAAGGCATATTCAGATACTATGGCAAAATATTGGACGGTTTCATTCTTGGAGTTAGATGAAGCTAGGGATGATGCCAAAAATACATATTCCGCATTTAAGGCCGTGGATAATGAATTGAAGAGCGCTGTAGAACCTGTTTCTAAAAAGGATTATGTAAAGTTATCTAGTGAATTGCAGAATGTGATGAATACACCACAGCAGTTAAACTACAATCAATGTATTGATAATTTAATTGATTCGTATTCTTTTAGTGAAGAAGAAATTGAGAAAGATGTTATTAAAGATTGTTTACTAGCGCTTCCTGAACGTAAAAATTTTGATACAGAATTTAAAGTTGTTCCCGAAAGCTTGAATAATAAACGTACAAAAAAATTCCAGATATCTCAAGGTATTGAATTAACGATTCGTTCGGATGCCATGGAATATCCAGATAAGATTGTATCGACTGTAGTGGATGGAAAGCGTGTCATTCAAATTGTTTGTGAGGATGATGATACGTATGATGCGTTTGCTTAAAATAAACTGAAAAATTTTTGTTTGTATAAATACGAAAATAGTGGTTTAATTAGTACATTATTTAAAGGGGGTATTTCAAATGAAAAATAAGAATACATTAACAATTCTATTATACGTTTTTGCCGTTTTATCGTTAGCTTATACGTGTTATGCGGCAATCCAAGCATATAATACGTTTACTTCATATTACAGTACAAACTTAAGTGTAGTGAATTTGGTTTTGTACATGATTACGACGTGTTATGAAAGCATCTGCTTTAGTGTGCTTTTCTATGCGTTAGGCGTATTTAGTGAAATGTTTCATAAGAAGGAAGAAGAGAAATAGTTTTACACTGTTTCTTTTTTCTTTAGCAAATGATTATGAAGAAAGATTTTAAAGTAGGGGCCAAGGCAGCAATCCAATTATTTTAGGATATATTCCTGTTGGAATAGCGTAGGGTATGTTGGCTAAAGCAACAGGATTAACATTTTTTAGAGCATTGAGCTTTTCCTTGTTTGTGTATACAGGAGCTGGACAAATGGCTGCTGTCACAATGTTAGCTCAGAATGTTGCTTATGTAATAATTATATTTACAGTCTTTATTAATAAATTATATATGTCTTTGACTATCTTTTTATACCTTCTTAAATGTCTGCAAAGCCTTATTTTATCGGCTGTACGGGCATTTTTTCTTTTGTGGTAAACCTCACATATCTAGGTCTATCTTCTTATATTTTCGCTATCAAGCGTGGTTAAAATCGTGGTAAATACTTCTATGCGATTAGACGCTGAACCTCTGATTTTACAGTATCTATGGACGCATGAGCATACCAGTTCATTGTGATACTGATATTTGAATGCCCCATGATATACTGTAAATCTTATGGATTCATGTTCTTGCTTGCCAGTCTTGTGCAGAATGTATGGTGTAGTGTATGTGGTGTGATATGTGGCAAAGGGTTTTCCTTATGGTGCTTGTTGTATTTCTTTACCATACGGACAAAAGGCATATTGTAATCAATCGCAACCTTGGGTTTTCCTTTTATACTATATCTTGATACATGGGTAAGACGTGCAAGTTCTCCTTGTGAAAGAGCGCTTGCAAGATGTTTGTTCTTCATTTCAAGTGCAAATTCTAAATTGTTCATTGTATTCCTCCAATCCTATAATAGCCTTGAAATACCTGTAAACCACTATTCAAAAGAATGTGAAGTTACTATCTTCTTAAAACTTCATATTACTCCTTGCAGCTTTGGGGTTGTATGATTTTTTACTTGTCTTTTGTGAAATAGTGCCCCCTGTTAGATAACGGAGGCACAGACAAGGCTCGCCAGCCGACAAAGCATTTCCGTCCTTTGACGGCAATCCGTCATGTCGTTTTTGCTCATGTACGCCAACAGTCCTGCAATGCTCTGTCGACAAGTCCTGTTTTACCCTTTTTAAACAAATTCCATTTCAACCGATATTCATATCTATGGGTTTAATCAGATAGGTATTTCTTTTTGAATGTTTTTGTATTTCATTCTATTGTGCCTATTCAATTACAAGAACATAGTGATTCCTATATGCTTAATGATCAATATCTATTTTTGTCTATATAAATCATATTAAGCATGATAGATTTATAATAGCAAAGGTATAACGAGATATGGAGGGGTATGCAATGAAAATAAGCCATTTAGGAAATAATATACAGACCATAAGAAAATTTAGAGGAATGAAACAACAGGAGCTTGCGGATAAAACCGGTATCAATATGCAGAGCCTTTCCAAGATTGAAAGAGGGTTGAACTATCCTGCTTATGAAACGTTGGAAAAGATAATGGAAGTGCTGGACGTAACACCCAATGAATTGTTATCGGGGAATGGAAATATGTTAATCAGTCTGAAAAAGAAGTCCGTCAGTTTTTGAGAGCAGAGGAACGATTAAATGCAGAATTGAAGCATGGACATTATGATAACTTCTTTGACAGCGAGGAAGAATGGCTGGAATACGAGTTAGAAAAGTTACGGGAATACATTACCGACTACATCAATGGAACAAGCATTGAAGCGTCCGACCTTTACCCAATCAAAGACTTTATCCAACATTTGAAATTCCAAAAACTGTTAAACCGCCATGATGATTTATACAGCATGGATATGTTTGGGAAAGCATTGAGGAACACAAGTATAGGACACCTTATCAAGTCGTGAAAATGATAAACCCGAATTCAAAAGAGGATATGGAACTGTTATCGAAATTACCGTGGATAACGGATAATTTTGATGATGAGGACGAATAATCTTTTTCCTCTTACGAAAAGATACAGTAAACAAAAAGCCTGATCAAGAGTGCATAACACCACCAATGGCGGCAAGCTCTTGACAGGGCTTTTTTTTGCTATGGCAGGTAATCATGGGAAGAAAGAATAACTGTTATCATTAACATTGATAGTCATAAATAAAGAATTTCATTACCGCTTGCTGTCCTTTGATGTTAAATATGTGTTCCTTTTCTAATCGTCTTTTCATTCCTTGATGTTCATAAAAACCATAATTACAGCTTGTATCTGTAAACAAATAAAATTCTTTCAGTTTTTCCTGCTTCATGTAATCGAGAGTTGACTGAAAGAGTATTTTACCAATTCCTTTTCCTCTACATGAAGAACTTACAGCAAATAAGGCAAGCTCTGCCGGATAAATTTTGTTGTTTTCATTCAATAATTGTTTATCTATTCCATTGACGTTACCAAAAATTTTTGAAACATTCCGACCCTCTTTTGAACTATATAAGGATAGTATTGATTTTATTTGTAACAGTCGATTTGAAAGAGGACATTTATGTTTAGAAATATTGTTAGCTAATATAATACCAACCACATTTCCATCAACTACCGCTACTCTTGAAAATGTATAGTTGGTTAAACAACTGCTTAAAAATACTCTTGCTAGTTTAACCGCTATTTTGGGACTGCTAAAATCATCATAATGCCATGTTTCCCTAATGATAGTTTCTAAAGCTTTAAAATCTTGTTTTTGATATTCACGTAATTTTATTTTCATTGTTCTTCTCCTTGTTTACATCATTCATATCATATATGATAAAGTATACAGTAACTGTAATGTAAATAAGGAGTTTTAAGAAAATGAGAAAAGAGATTAAAAAGCTGACAACTGCACAATTTGCAAAATTACACGAAGTAAACAAACGCACATTACATTATTATGATGAAATCGGGCTTTTCCGTCCACTTACAAAATCTGATAATGGCTATCGCTATTATGATATTTCACAAAGTATAGATTTTGAATATATCCGTATGTTGAAAGAATTAAATATGAGTATTGAGGAAATCGAAACATATCGAAAAAATCCTACACCTGCTGATTTCTTAAAAATTGTGAACGAAAAAGAACAAGAAGTTGATAAGCAAATTCAAAAGCTGAAAGATATTAAAACTGTAATGCAGAGCAAGAAAGAACAAATATTTTTTTGTGAAACTTTACAGGAACGGGAAATCAGAATTGAAGAATGTAAATCAGAAAGGCTTTTAGTCTATCCTTATGATTTCTCAGAAGATGATATAACACAAATTTTCTCTCGTTTGAAAGATATATGGGGAATAGAACAAATACGAATGGGAATGGGAAGCTTTATTTCGCTTGACAATGTATATAAGATGAACTTCGATAAATACGAGGGAGTATACACGATTGCCTTAAACAAAAAATCTGTTCCGAATAGTTTTATAAAACCACAAGGAAAATATCTCTGTGGTTATCAAAAGGGTAAATGGGATAAATTACCAGCCTTATATCAACAGATGCTTGATTATGCTCATGGAAATAATCTACAACTTACTGACTATGCTTATGAAGTTGGCTTGAATGATTTTGTTATTTCTGATGAAGCTGATTATATTACAAAAATTATGATTAAGATTAATGAAAACTCTTGACTTTACAGTTCGTGTATAGTTTATACTCTTTTGTACCAAGATACAGGGGAGTGTAGGATAATGAAAGCTTACAATAAAAAAGGCTTAATTACAGGTACTATATTTTGTGTAATAGGTGCATTTTCTTTGATAAAAAATTTGACGGTGCCCTCTGATTTAATGATTTTGCAAATCAGAAATATCGTTATTTCATTTCTTGCATTGTCAATTGGGTTAAATTCTTTAATCAGAGCGTTGTCTAAAAAATGCACAGAAGAAGATATATCCTCAAAAATAAATGTAAGAAACAGTATTGTCAAATTGAAAAGTCTATGTTCAGCGTTTGTCATTCTTCAAGCACTTATCTTCATCTGCGTAATATTGTCTATGATTGCATTCTATTTTACTGAAAATATTTTAACAGTAGCAATTCTGATTGTTTTAGGACTTTTATTATCTATTAGTTGGATAATCGAACTAATAACAACCATATATTATGAAAAGAAACAGCAAGGAGAGGAATTTTAATGATGATGAAATTATTACTACTGGCAGCAATTATTCTTGTAAAAATTTTATTATCAAAAGGTTTAGCATTAGTGCTTATTATATTGTCATTTATGTTCAAAGGTAAGCAATTATATAAATCAACACTTGAATGGAATGAATATTTTTTTATCGCTGAATGATAATTTGGTATGGCTTAACCTTCAATTTGTTGATATAGGTACTTTCTAAACGATAGCGAACGGAAATAAACATTCTTTACGAATTTGGCGTATATAAAAATATACATGGATCTTTCTCAAACGTTTCATGATCAAACGTAACATTTCTTGTGAATCCATTCCAAGATATTCGCGTTGCAGGGTGAACAAGGCGTTATATCGATTGATGTATTTACTAGATATACCTTTATAACACGTATATTGTGCCTGAATTTGTGAAAGAAAAGAATTAACATTGTTTAGATGATTTACAGAGTCATAACTTTTATAGCTGACTAGAATTTTATTCTCGCATCTCTTTTCTTCGAGCACCTTCTGGTAACTAGCTAATCCATCTGTCCATACATAGCTTTTATCTTCAATACAGCGACTAAACTGTAACACATCGTCAATTCTTGGTTTAGCCACATTAAAAGAACGAGCAATGCAGTTTCCCGATCGCTGCACCTCTGTTAGGATACATATCTTTTCTTTTGACAAGCCTCTTTTTCTAGCGGGTGTTCCTCGTTTCTTCCCTGGATGACCCTCTATTTTTCGTCCTTTTCTGCAATGTGTTACATACGTTTCATCAACTTCAATCTCTTTCGTAAGCATGTATGGGATACTCCATAACTTCAATAAAATGAAGATATTTATGACGCATGCGAAAAGCAGTGGATTCATTTACATTTATTTTTGCGGCTGTTTTAAGAATAGAATTTCCGTTCTGTGTTTGAATGATTAGATCGTTCCATTTTGCTTGGCTCTGGTGTGAATAAAATGTCAACTGACCATGATCACAGACAAATCTTTTATTGCATGCATTGCACTTAAGCATCTGTTTCCCTGCTTTTGTCTTACCTGCCTTTACAAGAACTGGATGATAAGCACCACATTTAGGACAGTATTCAAAATGATAACTATCCATCTGCTTGTTTATTTCAATAAAATCATTGATCATCAAAGATACACGTTCTTTTTGATAAGAGCATAGTTTGTCCGCAACATTAGGAAGTAAGAAATTAGAGGAATTGATTGTGTTCATATAAGTGCCTACCTTTTAGATACTTAAAGTATACAAGCAATTTTGACATTATTTATGTCATAACAACAAATTGAAGGTTAAGCCAAAAAGTTATCTGTAATCGGAGTTGTTTTGGTAAGTGTGATATCTTGTGTAATATTATATATGTTTATACTTTCACGAAAATGTAAAATATTTACAACTATATTGTAAACAGTTGCAAATGATGATATAATTTCATTGGCTTCGAAAGGAAGTTTTAAGAAGGTTTGCGTCAATAGAAATCGTATTTTGCTCCTTCCTCAAGTTCACTAATGATTTCGAAGTTGACGTAATAGATTAGGCCTGAGTGAATCCGGACCTTTTTGTGTGTTAAAATGGTGTTGGTGATGGTATGGAACGAATTGAAAAACAGATGCAATTTATTTTGGAAATTGATAAAGAAAAACAAATCAAAAGAAAGACACTTCAAAGCAATGGGAAAGACTTTGAGGATGATGCTCAACATGCTTGGCATATGGCTATTATGACACTATTATTAAGTGAATATGCCAATGAAAAAATTGATGTATTAAAAACAATTTCTATGTTGTTGATTCATGATCTTGTGGAAATTGATGCAGGGGATACCTATGCATATGATGATCAAGGCTTGAAAACACAAAATGAAAGAGAGAATTTAGCAGCTAATCGCATTTTTAATTTATTGCCAGAAGATCAGGCAAAGAAAGTATTACATTTGTGGAATGAATTTGAAGAAAGAAGAACACCGGAAGCTAAGTTTGCCAGAGTGATGGATAATTTTCAGCCTGTTATGTTGAATGCTGCGACGGATGGAAGAATGTGGGTTGAAAATGGTGTGCATCTTGAAAAGATATTAAAGCGAAACGAAAAAACACATGAGGGTAGTGAAGTGTTGTGGAAGTATATGTATGAGCATTTCATTATTCCTAATGTTGAGAAGGGAAGAATTAAAGAGTAATTCTTCTTTTTTTGAGCATACTACTGTACAAAACAAAGTAGTGGTGATAAACTAGTAGTGAAAGAGGTGGTTTGATGAAAAAAGGATTCATTATAGTATTTATTCTTATTCTTGTTTGTATTGCAGGAGGTAGCTTTCTTGCGATTCATTTAATTACGAATACGAATGTGGACATTGGCGAAGTATCTGAAGAAATATCTATTGCGAAAGAACCTTTGAACCATGAACGAATCGAAGATTTTACTTCTGTCAATTTAGATTTGACAAGTATGGATGTTAAAATTGAGAAATCAAGTGAGAACGCGATTTCTTATCGTTTGCAGGATGCGAAGAAACAAAAACTGGATTATTCTGTTGATGATGGTGTTTTAACTGTAAAAGAAACAATTTCAGATAAACATTTTGTCGGTCACGATGATAATGAAGTGATTATTTATACGATAAATGATTCTTTAATTGTGAATGGCAATATTGTTGCAGGGGATGTTGAAACTCAAAACGTGGCATTAAAGGATTCTAGAGTGACAAGTGTGTCTGGTGATATTTCTATTGAGAATGGAAATTTAAATAATTGTACTTTTGTAACTACAAGTGGAGATATAGAATTTGATGGCCAATTAACTGGAGATAATACATTAAATACCACATCAGGAGATGTAAGTGTAGAAAATATCAATAATGTTTCAGTCACAGCTTCTACAACGAGTGGAGATATTGAAATTGGGGAAGAAGAATTAACGGGTTCTGTAACTCGTGTGCTAGGAACAAATAATGCGACCTTAACTTTAAATACAACAAGTGGAGATATTGAAATTAACTAAAAAAATAGGCAAGCGAAATTAATCGTTTGCCTTTAATAATTCTTCTAGAATTTGGACTGCATTTGTAGCAGCACCTTTACGAATCTGGTCTCCGCAGCAGAATAGAGATAATGTATGATTTGTTTCATCCGTGATGTCTTTACGAATTCTTCCAACATGAACTAAGTCTTGATTTGTCGTATCCTTTGGCATTGGATAGATTTGATTTTTTGGATCATCTTTTAATAGTACGCCTTCAGCTTTGGATACTAATTCTCTCGCCTCATTGACATCCACTTCATTTTCACATTCGATGGTGATACTTTCAGAATGAGAACGCCAAATAGGGACACGTACACAAGTACAGTTAACTTTTAAAGCATCATCGTGCCACATTTTTCTTGCCTCATTTTGCATCTTCCATTCTTCCTTTGAGATGCCTAAATCATCAAAATCTCCAATTTGAGGAATCAAGTTAAATGCGATTTGGTAAGGGAAAGCTTTTGATGGAACATTTTCATCTTCAATTTGATTCTTTAAATCTTCAATTCCTTGAACACCAGCACCTGATACAGCTTGAAATGTTGTCACAATCATTCGTTTGATGCGGTATTTTTTATGTAAAGCTTGTAAAGCTACAAGGGCAATAATCGTTGCACAGTTTGGATTGGCAATCAAGCCATGGTGGCCTTTAATATCTTCTTTGTTCACTTCAGGAATTACCAAAGGAACATCTTTGTCTAAACGGAATGCACTTGAATTATCAACAACGATACATCCTGCTTCTTTGGCCCATGGCATCCACATTTTTGTGATGTCATTTCCAGTTGCTCCTAAAACATAGTCAACACCTTGAAAACTTTCTTTTGTGAGTTCTTCAACAATGTGTCCATCGATTTCTTTGCCTTTTGATCTGGCACTAGCCAATAATTTAAGGTCAGCCTGAATGTTTCTTTCTTTTAAGCATTCTAACATTTGTTGTCCTACAGCACCTGTAGCACCGGCAATTGCGATTGTTGTCATTCTTCATTTCCTCCTACGAAAGTATCATATATAACTTGGACTGTTTTTGTGAAGTCTTTTTTCTTGACTCCCACTGTGATATTGATTTCATCACTACCTTGGGCAATCATGACAATGTTGATGTTATTTTTACCTAAGGCACCAAATAACTTGCCACTTGTACCTGGCTTATCGGACATGTTTTTACCTACAGTAGAAATTAAAGCTAAATCCTCTTGGACAGTTAATTTATCTGGTTTTAGTTCATCTTTGAAGTGTGCCAAGATTTCATAAAGACTCTCTTCAATTTCTTTTTTTTCTACAACAATATTGAATGAGTCAATTCCACTAGGAATGTGTTCAATACTGATGTGGTATTTTTCTAGGATGGATAGAGCTTTACGAATGAAACCGACTTCATTTGACATATGCTTTTTATAAACATAGATAGACATAAAATCCTTTTTACCTGCAATACCTGTAATTGGATATCCACTTTTTACTTTTGAATGTTCTTGGATGATTGTACCTGCGTCTTGAGGGCGATTGGTATTTAAAATGTGGATTGGAATGTTAGCTTCTTTAACCGGGAAAATAGCTTCTTCATGTAAAACGCTAGCTCCCATATAGGAAAGTTCTCTTAGTTCTGAATATGTGATATGAGTAATTCCTTTTGGGTTTTTAACAATTGTAGGATCGGCCATTAAAAATCCAGACACATCGGTCCAGTTTTCATATACGTCGGCATGAAGACATTTTGCTAAAATAGCCCCTGTAATATCGCCTCCGCCACGTGGGAAGACTTGAATGTGTCCATTTGCACTTGTGCCATAGAAGCCTGGGAAAACAAAGTGGTCGTATTGAGCATATTTAGCTTGAAGTTTTGCGCTGGTCGCATCCCAGTCAATAGATTTATCTAGTTTAAAACGAATAATATCTTTGGCATCCACAAAGGCATAACCTAGATATTCAGCCATTAATTTAGCACAGAAGTATTCACCGCGACTGACGATAACAGCTTGGGACATTTGGTTAAGATTGGTGTAAAAGGCATCCAACTCTTTTTCGATGGGTTGTTTAAGGTCTAATTCATTTTTTATTTCGATGAAACGGTTTTTGATGAGTTTAAAGACGCTCGATGCATCAACATGGTATTTTCTGTGGGCATCTAACAAGTAAAGCAGATCTGTGATTTTATTGTCGGCCGCAAAACGTTTTCCAGGAGCCGATACAACAATGTATCGGCGTGTTGGATCTTGTTGGATGATGGCTTTGATTTTTTTGAACTGTTCAGCATTTGCGACACTAGAACCACCAAATTTAGTGATTTTTAACATATGACTACCTCCATAATGCGATAAAACTATTTTTATCTAATTCTTTAACTTTCTTAATGATTGACATATCCTGGTTTTCAATCCAGTAATAGTTTGCTTCTTTCTTTTGAATAGGATAGTAATTCTCTAGGGAAACATCACTGCGAATTAGCCACGTTTCTTTTAATAGAGACGTATCAAATTCTTTTGGTGTTGAATAAACAATTTTTCTTTCTTTATTTTCAAGTGTATCTAAAGCATTCTGTACCATGGCTTGCGCTGTAGGTAATTGGCCGGCGCCCTGACCATAATAGCCTAGTGTATCAAAGCTATGAGATAGGATTTTTTGTGCGTTGTAGTTGCTAGGAACATTGGCTAAAAAATCATTTTCATCCATGCAACATGGAGCGATAATGGAAATAATTTTATCGTCAATTTGTCTTGATATGGATAAATGACGTATGACTTTATTGTTCATTTTGATGAATTTAATGTCCAACATTTTGATTGTACGAATTCCTGCATAATATGGAATGTCAACGATGGGTGTGTTGAAAGCTAAGCTGTTAGAAATCTTTGTTTTATAATATACGTCAACACCATCAATATCGTTAGATGGATCTTTTTCAGCATATCCTTTATCTTGAGCTTCTTTTAAAACGTCTTCAAAATCCAAGTTGTTTTTTTGCATAGAATCTAAAATGTAGTTGCTTGTGCCATTAAAGATACCTTCATAGCCTTGTAGTGGTTCAAGTCTTTTTAGTTTTAATAAGGCATCGATAAATGGAATACCACCTGCAACACAAGCTTCTACCTGAATGCTTCCTCCATATTCTTTTTCAAGCTCTAAATAGGTATCGAGATAGGTTGCGACAACAGCTTTATTTGAGCTGATGACATGTTTTCCTTTTTTCAAAGCTTTTTGAATCAATGTGTTGGCAGGTTCTAATCCGTTTAAACATTCAAAAACGATATCAATATCATCTTGAACTACCATATCTTCATTGTTAGAAAAATAAGGTAGGTTTTCTTTTTCTTTACGTACATAAACGTATTTTATATTGATATCATCCAATGTTTTTGCCAGGATTTCAATTCCTTTTCCGACAACTCCATAACCTAAGATAACTGCGTTCATATAGTTCCTCCTGTATCTTTTTAGAAAACACTTGTTTTTAAAGTGTGAACATTGTATCATATGGAATATAGATTTTCAAGGAGGATTCACATGAACGATTATATTTCTACAAGAGACGCACACCAAAGCGTTTCCAGCAAGCAAGCCATACTAAATGGAATGAGTCCAGATGGAGGTTTATACGTACTTCCAACTTTAGATCAAATTCATTTAGATTTATCCTTAACATGTTCAAAGTCTTATAAAGAAAATGCCGTTTATATACTTTCACATCTTCTTACAGATTATACGAAGGAAGAATTGGTGACATGTGTTGAAAATGCATATGCGAATGCTTTCTCTAAAAAAGAGATTACACCTGTAAAAAAAGTAGATGATGTTTATGTGTTAGAACTTTTCCACGGTCCTACATGTGCCTTTAAAGATGTTGCGTTAACTCTTTTACCACAATTAATGTCCTGTGCCTTAAAAACTACGAACCAAAAAGCATTGATTTTAACTGCCACAAGTGGAGATACAGGTAAAGCGGCTTTATCTGGGTTTTGTGATGTAGAAAATATTGGTATTAATGTTTTCTATCCATATAAAAAGGTTAGTGCCATTCAATATCGTCAGATGGTTACGCAAAAAGGAAAGAATGTGAATGTATTTGGAATTCAAGGCAATTTTGATGATGCGCAAAGCCAAGTAAAACGTCTATTCTTAGATGAAGAATTGAATGCGTATTGTGCGAAACAAAATATTCTTTTGACAAGTGCTAATTCCATTAATGTGGGTCGTCTGGTTCCTCAAATCGTTTACTATTTTGATAGCTACAAACAATTAGTGCATCAAGGTGCTATCAAATTAGGGGATAAAGTTTCATTTAGTGTTCCAACTGGAAATTTTGGAGATGTTTTAGCTGGATATTATGCATATTTGATGGGGTTGCCAGTAGAAAAGTTCTATGTTGCCAGCAATGCGAATCGTGTATTAACAGATTTTTTAACGACAGGTATCTATGATCGAAATCGAGATTTTATCCAGACTATTTCACCAAGTATGGATATTTTGATTAGTTCAAACTTAGAACGACTATTATATTATGCATCTAATAAGGATACACAAAAAGTATCGAAATGGATGCAGGAATTAAATGAAAAGGGTCGTTATCAGATTGATGATGAAACTTTTAAAACCATTCAAAACTTATTTACGTGTGGCAGTGTAGATGACAAAGAAACGAGTGAAGAAATCAAATTGGTTTATGATAAGACAAACTATGTTTTAGATCCGCATTCGGCCATTGCGTACAAAGTCGCAAAAGAATGTAAAGATCGTCCTATTGTTTCTTTGGCTACAGCTTCACCTTATAAATTCAGTCAAGATGTTTTGAAAGCATTAGGATATACGGAAGATAATGAATGGATGGCTATGCAAGATTTATCAAAATATTGTCAAGATGCAATTCCTACTCAATTAAAGGAACTTCAAGACTTAGATGTTTTACATGATCGTGTTATCGATGTAGCATCTATGAAAGACGTGGTATGTGAAAGTACAAAAGAGGTATTCCATGATTAGTGTGTGTGTCCCAGCAACAAGCGCAAATTGTTGCGTGGGATTTGATTGTCTTGGTATGGCTGTAGACTGGTGGGCTCACTTTACTTTTGAAGAAAGTGATACGTTGATTGTAGAAGGTTGTCCGGGTGAATTTAAAGGACAAAACAATTTAGTCGTGCAAGCCTTTTATACAACTTGTGACTATTTACATTTGGGATATCCGACTTTTAAACTAACGATAGATACAGATGTGCCTTTTGCCCGTGGCTTGGGTTCAAGTTCAACGTGTGTTGTTGCGGGAATCTTAGCTTGTGATGCATGGTTTAAAAAGGGTATGGACAAGATGGAAATCTTAAAGATTGCCACAAGTATAGAGGGACATCCTGATAATGTAGCACCAGCTATTTTTGGTCAGGCTACAGCTTGTTTTATGGAAAGAGAAGATGTGAAAATGAGTCTTGTTCCATGTGCAAACTATCACTGTTTGGCCATTGTACCTCGTTATGAAGTAAAAACTTCTCAGTCAAGAAAGGTTTTGCCGACTGGTATGGCATTTAAAGATTGTGTTTCACAAGTATCGCATGCACTCGTCTTTATTCAGGCTTTGCAACAGGGGGATGAGTCTTTACTTGCAAGTTCTTGTAGGGATTTGTTGCATGAACCATATCGTAGGCAATTTATTAAGGAATATGATAGGATAAAGAAGTATTGTGATTCAAAACAACTTCCAATGTGGATTTCAGGAAGTGGTTCAACTATTATGGTTGTTTCGTTAGAAGAATCTCATTTGGTTGAATTATCCAAGATTTTAGAATCTTGTTTTAGTGAATTGGATTATAGATTTTTAACTATAGCCAAAGAGGGGGCGTTTATAAAATATGAGTAAATATTATGTTGTGAGCGGCGATATTTTACCGGATGTTTTAGAACAAGTTATGCAGGCACGTATTTTATTACAGTCGGGCAAGGCAAAAAGAATTAGTGAAGCTGTTAAAATGGTTGGTATTTCGCGGGGCACATATTATAAATATAAGGATGCCGTTTTTTCATTTAATGCAGAACAATCGAATCGTAAGGCAATTATTTCGATGATTTTAAGAAATGAAAAGGGCACACTTTCTAAAGTTTTATCTTTAGTATCTGTAAAACAAGTTAATGTTTTAGCTATTAACCAAACGATTCCTATTAATGGAATTGCCAACGTAGCACTTACTTTAGATATTAGTGATTTAGAAATCGGTATTCAGTCTTTAGTCAGTTTGATTGAGGCTATGCCAATGGTAGAAAAGGCTGATTTGGTAGCTGTAGAATAATGAGACGTGTTTTAAGTTTTATATTTGGCTGGTGCTTTATCATTGTTTGTGTTGTGTTTAGTATCAAGAGTACAGCATTAAATCCAGATTTTTATATTCCTGAATATGAAGAGATGGATTTGGCTAGTGATATTGGTGTTTCTAAGAAAGATTTGAATCAAAGTATTCGTTTATTGTTGGATTATTTAGATGACAAGCGTGATGATATCAAGGGACATATCACGTGGTATGGTGTATCTCAAGAAACTTTTAATGAAAAAGAAACGAGTCATATGGTGGATGTAAAGGCGTTGTATCAGAATGCTTTAAGGTTTGCTAAAACAGCGCTTATTATTCTAGTGTTGATTATTTTATATTTTTACTGGAATGAAAAAGAATTGATGTTTGCGTATTTGAGTAAAGGTTTTTTAACGGCCATGTTTACATTCATAGTAATGCTTGTGTTCTTTGGGTTTTGGATCTTTACAGATTTTACAAGTTTCTGGACATGGTTTCATACGATTTTCTTTACGAATCAATTGTGGCTGTTAGACCCCAATACGGATTTCATGATTTGTATGCTTCCAGAAACAATTTTTTATAAGCTAGTACTTGCTTGTGTAATCAAAGTGATTTGTTTTGTTGCTCTGGCAAGTGGATTGGCTATTTATTATATGGTGAAAAAGGCACCGATAGGTTTTGAAAGATGATTGTACTTGCGTCTAAATCTCCGCGAAGAAAAGAGATATTAAAAGACTTGGGCTACGATTTTATTGTTTGTCCAGCCAAAAAGGATGAAGTGTTTGATTTAAGTTTAGGTTTGGATGAGGCTTTAAAAAAGGTTGCTGAATCTAAGGCAAAAGAAGTAAGAGAATTCTATTCAGACTCGATTATTATATCGGCAGATACGATTGTATGTTTGAATCAAAAAATATTGGGTAAGCCAAAATCAAAAGAGGATGCGATAAAGACGTTGAACGCATTATCAAATCGTAGGCATCAAGTAAAAACGGGTGTTTGTGTAATCTATAAAAAACAAACTTTTTTACATGTCGAAACGACAGATGTTTATTTTAAGAAACTTACAGAACAAGATATTATTTCGTATGTAAATAGTGGGAAATGTATGGATAAAGCAGGCTCTTATGGTATACAGGAATGTGATTTTGTGGATCATATTGAAGGTGATTATACCAATGTGGTAGGCTTACCAAAATATGTGGTGGAATCAATAATGAAAGACGTTGCACTCTAGTTATATAAATGATAAAATAGCGTGGTAATAATTAGAGGAGGAACATGTAAATGTCTAATGTTATTAATAAAAAAGATTTAGCTGAAAAATTGGCTGAAGAATTCGGTTGTTCAAAAAAAGACGCAACAGCTTATGTTCAATTCGTATTCGATACAGTAGCGGATACTTTAAAAGATAATGGTACTGTAGATGTATTCGGATTTGGTAAATTCTCAATTAGTGAAAGAGCAGCTCGTACTGGTATCAATCCAGCTACTAAGGAAAAAATTGAAATTGCTGCAAGCAAATCTGTAAAATTTAAAGCTAGCAAAGCTTTGAAAGACGCTGTTAAGTAAGAAGATTCGATAATGAATCTTCTTTTTTTTCATGTTATAATATTAAATACAAAATTAAGATAATTGAGAGGAGAATTCGATGAGTTTACCAATTTATGTAATTGGACACAAAAACCCTGATACAGATTCAATTTGTGCTGCTTTAGCTCTTGCAGAATTAAAAAGACAGACTGGAATCAATGCGGTAGCTGCTCGTTTGGGGACTTTGAATCCAGAAACTAAATTTATATTAGATAAATTACATGTAAATATGCCAGTTTTATTAACGACTGCACGTTCAACGTTGGAAGAAATTGAAATTGATGATGCGGTGACAATTGAAGAAGGGCAAACGATTCGTCGTGCATGGGATTTATGCTTAGAAAATCATGTAAAGACTTTGTATGTTGTTGATGATAAAAATGAATATAAGGGTATGGTTACTTTAGGTGATGTTTCTAAGATTCAGATGCAGGATTTAAATATTACGAGTGAATTATTAAAAGAAACACCATTAGAAAATTTAGTTGCCAGTGTAAAGGGGTCTTTTATTTTAAAGGGAAATCTTGAAAGAAGTGGATTTGTTCGTATTGCGGACAAACGCTTGATGGATAGAGATCTAAAAGGTGCCATCATGGTTTTAAATGATCATGAAGATAGTATGATCAAGAGTATGGCAAAGGGTTGTGCTGTTATTGTCGTGGCAGAAAATTTTGTTCCAAATAGCTATATTATTGAAATGGCAAAACAAATGGGAGTTACTTTAATTAGTACGCCTTATAATATTATGAAAATCATTCAAATGATTTATCGTTCGATTCCGGTTGAATTGATTATGACTCCGGCTAATAAAGTGATTCGCTTTAATAAAAGTGAATATGTAGAGGATGTGGAACGTGAAATGTTGAAGACGCGTCACTCATCTTATCCTGTTGTGTTCCAGAAAAAAATATTGGGGTCTGTCGCTCGATATAACTTATTGAAGGCTGAAAAGAAACAGTTTATTCTTGTGGATCATAATGAAAAGAAACAGAGTATCAGCGATATTGAAACGGCGAATATTGTAGAGATTGTGGATCACCATCGTATTGGTGATATTGAAACAGATCGTCCAATTGTATTTAGAAATATGATAGTAGGTAGTTCTTGTACGATTGTTGGATTGATGTATGCAGAATATGGTGTTAAAATGCCTGAGATCATCGCAAAATTGATTGCGTATGGCATGATTAGTGATACAATGAATTTTAATTCACCAACATGTACGACAATTGATTGTAATTTGGCAAAGCGTTTATCAAGTGAATATGATATTGATTTTGATGCGATGGCTAAAGAATTATTCGAAAATACGGCTACGATTCGTGGAAAAGAATTCAAGAATATTCTTTACAATGATGTTAAAGAATATATGTTGAGTGGATATCATATTGCGGTAAGTCAGGTTTTTACGTTTGATTTGAGTATTGTGGATGAAATTAAAGAGGATTTCTTGAAGTACATGGATGAACAAAACACGATACATGAATATGACTTGATGTTGATGGTTATCACTAATGTCGAAGGTCGTGGTTCACGTTTCTTATATGTAGGTAAGTTATCGCATTTTGTTCGTGATGTTGTAGAAGAATTCAAGGATCAAGGATTTGTTTCTCGTAAAAAACAAATTGTGCCTCGTTTAGCACAAGAACTGGCATAAAGGGGGATTTAATATGGCAGTAGAAAAAAGATTAATGCATTATGCATCATTTGACACACAGTCAAGTGAAGAAAGCACAAGTGCACCTAGCACTGAAAAACAATTGATTTTAGCTCGTGAACTAAAGGCTGAATGTGAAAAATTAGGCTTTGATTCTGTTGAATTAACCGATACAGGTATTGTGTATGCATACCTAAATGCGAATACAGATAAGAAGATGGATCGTATTGGGTTTATTGCACATATGGATACGGCAACTGAAATTACGGGGGCGAATGTAAAGTGTCGTGTAATTTCAAAATATGATGGAAATACAATTCAATTAAATGAAGAGTATTCCATGTCTAAAGAAGAATTTCCAGCTTTGGCAAACTGCATTGGAGATGATTTGATTGTTACAGATGGGACGACATTACTTGGTGCAGATGATAAAGCAGGAATTGCGATTATTTTAGAGGCTATGGAACAGTTGATTCGATCAGAAAAAGAACATGGATTTATTGCGGTTGCCTTTACTCCAGATGAAGAAGTAGGTCGTGGTGTCGAAAACTTTGAGTTAGATAAGTTTACCGTGGATTACGCGTTCACAATTGATGGTGATCGTATTGATTCGGTTGATTATGAGACATTTAATGCAGCACAAGCTATTGTCACATTTGATGGTACAAGCATTCATCCTGGAGATGCTAAGGATCGTATGGTCAATGCGAGTTTATTAGCAATGGAATATGCTTCGAGTCTTCCAAAAAAACAAACACCTTCACATACACAGGGGCGTCAAGGATTCTATCATTTAGTGGATATGGAAGGAATTTGTGAAGATGCAAAATTAACTTACATTCTTCGTAATCACAGTAAACAAAGTTTTATTGCACAAAAACAGAAGATGGAAGCAATTGCGGATAAGATGAATGAAAAATACGGAAATCGTGTTCATGTATCGATTCGTGATCAATACGAAAACATGCGTCAATATATGCATGGGGATATGCGTAGTGTGAATAAGGCAAAATATGCATTGCGTCAATGTGATGTAACACCAGTTAGTACACCAATTCGTGGTGGAACTGATGGTGCAATGTTGACGGCAAGAGGATTAATTTGTCCAAACTTAGGTACGGGTTCATTTAATCATCATGGTCGTTTTGAATTCGCAAGTATTCAAAAGATGGAAAAGATGGTTGAAATCGTATTAAAAATCGTTGAGTAGGAGGTTGTCATGGATTACGCTAAAGAAGCTTTAAGGCTACATGCTAAGTGGAATGGTAAATTAGAAACTGTTCCAAAAATGAAGATTGAAAATAGAGATGATTTATCGATTGCCTACACACCGGGTGTTGCGGCACCTTGTTTAGAAATCGAAAAAGATAAAAAGAACAGTTATGTCTATACGGGTAGAGCACATACTGTTGCGGTTATTAGTGATGGTAGTGCGGTTTTGGGATTAGGAAATATTGGTCCTGAAGCAGGTATGCCAGTAATGGAAGGTAAATGTGTATTGTTTAAGGCACTAGGAAATGTGGATGCCGTTCCATTATGCTTGAATACACAAGATACAGATGAATTGGTTCGGATTATTTCGAGCTTAGAGCCAAGCTTTGGTGGAATTAACTTAGAAGATATTGCGGCTCCTCGTTGTTTTGAAGTTGAAAAAAGATTACAGGAAAAAATGAATATTCCTGTTTTCCATGATGATCAGCATGGTACAGCTATTGTAGTTTGTGCTGCTTTGGTAAATGCTTTGAAATTGGCTGAAAAACAAAATTCAACAATCGTAATCAATGGTGCGGGCAGTGCTGGTGTTGCGATTGCGACTTTGATTTTAAAGATTGGTTTGGGTAATGTTATTTTAGTGGATAAGCAAGGTATCTTAACAGCTGATATGGATTTAACAAGTGGTCAAAGAGGATTGATTGATAAGTTAAATAAAGAAGGAAAAACAGGTTCTTTAAAGGATGCGTTAGTTGGTGCAGATGTATTTATTGGTGTTAGTGCAGGTCATATCGTATCTAAAGAAATGATTGCGTCTATGAATGAAAAGGCAATTGTATTCCCAATGGCGAATCCAGTGCCTGAAATTGAGCCGGAAGACGCAAAAGAAGCTGGTGCCTATATTGTGGGTACAGGTCGTAGTGATCATCCAAACCAAATCAATAATGTGTTGGCTTTCCCAGGTATCTTTAAAGGTGCATTAAAAGCAGGTGCAACTTGTATCAATGATGCGATGAAAGAAGCGGCTGTTTATGCGATCAGTTCAATGATTACAGAAGATATGTTGGATAGTGAACATATTATTGTTTCCGCTTTAGATCCAAGAGTTGCAGATGTTGTGGCTCAAGCAGTTGCAGATGCGGCAAAAGAAAGTGGTGTAGTGCGTGAGTAGAGTTGGTATTGTTGCAGAAGGTGGAGGTACTAAGGCTGCTTATTCTGCAGGAGTATTAAAATGTTTACTCGAACACGACATTATTCTTCCTTATTGTGTAGGAATTAGTGCGGGTACAGAAATTTTATTGAGTTATGTTTCAAAACAGGTAGATCGTTTAGAGGTTACAGGTGTTGATGCACCTTGTCAAAAGGGTGTAGTTGGATGGCGACCATTCTTTAAAGAAGGTTCGATCTTTGGTATTGAAGCTACGTATGATTTTATTGAGTCTAAAGTTCCATTGGATTTAGAAGCTTTCCAAAATAGTGAAACGCAAATGGAAGTAGGATTGTATAATCTAAAAACACATAAGGTAGAATATTTTAATAAGAGTTATATTGATAAAGATGAAACGTTGATCAAGGCAAGTTGTGCTTTGTTGCTTCTAGCTAAACCTTATAAGTTTAATGGGGAAATGTGGATGGACGCTGGTCTTGTAGATATGATTAGCATTGAACAAAGTCTTCGCGCTGGAAACGATAAGCATATAGTGATTTCTACAAAGGAAGAGGGCTATGTTCGTAAGCCGGCTCCCAAATGGCAATTGTGGCTGTCAAACTTGGTTTATAAGGATAAACAAATTACAGATGATTTAAGAAATCGTCATGTTCGCTATAAGGAACAGTGGGATAAGATTGCTGAACTTGAAAAAGAGGGTAAGGCATTGGTTTTGCGTCCTCATAAAGATCTTGGAGTCACTCGTTATACAACAGATCCAGAAAAATTGGGTCCTTGGTTTCAATTAGGATATGATGAAACTCTAAAGTGTATAGATCAGATTAAAGAATTCATTAAATAGAAAAACCTGGATTTCCAGGTTTTTCTTTTGCCACAACAATCATTTAAGGAGGTGTATTGCGGCATTAGTGACCACATTGTGCGAAGTGTTATATGTTTTAAACTACTAGAAAAGAGATTGTAGTCACATTTCTAATTATAGAGGTTCAATGTGAATTTATTATTAAAAATCAAAAATTCTTTTAAAAAGATTAGAAAGAGGCTATTATTAAGATATGAATGGTTATTTTTTTGATATGGATGGAACACTTTATAATAACAGGTTCCATGAAGTGAGTGAGAAAACTTTTAAAATGTTAAATGAACTACAAAGCCAAGGACACTTTGTAGCTTTATCAACGAGTCGTTGTCAATCTGAATTAAAGAATCTTCCTTCTTGTATGCGTTCATTTCAATTTGATTGTATGATCAGTGATGGTGGCGCTTTGATTTTGGATAAACAAAAAGAGATTCTTGAAATGAATTGCATTCCAAAAGAAAAAATGAGAAGTATAGATCAATTTTGTAAGGAACGAAACTTGGAATATCGTTATAGTACGAGAGGGGGAAATTATTTTGGTATGCCATATTCTAGTTTTGCGCATAATATATACTTTGAATTGTATCTGAACAGTCCAGTTTATAAACCTTATAAAGAGGATGAAGTGTTGAACGTTTTACTTTTTTGCCAAGGAGAAACAAAAGAGGCGTTAAGACCTTTGATCAAGGATTTAGGGTATGTTGAATATCCGGATTGTTTTGAATTGCGTGCGAATCAAGTAGATAAGGCAACGGCTGTGAAAAAAATCATGGTTGCTCATGCATTTGAAACAACGTATTGTTTTGGGGATGGAACCAATGACATTGATATGTTGAAGCTTGCCGACGTGGGTGTTGCGATGGGCAATGCATGTGATGCATTAAAAGAAGTTAGTGATGTTGTAATTGGAAGAGTGGATGAGGATGGTATCTACAATTTCTTAATGGGAAAATAAAAGCTGAATAGGAGGAGAATAAGATGGCTTATATTTTAGAGAATGATGTATTGAAATTAGAGTGTGCTGGAAAGGGTGGCGAAATGCTGCACTTAGTAAAGAAGAGTACAGATCATGAAACTTTATATCAAGGAGATCAGGGGTGGTCTGGTAGAAATCCTTCTTTATTTCCAATGGTAGGAAATACATATACAAAGGATTATGAGATTGATGGTAAAAAATATGCGATGAAAAATCATGGATTGATTCGTTATGCGACTTTAAAGGGTGAAAGTCAAGAAGATGAACTTGTATTTAGCTTAGATGCGAATGAGGATACGTTAGCTCAATATCCTTTTAATTTCCATTTTGAGATTGGATATAAATTGGATGGAAATAAAGTTTTAATTCAGTATCATGTAAAAAATAATGACTCTAAGGACATGCCTTTTGGGTTTGGTTTGCATCCTGCCTTTAAATTGGATGATGAGTTTTCTACGTATACTTTGGTATTTGAAAAAGAAGAAAATACGAAACAATTGTTGTTTGATCCTAGCTACAAAAAGAATGTAGAGTATCAGGATGTTGCATTTAAAGAATGGAAATTATCTAGAGAAGATGTAAAGAAGTATGCGACGATTATTTATAAGGATTTAAAATCAAATTATGTAACTTTAAAACATGGAGATGAAGAAGTGGTTCGCGTATCGATTGAGGGATATCCATATTTGGCTTTATGGACTCATGATAGTGCATCGGATTTCTTATGCATTGAACCTTGGTATTCCCATGGGGATTTCGAAAAAGAAACACCAGATTTCTATCATAGAGAAGGAACTATGGTTTTAAAACCAAATGAAGTGTGGTCTTGTTCATACTGGATCGAGGTACTTTAAGAAGGAGAAATCCCAATGTCATTAAGTTAAGAAATGACGAACCATCCAGATACTATTGTCTGGATGGTGTTTTTATTTGAAAGCACGACGAAAATTGTAGTATTGCTACTACATTTTAAAAAATATATAATATTAGGTGTTAATCATATCGATAGTTGAAAGATACCGGTGATTTGGCTTTCACTTTCCGTTCATTCTGGCGATTAGGACGGA
>NZ_JAHQVB010000050.1 GCF_019052655.1 Holdemanella porci
AATATTTTGAAGTTCTTGTCATAAGTGTAGTCTCTCTTTCGTTTACACCTATACATTAAGTCTTAAATAGCGATCATTAATGTCAGTTATATTAACAAGTCACCAATATATCTGTTAAGCCAAATATTTACTCTTATTTCTTTGTATATTCTCACTTGTACTTCCAATAGGATGTGAAGTTAAGGAACAAAAACAAGTTGTCGTTGATTATCAAGAATACCATTTTCGTAATGAAGATTTGTTAGAGTCTCACTATGAAAAACATGGAAAAGAAATGGGATTTGTATCCAGTGAAGAATATGAAATGGCTGCAAGTGATGCAGTCAATAATCCAGAGTCCTTACATAAAACCGAAAAGGAAGATGGGGATGATGTGTACTATAAAGAGGATACCAACGAATTTGTGATTGTATCCACGGATAGGTATATTCGAAACAATTTTAATCCAGATTCTGGTAAGAAATATTTTGATCGACAATAAGAAAGGACCGAATATCAGATCTATAATCTGAAAATTCGGTCCTTTTATATGATTTTATGCAGGAATTCTTTTATTTAAAATACGAACCAAAACAGGAATGACAATCAGTTGAATGACGATACCTGGAAGACAAGTAATAAAACTAGCACTCATAAATACAGATAATGTATAGCCTTGTGTACTAAGAATACATGTATTGACTAAACCGTTCATGATTCTTCCTGCAAGCATCGCAATAATCAAACTCATATATAATTTTGTCATTTCATTTTTAACAGGAATATAACTTGCACACAAACCAGTAACTAAACCATATACAGCTAATTCAACCATCATTTGTGGCAAAATCATTGCAGGTGGCATACCTGTTGTTACGCTTGAAATGAAAGGTGTTAAAATTCCACATGCCAAACCATATGGCCATCCACAAAATAGTCCGCAAACCAATACTGGAATGTGCATTGGTAAGAATATGCTTCCAGCATTTGGGATAACATGAAATGCCATAGGAAGCAATACACCTAAAGCGATGCATAAAGCGCATGATACTAGTTTTCTTGTGATACTATTCATCGTTAAATACCTCTTCTTCTAAAAATACTTGGTAAGGATGTATGGACATATCAATACTTAACATTGTACATATTGTTTTAAGAAATCTACATCTAAAATTAATATTTTTTGATTCACAATTTTAATGATGCCTTCCTCTTTTAATTTACAGATAATTCGACTCACGCTATTACGAGTGGAGATTCCACAAAATCCTGCAATATCATCATTTGTGATTTGAAAATCAATAAGAGTACCTGCCTCTACTTTTCGACCAAATAAATCAATCAATTGATATAAGAAGGAGCATATTGCACCTGTTTTTCCATTCATCATCATGATTTGTTGGCGAAAAATAGCTTCAGACAATTTTTCTCTATAATAAGAATTGACATAATCCTGTAGCTCTTTATCTTGACTCACATAATCCCAAAATAAAACTCTAGGAATACGATAAAATGTTGCCACATCACTTTCAATACGAACATTGAATGGTGCGGATGTATATTGACTTACTTGATCTCTTAATAAAGATAGTATGTCTGGGGTGTTGATGTAAGAAATGTTGAATTCACGACCATCTGGTAAAATGACACTTGTCTTGACGACACCATCTTTTAATACATAAGTATCTTGTTGTTCAAGTCCATAATACGTTAAATAGGTATGTTTCTTTTTCTTGATGGTTGCTACATTTTTTTCTTTTAAAAAGTTTAATAAGTACTCATTGTCCATATTCGCTCTCCTTTACCGGTTTTGAATTATAACAATACTCTAAATTTCGCGAAACAACAAACGTTAACAACGGATGGTGTTTCGCGATTGAATGTTTCGGATTATATTAATCCCTGAAAAAAAAGGAGAGATAAAAATGTTTGAAATGAATGTGCCTTATGATAAAGGTCAAATGAAAATCAAATTAGAAGATAAGAATTTAGCTGGTGTTTTAGAGGGAAGACAAAGTGATTATAAAACTACACTTTCAGAAAATGAAATTGTGGAACAATCTTTGAATCATCCCATTGGTTCAAAAAGCTTAGAAGAACTTGCGAAAGGCAAGAAAAATGTGGTCATTATTAGTTCAGATCACACGCGTCCAGTGCCTTCAAGAATTATTACCCCTATTCTTTTAAGAAGAATTCGTAGTGTGTCACCCGATGCACGTATTCGTATTTTAGTTGCGACAGGATTCCATAGAGAAAGTACGCATGAAGAGCTTGTGGCTAAATATGGAGAAGACATTGTAAAAAATGAAGAAATTGTTATGCACGTATCTACAGATGATTCTTCGATGGTAAAAATTGGACAGTTACCAAGTGGAGGAGACTGCATTATCAACAAGGTTGCAGCGGAAGCTGATTTATTGATTTCTGAAGGCTTTATTGAAGCACACTTCTTTGCAGGATTCTCTGGAGGAAGAAAATCTGTGTTGCCAGGCATTGCATCTTATAAAACAATCATGGCAAATCACAGTGGTGAATTTATCAATGATAAAATGTCACGTCCAGGTAATTTGCAGCACAATTTGATTCATGAAGATATGGTGTATGCGGCAAGAACGGCCAAACTAGCCTTTATTGTCAATGTTGTATTAAATGGAAATCATGAAATTATTGGTTCTTTTGCGGGAGATATGGAAAAAGCTCATGAAAAAGGTTGTGATTTTGTTCGTTCTTTGGCAAGTGTAAATAAAGTAGATTGTGATATCGCAATCAGTACGAATGGTGGATATCCTTTGGATCAAAATATTTATCAGGCAATCAAAGGAATGACAGCTGCTGAAGCTACATTAAATCCAGATGGCATTATCATCATGATTGCAGGATGTCGTGATGGACATGGAGGTATTGGATTCTATCATAATATTGCAGATGTGAAAGATCCAGAAGAATTTGAACAAAAAGCCATTCATACTCCACGTTTAGAAACCGTTCCAGATCAATGGACATCACAAATCTGTGCGCGTATTTTAGCACATCACAAAGTGATCTTGGTTTCCGATTTAGTAGATCCACAACTTGTGAAAGATATGCATATGGATTTAGCTACAAGCGTAGATGAAGCGCTACAAAAAGCGTTTGAAATAAAAGGAAAAGATGCCAAGGTTGCCGTCATTCCTGATGGCTTGGGTGTCGTTGTAAATATTTAAGGAAGGAAATTTGAATTTATGTTACATAATTTAATTGCGGAATTTTTATCAACAGGACTTATGATTTTATTTGGTGTCGGAGTACACTGCGATGAAGTTTTGACAAACACAAAATATCACGGAAGTGGACACATCTTTGCGATCACAACATGGGCCTTTGGCATCAGTGTTTGTCTATATATTTTTGGTGGCGTTTGTATGAATCCTGCCATGGTACTTGCACAATGTGCTTTAGGTATGCTTCCATGGACTAGTTTTATTCCATACGTTGTTGCCGAATTTTTAGGTGCCCTTGTTGGAGCTTTAATTTGTTTTGTGATGTATAAAGATCATTTTACAGAAAGCGAAGGAAATGTGAACCCAATCGCCATTCGTAATATTTTCTCTACCAATCCAAACTGCAGAAATCTACCTCGAAACTTCTTTGTCGAAACAATCGCTACAACTATTTTCTTGAGTGCCATTTTAGCTGTTGCTACCAAATATGAAACACAACTACCAATTGGCGTAGGCCTTATTGTATGGGCAGTAGGTATGGGTCTTGGAGGAACAACTGGATTTGCGATGAATCAAGCTCGTGATTTAGGACCTCGTTTGGCATTCCAATTATTACCAATTAAAAATAAAGCCAATAATGATTGGCAATATGGACTATTAGTTCCAGGAATTGCTCCTTTTGTAGGTGCATTACTTGCTGCTTTGTTCTGCCATTTGTTTTTAGGTATCTAATATTGAAAAAGACAGATATTCAAAATCAAAATGAATATCTGTCTTCTTTTATATTTTTCTTTGTGATTTTAAATCATATAGGGCAATCCCTAAACAGAAGATTTCAGAGACTGTACAACTGATCCAAATTCCATTTTCCTTAAATAATGTTGTACAAACAAATAGGGATAATAAGACAAAGAGAATGCCACGAGAAATCGAAAGCACAAAGGCTTTTCTTGGCTCTTCTAAAGCGACCATGTAGCCGCTTGTGATCACGACATGTCCCATAATCAAGAAGACATAGCTAAATTGACGTAATGCTAAAATGGTATTAAAGTAGTTTTCTGTATTTACTGGAATAAAAGCAGCCGTGATATTTGGTGCAAACACTTCTACAATTAAGAATAATAAAACTCCAGCACAAGAGACTAAAATACGTGCATATTTATGAAAAGTTGAAACGGATTTTTTATCGTTTCGACCATAGTAATAACTAACTAAAGGCTGTGTTCCTTGACTGGTTCCAACCATCACCATCAATACAAGATTATAAATATACATCAAGACAGTAAAAGTAACTAATCCATCCGTACCAAGTAATTGGTTGATGCGATAATTAAATACTGTAATCATTATGCCTGGAGAAATTTCAGAAATACAATCGGGAAGGCCTAAAGATAAAATTCTAGAATATTCATGCCAAGGATAGTTTGCCTTCACAAAATGGAAATGTGATTTATGACTAAACGCAAAATGATAAAAGAAGAAGCAGAAAGTCACAAGTTGAGATAAACCTGTAGCTAAGGCAGCACCACCAATCCCCATGTTAAAAGTTCCCATAAATAAAGGGTCAAGAATTAAGTTTGTGCCAGCTCCTAGACAAATACCCATTATGGATTTTTGGGGGAAGCCATCGGCCTTTAAAAGGACTTCGAAACAATAGGATACAATGTAAAAGAAGGAGAAGCAGGATAATACTTTGATGTATGTATCTGCATAAAAAAACACATCTTCGTTTGCACCTAAAAATTCTGTAATGTGATGTGAGTTTATAAAAGATAAAATCGCAATACATAAAGCTATACATGAAATTGTGATGGTATTCATTGTGAATACTTCATGCATTTTTCTTTCTTCATTCGCACCTCGATAAATGGACATCACTGTACTTGATCCAATCGCAAATAAGACTCCAATGGAGAAAATGGTTGTGACATATGGACTTGCCACGTTTATGGAGGCTAATGCCGTATCGCCTTCATAGTGGGCAACGAATATACCGTCAACTAAGGTATATAGATTAAAGATAACCATCGAACATATGGATGGTATGACAAATTTAAGATATTGTTTCAACATAAAATCACCAAGTTAAGTGTAAACCTTGGTATAATACTAAGGTCAAGGGTGGCTACATGAAAAAATATTATAAAATCAATGAAATCGCAAAATTATACAATATTAAAACAGACTCTTTAAGATATTATGAAGAAGTAGGTTTAATTTGTCCAATGCGATCAAAATCAAATTATCGATTATACACACTGAATGATATCTATATTTTAAATATTATTCGAGATTGTTTAAAATTAGGGTATGATACGCATCAAATCAAAGAATACTTAGATAATCGTAGTGTGAATAATACAATTGTGTTTTTAAAAGAAGAAGAAAGATTGATTCAAAGACAGATTCAAGAATTGAATACAACCCTAAGTTCCATTCAAACGCGAATTGAAGATTTGAATCGTACCCAGTATATTGAATTTGATACATGTAAGATTGAAGTATATCCAAAAAGATATTGTCGGTATTTAAAAGAAAAAATTGATCAAGATGAAAAAATTGACTTTTTATTGACGAAACTAAGTGAATCGATGGAAGAAGATATTTCTGTATTAGGAAATATGGATTCAGGCAGTGTTGTTGAATATAAAAATAATGAGTATGTGTATACAAGTGTATTTATTTTAACTCAAGAAGAAAAACATGACTTTATTCTAGATGAAGGTATGTATTGTACATATACTTATTCAGGGGAATATGATCGAACGAATCAATTGTTTAATAAAATGCAAGATTGGATTAAAGAACACAATTATACAGTTGATGGTCCATTCTTAGAATTTTTATTGATTGATATTCATGAAACAAAAAAAGTGGAGGAGTATATTACCTCCATCCACATTAAGGTTAAACCAAGATGATGAATCCAGATTCAATAGGTTTATATTCTTCGACATCCATTGAATCATAGTATAGATCTCCATTTGAGTCTAATACTAGAATTCGATGATTTTCACAAATAGTTGGTAAGACTTCTAAAGTGTTGTTGATTTTGTAGACTTTATTTTCTTTTTCAAACAATTGAGAATTATATGGTTCGATATCATCTTCACAAATATAGGTGTAGCTTGCACAATATAATTTACCATCTTCAAAGTAAGGCTCAATACGATCTCTAGAACCGTTACAAGGCGTATTTAAATAGCTTTGGGCATGCGTATCATCGATTACTTCAATTGGAAATTCAGATACGACGGATTCGGATTTATTGCCATGGACAATCAATGACATTGTATCTTCTGTTCTGTTAAATTCAACACTGCATAACATTTGGTTTGTGACAATATCATAGTGTGCGCCAAGAAAACATTAAGTTGTTTCACTCAATGTTATTAGTAACGTTGTTTGTAAGGTGCTTATTTATAGCGATAAGAATATCGCATGGCAAAGTCTAACCAACAGCCATTACCAAGTCCTTGGAGTCGACATCGTGAGACTAGATTTAAGCGTAGGATAGGGAGTTGTGAAAATCGAAATTGAAAATGAAGTTTAACAAGTTTCGAAAAGTCGTCACCCATAAAATAATGGGATAAAATCTAGAGCCGATTCTGTACTATGAGACGTAGGCAGTACTTATAATCCGCATTGGTGAGGATTATTAAGACTAGACGGAATATTGAACTCGATGAGCATAACAATAATAAATAAGTACAACTTGGGAGGCCTTGATAGTTCGATAAATATCGTATGATTAACAATATTTAGCACATAAAGGAAATCAAATGACTATCAAGGAGTCAGAGCCATTGATAGTAGCTAAGAAGTTGTTGATAAAACAATGGAGCCAAGCGATGGCAGTATATAGTGTTTGATATAGATTATTATCTTACACACGAAGAGGTGAATCTAATGAATAATAATATATCAAATATAGGTACGTTTGTATCAGTACATCCGGAAAGGAAAGTTCAAAATCTAGCAAGATATCTTAGTGAAGATAATCTTAAGAGAGCATTCTTTAAACTTAATAAAAGAAAGGCTGTAGGAATTGATGGCGTCACTGTCGATAATTACATGCATGATCTTGATACCAATATACACAATCTCTATGAAAGATTGGTTCATATGACGTATAAGCCACTGCCTTCTAGAAGAGTGTATATACCGAAACCAGGGTCAAATAAGAAAAGACCTTTAGGTATTCCGTGTCTTGAAGACAAAATAGTTCAATATGTAATGGCCGAAATATTAAATGAGATTTATGAACGTATGTTTATTAATGAATCGTATGGGTTTAGGCCAAATCGTAACTGCCATCAAGCAGTTACTTACCTTAGAAACATGATTGTAACCAGGAAGGTGAACTACATAGTTGATGCCGATATCAAAGGATTCTTTGATAATATTGACCATGAGTGGATGATAAAATTTCTTGAGTATAGAATCGATGATAGAAGGTTTATTGAACTGATTAATCGATTTCTCAAAAGTGGCATCATAGAAAATGAGATGTACTATGAGACCGATAAAGGAACGCCACAAGGAGGTATAATTTCTCCGATTTTAGCAAATATATATTTACACTTTGTACAAGACTTATGGGTGGAAAAGATTGTAAAACCTAAATCAAGAGGTGAAGTATATTATGTTCGCTATGCGGATGACAGTCAAATATGCTTTCAATATAAAGATGACGCTGAGAGATATTACTATAGTCTGATAACTAGGCTTGATAAATTTGGACTAGAAGTAGCAGAAAATAAAACAAGAATCATTGCATTCGGTAGATTTACTAAAAGTGATATGGAAAAGAAAGGGATTAAAGGAAAACCTAATACATTCAGTTTTCTTGGCTTCACTTTCTATTTATCTCAAACCAAGTTCACACATAAATTTACTGTGAAATTAAAGACGGATGGTAAGAAACTAAGTGCTAAAATGCGTAAAGCATCGATGTGGTTAAAACACATTAGACATCATAAAGTCAAAGAGATTATCTGTACCATAAACAGGTCTTTAAGAGGTCATTATCAATATTATGGTGTATCTGATAATTATAAATGTTTATGTAGATTTCGATGGCATATTATAAGAATGTTGTTTAAAGTTTTGCGCAGCAGAGGCAATAGAAGAAGATTAACATGGGACACTTATTTCAATAAGTTACTAAAAGAAAATCCAATTGTTAACCCGAAAATCTATATTAAGTTGTATTCTGATACAGCATATTGAATATGTACTGGGAGCCGTATGCGGGAAAACCGCACGTACGGTTCTGCGAGGGTTTGTGCCAGCAATGGTACATTCTACTTACTAAGTTGTATCACACACAATATATTTTTTGTTTAATCTGGATTTCCAGACTGAGTTTAGTTCTTGTTTTTTTGCTTTTTGTGCAAACGCAACCGTACGATTTCTTGTTGTCTTTAAAAGATAGTCTTCTTCAAAGAAGATTTGATTTCCTTTTTCATTTGTCCATTTACCATCTGCATAATCCAACAAATCACTCATGACCCAGCCTTTTTCCGTTTTATCTTGCACAACCATACTTGATTTTATGGTTGTGATTTTTTGTAAGCCAAAGGCATGGGCATAAATTCCTGAATAATCTGGATATGTATTTGGTTCTAAATAGGTATTGAATAAGCGCATTAAAGTTGTAGGAACATCGAATCCGCAATCATGTGTTTCACTTAATGCTAATACGGCATTGTATTTAGGAACAATGATCAGTCTTGAACTAAAGAACATACTGTTTCCACCTTTGGCTAAAACGCCGTCACCAAAATCATAGTCTGGATCATGGTGTCTGACTAAGTCCCAACCTAAGCCAAAATCAATGGCGCCTAGATCCGATTCTAGAAATGTAGTTCCCCAAGATTTAGCCATTAAAGCTTTTGACTTTTCACTAATAATAGAATTAGGCTCTAGAAATATTTGTCCAAATTTACATAAATCAATCATAGAAGTGGTGATGCCACCAGCTCCTTGAATTGGGAAGTATTCTTTTGGTTTCTTACCTTCAGAAACTAAAGGATAATCTGAATTGATTATATATGTCGTATTGGTGCTATTTGCGTCAATCTTTTCTGTAATATATTTTCTTAAGACATCTTCATAAGGCATTTTACGAACTTTTGAAACGACCATTTCAGCTAATGTGAATCCATCATTACAATAGGTACTGTAAGTTCCTGGATCTGCTTTTAGGGTGCTGTTTGATAAATAGTTTAATACTTCGCTATAGTAGTTAAACTTAGAAGTGGTACTCACACTAAAATGTTTCCATTGTGTCCCTGGAAGTCCACTCGAATGATCTAGGCACATGCGTACTGTAATATCTTTGTATCTTTCATCTTTCATTGTAAATTGAGGAAGAATATCTGCAACTTTATCTTCAAGTTGAAGCAATCCTTCATCCACTAACTGCATAACACATACGGTACAATAGATTTTAGATATCGAACATACATTAAATGTACAATCCGTCGTGATGGATTGATTGTTGATTTTGTCGATGACACCAATCGCATCGGCACAGACAATTTTTCCATCCTGCATAAAGGCATAGCTACAAGCTGTATAGTCTGGTTTTACCATAGCTTTTAATAATTGAGTAACTTGATTTTCCATATGATTTCTCCTTTATAAAAGAAAATGAGAAGTTAATCTGCAACTGCATCAATCAAAATGCTGTGATAGGCATTCACAATATCATCAACCGTTTCTTCAATATTCGTATTATTGACAGCTACATAAGCAGCATATTTTTGATACAATGGGTATCTTTCTTTATGCATTTGTTGAAGGGCTAGTTTAGAACTCGATAGTGGTCTATTTGGATCGGAGCTGATTAATTTATCAACATCACGATCAATGAAAATTGTGATTCCATTTAAACGCAAGAAGTCCATATTGACTTTATGTTTAATGGTACCACCACCAGTCGCAATGATTTTATTGTTCATCTTGCTTGCTTCAATCGCAACTTCTGTTTCAATGGCTCTAAATCCTGCTTCACCAGATTCCTGGAAGATTTCTGGAATGCTTTTTCCAGCTTTGGCGATGATCATATCATCTAAGTCGAAGAATTCTTTTCCAAGCTTTTCTTCAAGCATTTTACCAATTGTTGTTTTCCCTGCACTTGGCATACCAATTAATACGATGTTACAACGATCTTTCAACATTTCTTTTTTGATTTCATCAATGATTGAATCATCAAAAGACATGTTCTCGAAAATTTCAAATGTATATTTGGCTTGTGCAATCAACATTTCCAAACCAATTACACGTTTGATGTCGGCTTCTTGAGCTTCAAAACATAAACGCGTAAGAATTGGGTTGTATACAACATCTAATACACATTCTAATTTATGGAACCAGCTTACATCAATTGGTGCATTCGTAATATTTGGAAACATTCCCACTGGACTTGTATTGACGACAATATCTGCATCTAAATGTGATGTGTACATTTCATCATATCCAATGGCACCACGATCTGAGCTTCTCGAAACAATCACAATGGCTTTTGCGTTTTCATGTTCGCAAACGGCTTTAACAGCAGCACATGCACCACCGTTACCAATAATCAAGACTTTTTTGCCTTCCATATGTACGTTGTGGGCTTTAACCATATATAAGAATCCACCAAAGTCTGTATTGTACCCTTTTAATTTGCCATCTACATTGATGATTGTATTGACAGCACCAATGGCTTTAGCACTTTCATCCATTTCATCTAAATAAGGAATGACATCCTTTTTATATGGAATAGTCACATTGATTCCTGTGAAATCTTTCTTTTCCATAAATTCTTTGAATTCTTCTTTATCTAATTCCACCAATTGGTAGTCATAATCTTTTACGTTCTCAATCTCTGCAATTCTTGTCTGAATTTGTTTGGAGAAACTATGCCCCAAGTGCTCACCTATCAATCCGTATTTCATATCATTTCCTCTTTTCTAGAACAGCTCTTTAAATGTTAAAAAAAGCATTTCGAAGAAGAAATGCTTTTTGAATGCCCTGAAACTTAAAAATAACCATCGTATACATATGGCTTTTCTCAGGGCTATTTAAAGTAAAAGTAATAATGTCTTGAAGTGTTCATATGCATAGGATACACCATTTTTTTGTAAGTGGCAACCCTAAAATGAAAATAAATGTAAAAAATCAGAAAGTTGTTTCAAAGTGTATAATAAAAGTGGTGATTATTATGAATGTTGGATTTGCGGCATGTATTATTTTGGCAGTATTCTTTCTTATTTTAGGAATAATGTTTGCGTTGCTGAAAGAAAAAGGGGCACAATTTGTTTCTGGATTTCGTATACTAAATCATCCGGAAAAATATGATAAAGCTAATATTTCTAGAGATATGCGTAATCAATGCTTCATCTATTTTGTGATTCTAAGTATAGGAGCCGTCCTTTCGAATTTTATATCTTCTTATATCGCAATACCTACCTATATTATATGGACCATTATTTTCTTTAAGTCTGTACATTTAGATGCCGAAAAGGCATTTGAAAAATATTTGATTCATTAAAGTATGTAAAGAGCTTTTAAGTCTTATATATGATTCAATATAAGTGTTGACAGAAAGAATGAAAATTTATATAATCGTTCTAAATTGAACGATTTAGGAGGGCATACTTATGTTTCATGTAAAGAAAAGAACTCTTTTGTTAATAGCAGGAATTGTATGGTTGATTGCAGGATTTAATGTCGCACGACTTGGTGTACTATCGTATCGTGTAATTGAATCGAAATGGTATTTATATATTTTAACAATTGTTGTGTTCTGTGCATTTGGAATGATGTTTTTCAAGATGAGTCAGAAACACACAAAGCGAATTATGGGATATGAAGCAACACGTCCATTCTGGCACTTCTTTGATTTAAAAGCCTACATGATCATGGCTTGTATGATGGGTGGAGGAATTGGATTTAGAGCAGCAGGTATCTTTCCAGATATCTTTATTGCCTTTTTCTATTCAGGACTTGGCTGTGCATTAGCCTTAGCAGGTGTTACTTTTTTAAGAAACTATATTCAATATGAAAACTTATTATTAGATTAAAAGAAAAGATTTATGTCTTTTTCTTAATCGAATATAATATTTATGGCAAAAACGTACTTTGTAAACTTGAAATTGTTGACGTTTTTGCCTTTTATTATACTTAAAAGGATAGGATTATGAAGGATATCGCAATTTAACGTAAAAACTTTATATTTAACGTTACTAAAGTTAAAATGGAAATGATAGAGTTAAAAAGGAGGCTGCGATAACATGAAAACAGATGTATTTAGATTGACAATAAATTATAAGTCATGGGATAAAAAACAAGCGTTACCACTTTATGTAGCTGGTAATTATGAGATTGATGAAGCTATTGTTTCAAATAATCGATTTATCGTGATGATGAGTCCCATTGGTGATTTGCCAACACTTCCGGCTATGAAAAAGCATATAGAAAAGATTCAAAAAATTGATGATGTACCTGTCGCATTTTATTTAAAAAATTTGTCTGATTTTAGAAGAAAAGGAATGTTAGAAAGTAATATACCTTTTATGACAGAAAAACAAGTATTTCTTCCTTTTATTGGGACACTGTTAATGGAAGAGAAAAATAATGCATTGTATAAAGAAAAATTTATGTTTTCTACACAACAATTGTTTTTGATGTATTTATATAATAGACAAAATAAATTGTATGTCGCAAATGTTGGAAAGAAGCTTCCTTATTCAGCAATGACATTATCAAGAGCGGTCAAACAATTAGAAGCAAGTGACTTATTTTTGGTGTATAAAGATGGCGTTAATAAAGTGATTGAATCAAAATATGATAGAAGAGAATTGTTTGAAAGGGCAAAACCTTTCTTGTTAGATCCGGTTCGGAAATATGGCTATATTGAAAAATCAAGAATTGATGAAAATATGGTTCTTGCATCAGAGAGTGCTTTGGCCAAAAATTCAATGTTGAATCCTTCCAAATTAATAACATATGCGATTGATGAACAAAAAATGGATATAAATCAAATGGAAAATGAATTGGTAGATCCAAATAAACAGATTCGACTTGAATTATGGGGCTATGATCCAAAATTATTTTCAGATGATAATGTGGCGGATGGTTTATCTGTGGCATTATCTTTGAGAGAAATTGTAGATGAGCGAATTGAAGAAGCTATAGATGAATGTATAGAAAGAGAGCTAAATGAAAAATGATAAATGGGTTCACTAAATTTAAAGAGTGGTTCAAAGGTTTTGAAAATCAGTATGTTGTGATTGGTGGGACAGCATGTGATTTAATAATGGAACTCAGCGCACATGAACAAGCGGAGGATTCACTTAAATTTTTAGGTATTATGGAAAATATAGCACAAGTAGACCTACTGATTACAGATGATTTTGGACTTATGAATCTTGATGTTGAAAAATATAGACATCTATTTGAAATTCTCAATTCAAGGGAAGGAAGAAAATCGACAGTGTTGGTTTCTCAAATCCCGGTAAAAGAATGGTACGATTTATTTAAGGATTGTACATACGCTGACGCGTGTTTAGATCGAGTTCTATGTAAAGCATATCGCTTGGAATTCAAAGGTGAATCACTAAGAAATCAAAAAATTTGACACACCGATTGACCGCTACAGATACACCGATGGTGCTCTACACGCGCACCATTTTTCCGCCATATGCAGTAACGCCATATAAATCATAATCTTTTCTATTGTTGATGCATTCAATTAAAAGATCTAGTTTATCTTCGGGTAAACTAAAAACAAAATCCTTAAAAGGATTTTCAAAATTAGACATAAAAAAACATCCTCAACATGTCTAAGCAGCCATTCGGTGAGGATGTCGCCAAACAAAGTTCCAAATGACTGCTTAGACATTAACTTTCTTTGGCTTTTTAATTATAACAGATTAATAAAACGGGTACACTACTTTCATTTTGTCAACCACACGATTGTAGATTAATAGAAAAAGTTTACTTAAACATAAAATTCTTCCATAGTATCTAAGCACAAACATGCTAACGTACCATTTTCAAAACAAGCACCACAATCAATTGCTATGAAATTATTTTTATAAAATATTTCAGGTTTTCCATTAATACCTAATGTTGGAGTGTGACCTACAACTACAAACTTATTAGGGTCTGTGAAGTATGGAATATCCCAATCAGGACGTTTCCAAACAAAATCATTTACATCATATTCATCTAGTGATTTTTCCTCACTAAAATCACCTAATCCTGCATGAACTAAAAGATAATATCTTCCTTTCACTTCAACTTCTTCATAAGCTGTAAACTCCATTAAATATTCAATAATGTCTTTTTGTTCTTCTTTACTTAATTTTTTAAATTCTTGGATTGTTTGGAATGCTCCATTATTCATCCAATCAGATAATTTCATTAGTTTTTCTTCATCAAAACTGTCTAAGAACTCATTTGTAATTTCTTGCGTAATAATATTAAAACAATCTGCCATCATTAATTCATGATTACCAAAAATACCAAACACATTAGACCTTTTCATCATATCTTGTAAAATTTTCATAGAGTTTACTCCTCTGTCTATTATATCTCCTAAGATATATAATGTGTCTGTCTCTTTTAAATCAATTAAATCCATCATTTCAATATATTTATCATACATACCATGAATATCGCTCATTACATAAATCATTGTTAATCACATCCTTTTTACCAACCGTTATTCACTATAAGGACAATATAAATAATCAACATCTTTAAAATTATATTTTATAAATTTTTCCATTTCTTTAACTCCTTCAAGATGAGTACTATGTATATATATTTCTCGAACCTTTATATTATTTTGCTTCATATAAATTAAAATGTCTAATCCTGTTTCTTCACCCCCTAAGTCATAATCCAAAGTAATTGCATCAATATCTTTAAACACTGATAATAACGTTATACATTGCTTATATGTCCTAACACAATTATATCCACATAATTGAACTTCACTAAAATCTCTTTTATCATCAACAAATATTTTCATAGTAAGAATACCTCATCTTACATTTCTTCTAATCTTCGAATAATCGATTCAGTTCTATTATTAATCACTATCGCTAATTTCTTCAATGTTTCAAACAGTTCTTCCCATGTCATATTAAAATCAATCATTAGTTCTTTTCTCAATTTTCTATTATAATAAACATCTTCTAACATAAACTTTCTTTTATACTCTTCAAATGATATGTTTCCATAACTCCTTTTGATGCTTATCCAATTATCTTCAATCACCATCAAAGCTCTTATACCATCATCTAAAAGCCATTTACATTTTGGCAAATACCCAAATCTTTTAGGTATAATATGAAACGCACCAATTTTATGAGCACTCTCTACATAAAATAATACATCTTCGTTAGTAAATATCTTTTGATAATGCTCTTTTGTTGATTTTAAACAAAACCATTCTTTTCTAAGGTATTGAGCACGATTATTGTCCATATTTAAATAGTCCTCATCCTTTTCTGATATTACAAATCTTTTGAAATCACTAACATAATAATTATTATTATTTTCTATATCATACTTTCTACACATTTCTTTAATATAGTAATACGGAGAGCTAAAAAATGTATCAGGTTCTAAATCTTTGTTATTATCATTTAACCAATTTAACTTTTTATATGCTCTATATGCACATTCACATCTATCTCTATCTATCATTTCTTCATTAGATAACATTCTATATTTCATCAACTTGATGTTAGCATATAAATAGGACTAGTCAAAAAGAGAAAATTTACACCAGTGGTA
>NZ_JAHQVB010000051.1 GCF_019052655.1 Holdemanella porci
CTATTATTATACGCTATTTCTCGTCAAAAATCAACCATTTGTTGTGACAGAGCCTAACAAGAAAGTGAAGGGAAGTGTAAAAAATGAAGAAATTAGATCCTGTTGTCATTATTGTCGATGTGTTATTACTTATTGGATGTGGATGCATGTTCTTATATGGAAAGATGTCTGCTCATTCATTGTTTATTGTTGGTCTTGTTTTGATTGCACTTTTAGTCGTTTATCTTTATGTCACAAACTATAAAGATAATCATTATGGAGGTAAATTCCATCAAGACTTTTAGGCGGTAGAAATACCGCTTTTAATATGCTATATTTAGATTAAAGAAGGTAACTTTATGGGCGGATTGTGCGTATTACTATTAATGATGTTTTGTGTAGGATGGATCTTATGTGTGTTTTTTCTATCGATGTTGATTCCACTATTGATCCTCTATAATGGAATTGTTGGTATTGTATGTTTTATTCTATATTTTGTATTACGCAAGAAATCTGTCTTTACCAAATATACAGAAGGCTATAAACATGTATTATCATCCATACTAAAATATGGATTGATTGTTTATGGAAGTATTTCACTTGTATTTAGTATCATTTTAGCTATTTTAAATTTTTGTTAGGAGAGAATATGACAATATTAGGCGTAGATTTAGGAACAACCAACAGTTTAGCGGTTGTCTATAAAGAAGGAAAACCCGTATTGATTCCTAATGCGTATGGTGAATATGTAACTCCAAGTGCTGTCAGTATTTTGGATGGTAAGATTGTTGTTGGGAAATTGGCCAAGGAAAGACTCATTACGCATCCAGAATGTAGTGCATCTTTGTTTAAGCGAAATATGGGCACAGATGTTACTTATACATTAGATAAGAAAGAGTATGATTCGGCAACACTTTCTTCTTTTATCTTGAAACAATTGATTGAAGATGCGCAAAATTATTTACATGAATCTATCGATGAAGTTGTGATCAGTGTTCCGGCTTATTTTAATGCGCGTCAAAGACAAGATACAAAGCGAATAGGCGAACTTTTAGGAATTAAAGTGGAGCGTTTGATCAATGAACCAAGTGCTGCAGCCATCGCATGCCATATGGAGTGCCATCACATAGTGCATAATCACCAGAATGCTCTATTGATTTGCCGTTTTTCTTTCGATAAGTGATCCTAAAACAGGTTCATATTGTTCAAAAACACAATTCAATTGTACAATTTCTTCATGTGTTAAATCATAAGGATCCATCATAATTTGATTTATGAGGAATTGATTTTCCTAAAGTTAAATATGTTTTCATAAGTAAACATTAACATAATAAAAAGGCTATTTCTAGCCTTTTAGAGTTGATCATATCATACATTATATACAAATGAAGATTCTTGTTTTTTTCTTGTGATTGTTAAAGAATGTCCAATATCACCTCTAAAAGAATGACACTAACCACAATAAAAGCTGTAAAGGCTGGCCTTTTATATAATGGGACATTTGAATAATCCATCGCATTTGATAATTTTGACATACCATACTTTCCTAAATACATATAAATAGGATCTCTAAAATTCTTAATATATTTTAATTTACGAGATAAAAAGATGTCTTCTAATCTTCTACAGAACAATTCATCCTCTAAATACGGCATGATTTTAGGTTCTGTAAAAACTTGTACAATCTCTTTAGACCTAATCTTTTTAGGCAAACTTTTTTCAATCGAATTCAATATATCCTGATAAACAACAATATCCTTTTCATTCTTCACAAACAATGTTTCTACTTTAGGAATAGGTGGAGGAATGATTGTATCCTCTTTAGTCAAAATGGATTGTGTTTGAATATCTTGTTTATTTTGTTCAAATGAAACAGACTCTATTTCTTGATCTGGGTGTAGACACTGTTGATAAGCAGCCTGAATTTGTTTGAATTCTTCCGGATTCTCTTCAGGATGATACTGTTTTAAAAGTCTCGCATAAGCTTTTTTTATTTCTTTTTTATCCTTTGTAGGCTCAATTCCTAATATTTCCCACGCATTCATGCTAAATATTCTCCTTCTTCATCCTCTTCTTGACTAAAGATATCTAAAGAATCTACATTTTGACTTTCTTCGATTTGATTCAAGATTTGTGAAACTTGATTTATAAGACGTTTCCTTTTTTGAATATTGTTGATCAAAGTTTCCATATATTTTGTGAATTCTGAATGAAGACGCATTAAATAATCTTGTGTTTCCTCATCCACTTCTTGATAGATTCTTTCAATACGAGCAAGCAGAGCATCCACTTCATTATTTTGATATAAAGCTAAAGATACTTCTTTGATGGAATCCAAACGAACAGAAGCATCTACTTTTTCTAACACATCGCCTTTTGATACTCTAAAAATATAATGTTCCTGGGTAGAATGTACAATGGCTTCTACATACAACATAGAATTAATGTCATACGAATAGATTAAATCGAACGATTCATAATCATGCATATTTCTAGGAACATGAATAAAAGCTTGGCCTAAAAATAAATTTTCTTTCGCATACATAGCCTGCCCTTGAAACACACTAATATTGACCTTGGTTTGCCCTTTATGCACGGTACGCAAAGTCATCTTTTTACTTGTTGGTAAAACTGAATTCTTAGGAATAAGCACGGTTGATAATTCTAAGCCTGGATTTTGTTCATTGTAAGTAGAAGTACTTAAGGAGAAAGGACAAATATCCGTCACAACTACATCTTTAATATTTTCATCCCTTTGTTTAATACCAATGTATTTTCCAAGTCCAAGCGCAACTAAAGAATCCATGTTTTCTTCTTTTAATACAGGAATATTTAAAGCGTCTGATAAATAATGTTGAAGTACCGGCATTTTGCTTGAGCCTCCTACAAGAATCAAACTATCAAGCTCACTAGCTGAAAAACCACTGTCTTTTACGGCCTTACCAATCACATTTTTACAAGATTCTAGTAAGGAATGTGTAGTATTAAATAATACATTTTCATCAAATATACAATTATAATTCTTATTTAAATGAACTAAAGATACTTCAGCCACACTTTGTGTACTCAACTTAATTTTGGCTTTTTCACAAGCACGTAAAATACTTTGTTGGAATGATAAATCCAAAATATTATAGTTTAACCCATTTTTGAAACAAAAGTATTCGGCCATAGCTCGATCAAAATCTGTACCACCCAAATGATTGTTTCCGCTAATCGCATTGATGCTAATCACATTTTCAAAACAGTCGACAACCGAAACATCTAAAGTTCCTCCACCAAAGTCAAACATGACGAATGTTTCATATTCATCGTCCATATGGATGTAAAAGATATACAAAACTAATTGTGGATAATTTACTTAAACAAGTGATTGATTCTTTTTGAGAATTCTAATAAGCTATTATTAAAGGAGAAATTTAAATATGCAATATGGATTTGGAGTAGATATTGGTGGTACTACAATAAAGATTGGATTGTTTTCAGTGGATGGAGACTTGATGGAAAAATGGGAAATTCCAACAAACAAAACAGATAATGGAAAATATATTCTTACTGAAATTGCTGATTTTATTAATCGTACTATTGAAACGAAAGGTATCGAAAAAAGTGATGTGATGGGTGTAGGTTTAGGTGTACCAGGACCAGTAAATAAGAATGGTTTTGTGAGTGTATGTGTGAATTTAGGATGGAATTCATTGAATGTTGAAAAAGAATTTCATCAAATTTCAGGACTTAAAGTTAAAGTAGGTAACGATGCCAATGTGGCAGCTCTTGGTGAAATGTGGCAAGGTGCTGGGAAAGGATATCAAGATGTATTAATGGTTACACTTGGCACTGGTGTTGGTGGCGGTTGTGTTTTAAATGGACAGATTGTTTCCGGAATTCATGGTGCTGGCGGAGAAATCGGACACATGCCTGTAAGGGATGATGAGAAAACTCCATGTAACTGTGGAAATCATGGATGTTTAGAACAATATGTTTCAGCTACTGGAATTGTTACTCAGGCTAAGAAGATGTTAGAGAATGATAAACGTCCTTCTAGTTTACGTGATTATGATTGTTTAGAAGCTAAACACATTTATGACGAGGCTAAAAAAGGGGATGTCATCGCTAACGAATTAGTGGATTCCACTTGTAAAATTCTCGCAAAGGCATTGGCACAAGTCTGTAGTGTGATTGATCCAGAAATCATTGTGATTGGTGGTGGCGTTTCTAAAGCTGGAGATATCCTAACTTCAAGAATCAGTACATTCTTTAAAGAGTATGCATTTCATGCATGTAAAAATACACCAATCGTTTTGGCTAAACTTGAAAATGATGCCGGAATGTATGGTTGTGTAAAATCATTATTTTAATTCTACTAAAAATGCAAGGATTCAGCCTTGCATTTTTTCTATAATAATGGTGAGAATATACGAATAATGCTTAAAAATAAACCTTTCACAATATTCACATGGGTATCTTCTACTTGAATTTTTTTACAATGTTCTAATGTATCAAAAAAGTTTTGTTTCACATCCATGATCTTCTTAGATTTATACAATAAAGTGCCATTTTCAAAGTGTAGGTATAAGGAGCGATAATCTAAGTTGATTGTTCCTACTGTGGCATATGTATCGTCACAAATAAAGACTTTTGAATGTACAAAACCAGGCTCATATTCATGAATTTTAACGCCGCCTTGAATTAATTGTTTATAATATGTAGTTCCCATATCATGTACTATCTGTTTATCGGCAATACCGGGCATGATGATTCTAACATCAACACCTTTTTTAGCGGTATGAATTAATGTATTGATCATTTCTGAATCAATGATGAGGTAGGGGGTCATTATATATACATATTTATTGGCACTATTTAATAAATCCTCATAAACGGATTGTCCCGTCAATTCTTCATCTAACGGAGTCTCTGCATAAGGTGCAATATATCCATCAAACAAAGTTTCATCTACAACATCTTCATTTTTGAAAACAGAATAATCAAAGTCTTCATGACGTAAAGCGTTCCAGTTTGTTAGAAACATTACTAAATAAGACCAAACGGCTTTACCTTTAATACAAATGATATTGTCCATCCAATGACCATGTTTTACTTTCTTATTGATATATTCATCAGCTAAATTCGCGCCACCACTAAAGGCAACTTTACCATCAATAATCAAAATTTTACGATGATCACGATGATTCATAATCGTATTAATGATTGGGGAAATACGATTAAAAGAAACAGCTTTGATTCCTTTTTTCTCTAATTGTTTCGCATAAGAAGCGGGAAGTGTACCTAAAGATCCCATATCATCATACATGATACGTACTTCTACACCTTGTTTTACTTTTTCTTCTAAAATAGAAAGAATCGAATTAAACATAAACCCTTCTTCAATGATGAAATATTCCATAAAAATATAGTTTTCTGCCTTTTTTAGTTCTTCTAACATGACATTAAATCCATTTTCGCAGGGTGCATAATATTCAAAATCCGTATTTCGATAAATAGGGAAGCCCTCTTCATGTAAGAAAGCAAGCTGTGAGACATAGTCTGGATTATCGTTACGAATTTCATCAATAATCGATTCATCTTGTATATAGTTGCTAGATGCCTTTTTTTGTTCTTTAATAATATTGCGGAATGTTTTTCCAAACAACAAACTTAATAACATCAATACATACACAAATGTACCAAAGACAGGAAACAACATAATCAGAATAATCCACATAAGATCTGAAGACAGATGTCTACTTGTACGTACGATATTTAATACGATTAAAATGGATAGAATGTGTAAAACAATTTCAATAAAGACAAAAGACGTTGTTAGCCATTTAAATAGATTACAATATAATACAATTTCACCTAATGCGATGATAACTAAAGGAATAATTCTTCCAAGCCATATTTTTAATTTCATAAATATCCACTCATTTCTAGCATAAAGTAATATACCATTTTCACGAACAATAAAAAAGAGCCAACTATGATTGGGTAGGTCATGCTGGCTCGAAAAAATACATACCGAACAGGCCTAATCAGAAAGGAAAAGAAAAAACCTATCGGCAAAACATAGTATACCACTCGTGTTTTTGATTTAAAAGAAAAAACAATAAAAAATGAAACCCACACTAGGTTTCATAAAACAATTTATAAAAAGAGGAGAGAACTAGTGTATTAGTGTTTTTTTGAGGAGACTAGTTCTCAATCGACTGTTAGATGGAATCACACATGAGATAGTTGGCGTTGATTATGTGTGACGTATTATTATTGTTTGTTGGCTTATAAACATTCATCTAACTGTCGAAATTATACCATGTTTATCTGAAAAATAAATTGACATATGTCATATTTTTGAAAATATTTTCTGAAATATAGACGTTATTCCTTTATATAAGGCAACATCAACTTATTAATTTCTGAAACAGTTTTATTGCGAATTAAAATATCCGTATTCGAAGCTATTGTATATCCATACAATAAAGCAATCATACATTAATCAAGATCTTCACCTGACATCACTTCAAACACTGTTGATGTAACGCTTTGACTAGATAGTTGAAAAAAGAACTTTCAAATACATCTTTATGATCGGCTGTTAGATATCGTATTATACACTTATAGTTCGTGTGGAATTGGTTATGGAAGCGTTTAATGTAAATTTTAGAATCAATTCCTGTGTACTTATTTGTTCAATAGAAACGAATTTACCATCACGCTTAAATGTAAGTCCTGCAGTGTTGCTGATGTAAAAAATTAAATGAATTATATAATTTGTACATTAAACTTGTACTTATTAACAAAGTAAAAGACCAATGCGAAAGAAAGGGTTTAAAAATTGCATTGGTCTATATATGCTAGATAAAATTGAGATGAGTTAAATAAAAAGGTTTCTTTATCTAGCATTGCCTAGTATATCACTATGTATTTGTGTTTGCAAACGATATGATTCTGATGAACTACTACACCTGATACGTTATTATGATGTGGTATTTCTGTGTGGTTTAGCCAAACCAGGCTTATGATTCTATATTTTAAACAAAATGTAACAAATCAATTTGTAGGAAAACGTTTGGGAGTTTGTTACTATGGAAAACATGAATAAACCTAAAAAAGTATGATTTCAAGCAGAATCCATACTTCTTTAATGCCTATAACAGTTTGGCTTATCCAAGCATTAAAAAGAATAGAAAGATATGCCAAATAATATGTATTTATTGGAGCATTTATTATGAGGATTAATATGCTAACATCTTGGAAAAAAGCCGCTTAATTTAAAGAAATGTCTCTCCAAAACTAACAACTTCCATTATTGGTCTTTTTTTATGCCTTTTAGCTCGTTTTCCTTAAACTAAAAACTTCTTTTAGAAAACTCATACAGTGAGTTGGCACCAAAACGGTTAAACTAAGAATTACGTTTACAAATTGATAATATGATGGTGTTACAATTTTTTTGTATGAAAATTAAACACGATATATTTCATCTCTACAAACCACTTATATTTTATGTTAAAATAAATCAATAAATCGTTGTTTGGCGTTTTGGTAAATCCCAATAAATTAATTTTATAGGGAACAGAAAATTTGAATTTGACGAGGTATTGATAGAATGGTAGAAGTAAAATTTTATGACAATGTCGCAGATGAATTTTTGAATTTTGCAGTGATAATATCCAAAACAGATAACAAGTGGGTATTCTGTAAACACAAAGAAAGAGAGACTTATGAAATACCAGGAGGTCACAGAGAACCTGGAGAAAGTATTTTAGAAACAGCTAAAAGAGAATTACAAGAAGAAACAGGAGCAGTTGATTTTAGAATTGAACCAATATGTGTGTATTCTGTTAAAGGAAAGACACGAGTAAATGAAAATATTGATGATGAAACTTTCGGAATGTTATTTATTGCAGACATTAACTCATTTGAGGAATTACATAGTGAGATTGAGAAGATATTGATTTCAGATAAGTTAGTTGAAAATTGGACATATCCTTTAATTCAACCTATATTGATTGAAGAAGCAAAAAAAAGAGGCTTTATATAAATAGACAAGCAACGGAAACTTCCAGTTTGTCGAACTGATAAAATCCATTTGAATGCCTAAGAACAAAGAGACTTTATGTTTCTTTGTTCTTTTGTGCTTTCACAAACAAATGAAGCAAACTTTGGAAGTTCTTAGTTTCATGAAGTGAAAACAAATCTTTTTCGTAAACGTAACGCTTTGTTTCTTAACGTAACGCTTAGTTTCATGAAAACACTATAAGAACTAATACTATATAAACTTATATAATATAAACTATGTCAAGTTGAATAAATTAACCTATGTCTAAATACTTTTCTTAAAATATACAAGTAATATTCGTATAAGAACTTATTACTTTGGTTAAGATTAACTCCGAAAGTTTCTTATAAGAACTTATTAGTTTGTCTGTTTCAGAAAAAATTTAAAAATTCGAGATATATTATGGACTAACTTCGCATAATATATCTTATGTTATATTTATAGAATTGAAATAAAGCAAATTTTTAAATTGGTCTACTTATTTTAATTTGTTTAAGATGACTTGAAATTCAAAAATATGTTTATATTTAAATTTTAACCCTCATTATGAGTTTTATATCACTATTATTTGAACAAATACATATAGTTATACGTTTTTTGATGTTTCACGAAAAATCATAGAGTCTTATTAATTTCCATAATATCGCATTCTCTGATTTGAATCGAAACGTACAAATGTCCATCTTTTTGATTTTCACGGCAAATCAAAAAGTCCACTAATCACGTGTTCTAACGTAATATAAAGATCCTAATGCGACTTCTATAATAATATATGGGACAGCCATTAAATAAGCGGAATACGGATGTAGATCATCAGCAGCATACTGCATATCATTGATTTTTAGTTTGCCAGATTTGATTTCTTCAATCTTCGTTTTATACATATGAACACGATACGGACAGACTACAGCTAATACAATCATGATTAATAATAAGATGCGTCCTGGTTTTTTAAGGAAACTCATTTGTATCACTCCTAAATTTTTTATTAGTATATCACAAACTAACATGTGAAACACTTCACAAATATTTTTTTAATTCTTCCAAACTATTCAACGCATCACGTCTACCTATGTCATAAATTTCTTGTAGATGACTTGGATCTTTTTCAATCATCGCACACGCAATTGGTTTAGAAGGTCGAATCACAAATATCTGTCCTTCCCTTTCAAGCTTATCGATTTTATCTAATGTTTCATTATATACAATATGTCTATTTTCTAAATCGTGTTGTAGATTTGGATATTCCTTAAATGCCTTCTTTATAAGATTTATATATTTCATTGGCTTTTTTCGATAGGTATGATCTCTTGTCAAAACTACAACTGTCTTCTTTGTTCTTTCCAACATCCAATCCACTGGAATCGAATCTGAGACACCACCATCTAATAATTCATATTCATCTAATTTAACAGGCTTTGAAACAATAGGAATCGATGACGATGCACGAATCCACTCAATATCTAGAGCATCTCCATTTTTAATTTCATGATATACAGGTTTTCCCGTACAAATATCTGTACATACAACGGTAAAACGCAATGGATTCTCTTTAAATACCTTTGTATCAAACGGATCCAATATCGTAGGCACGACCCCATACGCAAACTCTTTATTATAAAGATCTCCCGTTTTAATAAAACTCCTTAATCCTGAATATCTTGGATCTCTACAAAAACGCTTGTTGTAGCGCAAAGCTCTTCCAATCTGTTTAGATTTGATGTTGCAGCCAAAGGCAGCGCCTGCAGAAACTCCAACAACCTGGTTAAAATCAATGTGATTTTCCATAAATACATCGATTACACCACTAGTATACATACCTCGAAAGCCTCCGCCTTCAAGAACTAATCCTTTTTCTTCTAACATATACATCACCACAAAGATTATAAACAAAGTGAACCAAAAAGAAAAGGACTTAATCAAGTCCAATCTTAAATGTGTTTGATTTTCCAAATGCCTTCGAATTCATATGAACCACAAAAGGCTTGGTGCTTTTATCCGTAAAATCAGGTGCTGCCTTTTCAAAATGGAATTCAATTTCTGTATTTACAGTCTGTTTTTTATCCAAGAAATACAATACATACCCAGTTACATCCGCTTTAAAACTTTGTGTTTTAGGCGCCATACCATTCGTTGTAAAATCATGACTTTTGATTTCATCCATATTTGCGAAATCATACTTGTTACTAAGATCGACACCTTCTAAAGTAGCACTCGGCGTTAAATATGGAACAATGATACGAGAATCCGTTTTATTCTTATAAGTAATCTTAATATTTTTTAATACTGTTTCCCCATTCTCATATACATAACTTGCTTTAGATGCATCTACACCAATCTGAAGTGTATCATCCTCAAAGAAAGTATATTTTGTATTCTTTGAATCGTTAACATTTTTATCACTAGCCTTACGAATATCAAAGGCTTTAAAAGGCAAGAACTGTTTCTTGTTGTTAAAAGAAAGACCCAAGTTTTTTTGATCATTGTTTGGAAATCCAATATATCCATAAATATACGTGTTTTGTCCCTTATTGATGATATAAGAAGGCGTAGACTGATATTTATCAATGACACTAATATCTTTTTCGTTGTCATCTGTTACGGTATAAATTAAATTCTTTGTGTCATACGGCTTTTTACCCTTATTTTCAACACTTGCCAAATAATAGTAGTACGTCGAATTATCTGTATCATTTGTGATGGTTAAAACATCCAACAATTGACAAGAAACATTCTTCTTTAATTCCACATTATTTTCTGGTTTAGAACAACCAAATAAAGATAAAGATAAAACACATACACACAGCATATATACTATTTTTTTCATGTTATTCTCCTATGGATTGCAGTTTTTACAAGGCGAATACCCCTGAGCGATTAATACATCTCTAGACTCACTTGACTCCAACTTATTTACATCATTCATCAAACGAACACTTGCACAAGTTGGCTTATGAAACTTATGTGTTTTTACATTTAAAACATAAGTAGAAGTATCCTCTGTAACTTTATATTCCTTTATAATATTGTCATTTGAGCGACTTGAATCGCCCGTTTTATAATCAATTGTGATACCTGGCTGTACGTTATAACAAAATACATTAAACGATACACCTTGTCCTTTATCTTCTACAGAATACGCCTCAATCTGTACACCATCCGCAATCAAATTATCACCATCATAAATAGGTGTAACCCGATATAAAACATGATGATTTGTCTTTTCTATGTAGTCAGATACTTCATTTTCAAACGGAAGCATACCCTCTACATTTAAATAGCGCGTACCCGTCATTAAGTTTTTACGATTCGCATTCTCACCCGTTAATTGATATCCAATCAAATGACAACGATTATATAAATACTTCCCATCAATTCCCTTATAACGCACTGTATGCCACCCTGCAGGCTTTACAGAACCAATACTTTCTCGCTTTTTTGTTGGCATTAGATCCTTCGACACATTCGCATACGCAACCTGTGGCCGATCTAAAGAATCTAGATTCGAGTACGATTCAAAACTCTTTGTATTCATATCCTTCGAACTAAATACAGGCTCATTATCATGTATTTCTACATAAGGATTGCCACTATATTCAGGTATCTCATCAATCTCATAAGCCGATATAGGCGTTATCAATGTCGATAAAACAATGAACATGGATATAATAAATTTTCTCATACGATTCCTCACATATTTGACATATATAATGTCAATATAACTTATATACTAAAACCATGAAAGGAGTGAGTGATAAAAAACATAGTACTTCATTATCGTTCGAGTCAAAAAATATAATAAACCCCTTATGTACTATGTTTTTAGATGTCTTATGACATCTTTTTTTTATATCTCTAATTTCTTAAATACAGCCTCACGAGCCATCTTTTCAAACTTATCTTCCAATGGCTTTAAATCACTATATTTAAAATTCGGATTTCTTTTTTGTAGTGCTTTTGAAATCACAAAATCAGCCACCTCAGGATTTTTTGGAAGTAAAGGACCATGCAAATAGGTACCTAGAATCTTTCCATCATAGAATCCTTCATAACCTGCATTAAAGCTGTTACCACAACCCTTCACAACTTTTCCTAAAGGATGCGTTACATTTAATGTTTGACCCCCATGATTTTCAAAACCAACGATACGCGTTTTTAAACCATCTAAATTTGCATCAATCACAACATTTCCAATACAACGACTACCAGCTTTTCCCGTATCCGTATAATAATCATAGAACTGTAAACCAGAAATCTTCTCATTGTTGGCCGCAATATAATATTGACCAAACAATTGATAACCACCACAAATCAAAAGCACAAAGGTCTTTTCATCTATGGCCTTCTTTATATTTTCTTTACGCGATAATAAATCTGGAATTAAACTAATTTGTTCCTTATCTGCACCACCACCTAAGAAAATCAAATCATATTCACTTAAATCTTTTTCTTCACCAATACCACAAGTATCCAGTTCAAAAGGAATACCACGATCTAAACAACGCTTCTTTAGAACCATCATATTTCCCTTATCCCCATAAAGATCCATGATATCATGATACATCCAAACTACTTTCATAGACCCATCTCCTTCTTGATCGCATTACGCGTAGGAAGTAATGCTGTATATGTCGCAATCGAATATGTCGTACGCTTTGTAGCTAATGCGGCTTTTACGGCAATATCCAAAGTATCGACAACACTTAAAGGACCTTTATAACCACCATAATAGATTCTTAAAGCCATATCATTTGCACGAAGACCCGTACAAATAATTTCCTTTGTACTATCCTTCATAATCTTTTCAAAGAAAGTATCATAGATCCAACTAACGTCCGTACCATCCTGCTCACGATCATTCAATACGATCACAATTGTCTTATCCGAATCATCTTTTTCAATGACCTTCATAACTTCATTGGCTCCTGTAGGATTTTTAACCAAGTTTAAAATACAAGTTTGTTCCTTTGATGTGAATGTTTCATTTCTTCCCGCAGGCTGAGGCGCATGACTAAATACAGACTTAACACAATCTTGTGAAATACCATAATTTTTTGCGACATTCAATACAACGGCACAATTGTACATAGAATACATTCCTTCATATGGAGATTTATAATGTATTCCATCACTCGAAAATGTTTCTTTATCCAAATCAATATCTTTTAAACAAATGTCCATTTCCGGCGTTTGAAAATCACACTTTGAACAATGGAATTTACCAATATGTGAATATTGATAATAACTGTATTCAAGTCTTGCCCCACACTTAGGACAAAATTTTCCTTCACTTGCCTCTTTTGTCGTTGTAACCGAATACTTGTTCTCATCCATTCCAAAACAGGAGAATGAAGCGTTTTTCGCTACTAAATTGAGTCGTACGACATTGGGATCATTCGCATTTAAAATCATTCGACCCCTATATGCAGGCAATACCTTTTCAATCGAATCAATCAACTGTTCCATTTCACGAGCACGATCTAATTGATCACGAAAGAAATTATTGACTACAAAATCTGTAACCGGAATAAATGGAAGAATATGTCTTACATTCAATTCATCGCATTCTAGCACAACCGCATTGGCTTTGATTTCACCATTTAGTTTTGCGTGAGTCAACAACGTAGTGACAATCCCTGCCTTCAAGTTATCTCCCTTACGATTGGAAATCACGTTATATCCAGCCTTTTCAAACAAGTCTGTAATCATATTGGCTGTACTCGTCTTTCCATTTGTACCCGTAACTAAAATGACAGGACCATTAAATTTTAATTTCGATAATATATTCGCATCGACTTTACAGCCGATCGACCCAGGCATCGATCCACCCCTACCAATTAGGTGTAGCACCCAGGCACTAAGCTTTGTAGATAATATAGATAAAGTTTTCATAACTACTCCTTTTCCATACTCCTTATTATACAACAATTGAAGTTGAATTTAAAAATTGAAACACATATAATATTGATGTTAGGAAAAAACTAACTAGAATAGGTGGAACAAATGAACGAATATTACCAATCTCCTCTTTCACAGAGATATGCATCTAAGGAAATGCAGGCATTATTTTCAAACGACAAAAAATTTACGACATGGAGAAGACTTTGGATTGCTCTTGCGGAGTCAGAAAAAGAACTTGGATTAGACATTACCGAAGAACAAATCGAAGAATTGAAAGCACACGCTTTAGATATCAACTACGATGTCGCAAAAGCCAGAGAAAAAGAAGTACGTCATGATGTTATGTCACACGTATATGCGTATGGAGTACAATGTCCAAAAGCTAAGGGAATCATTCACTTAGGAGCTACTAGCTGCTACGTTGGTGATAATACAGATTTAATTATCATGCACGAAGCTTTAGAGCTTGTACAAAAGAAAATCGTCAATGTATTAGAAAAATTAGAAGAATTCGCATTAAAATACAAAAATATGCCATGTCTTGCGTTTACTCACTTCCAGCCAGCTCAGCCAACCACTGTAGGTAAAAGAGCTAGCTTGTGGGCACAAGACTTATATATGGACTACATTGAAATCCAACATTTATTAGACAATAAAAAATTATTAGGATGCAAAGGTACAACAGGTACACAGGCAAGCTTTATGGAATTGTTTGAAGGAGATACAGACAAAGTTAAAGCTTTAGACAAAAAGATTTGTGAAAAATTAGGTTACGACCAATATTTCGCAGTCAGCGGACAAACATATACTCGTAAATATGATACACAAGTATTACAAGTTTTAGTTCAAATTGCACAAAGCGTACACAAATTCAGTAATGATATTCGTTTATTACAACATATGAAAGAAATCGAAGAACCATTTGAAAAATCACAAATCGGTTCAAGCGCAATGGCCTACAAACGTAACCCAATGCGTTCTGAAAGAATGGCAGCACTAGCTAACTACATCATTGCCGATTCCATCAATCCTGCAATTACAGCAAGTACACAATGGTTTGAAAGAACATTGGATGATTCCGCAAACAAACGTATTTCGGTTGCCGAAGCCTTCTTAGCTACGGATGGATTATTAGATCTTTACTTAAATGTAAGTGATGGTTTAGTTGTATATCCAAAAGTTGTAGAAGCTAACTTATTAAAAGAACTACCATTCATGGCTACAGAAAATATTATGATGGACGCTGTTAAAGCCGGTGGAGACCGCCAAGAATTACACGAATTGATTCGTCAACACTCAATGGCAGCCGGTCGTGTAGTTAAAGAAGAAGGTAAACCTAACGATTTGATCGAGCGTATTGCACAAGATCCAAAATTTGGAATGACAAAAGAACAAATTCTTTCCATCATGAAACCAGAAAACTTCGTTGGACGTTCTGTTCAACAAACAGAAGAATTCTTCAAAGACTTCATTGATCCAATTCTAGCTAAAGAAAGAGATGCATTAGGAATGCATGCCGCAATTAACGTATAAAAAATTAGAGCTCAAGTTGCGCTCTTTTTTAAGGGTAACCAATTTTAATTAGGGTCATTATTTTTGGGGTCTATTTTAGGGTCAATTTTAGGGGCGACTTTTGGGGTCTCCAAATTGGCTCTTTTTTCTTTCCTTTTTTTGACATGAACAACTGTCTCTTTACCTGTTTTTCTATATTTGTTTATTGGTAATTATTTAGAGGCGTTTATAACCTGCTCTAAAAACTTTTTAAAGTTTTTAGAGTATCTTATCTTCTATAATGAATGCGTTGTGTTTTTCTACGTTGTTCAGGAGGTAAAATTTATTATGGAACACAACACGA
>NZ_JAHQVB010000052.1 GCF_019052655.1 Holdemanella porci
ATTTGCGGACTGTAAAGAAAACAATGGACTACGTTTCACAAGGTTAAAAGGCTTGTAGAAAAACCAACAGAATGCTTGGTTGATTTTTGCGTGCCATAATCTGAAGAAAATGTTCCTTTGGAGAGGAAAATATAGAAGAAAGCCATCAAAAAATTCAATATATCCTTCAAAATATACAAAAAAAGACAATTTTATTTCGAAAATTGCCTATATACAATAAAAAGCCTATTTCCTTACGAAAAGGTATAGGCTTTTGTCAACAATCTGAAATAGGACGATTTGTCCTATTTTTTTTGTTTAATTAATGATATAATCCTAACGTGTTTCGTATATATCGACTAATACGGTGTCGATGTTTCTACCCCTAAACCGTAAATTCAGGGACTATGAATCAACCTACTTTTTTATTGTGTCGCGTTGATTCTCGTTTTTGTACGAGACTTTTTTATTTTCGGAGGAAAAGAATGAGAAAAGAAGATGTAAAAAAAGGTTCGATATATGAACTTGATGGTGTTGTACCTTTAAAAGAGGCATTGCCTTTAGGAATCCAACACGTATTGGCGATGTTTCTTGGAAATATCAGTCCATTATTGATTATTGCAGGAATGCTTGGATTATCACCGGATTTAAAATCTGCATTGATTCAAAATGCGATGTTTATTGCAGGAGCTGTTACTTTAGTTCAGTTATATCCAGTGTGGAAAGTGGGAGCTAAACTTCCAATCGTTATGGGTACTAGTTCAGGATTTATTGGAACTGCCAAAGCAATGGGTGCTCTATATGGTTATGGTGCATTGATGGGAGCAAGTTTAATTGGTGGTTTATTTGAGATGGTGTTAGGTTTCTTCATCAAACCATTAAGAAAATTATTCCCACCAGTTGTTACTAGCTTAGTTATCATTTCCATTGGTTTATCATTACTTCCTGTTGGTATCAATTATTTTGGTGGAGGTAGTGGTGCTGTTGATTTTGGGGATCCTAAACATTTATTGGTTGGTACATTTGTTATTTTGGTAATTATTATCGCCAAACAAATTAAAGGTTTTGTGAATAATGCTTCGATTTTGATCGGTATTATTGCCGGATATATCTTGGCCATTGTGTTAGGAATGGTTGATTTTACGCAAGTTCAAACCGCTTCTTGGATTGCACTTCCAACTTTTATGCCAGTGAAGATGGAATTTAATTTGGAAGTAATTATTGCGATGGGAATTATGTTTATTGCGACAACAGTTGAAACAGTCGGAGATGTTTCTGGTATCACAAATGGTGGTTTAGATCGTGAAGCAACTTCTGAAGAATTACAAGGCGGCGTTTTGGCAGATGGTTTAGGTTCTGTTGTTGCCTCATTGTTTGGAGTTTTGCCAAATACTTCATTCTCTCAAAATGTTGGTTTGGTTTCAGTGACTAAAGTTGTTAACCGTTTTACAATTATGACAGGAGCTATCTTCTTGATTCTTTGCGGTTTCTGCCCAAAATTAAGTGCTTTATTTGCGGTTATGCCTCAATCTGTACTTGGTGGAGCTGCCGTTATTATGTTTGCGAGTATTTTGGTAAGTGGTATTCAATCATTGATGCGTGTTGAATTCAATGAAAGAAACACTTTGATTATTGCCTTGGCAATCGGTCTTGGAATTGGTATTGGACAAGTACCTACAGTTCTAGCACAATTACCAAGTTGGGTTGGAAATATTTTTGCACAAAACGGAATTATTATGACGTTTGTGATCGCAACCGTATTAAATTTAATTTTGCCTGGTAAAAAAGACTAACAAATCGGTGTTAAACATTGTGTTTAACACTTTCTTTTTGTGTTAAAATTTTAGTAAAGAAAGAGAGCGTATCCATTATGTTAAGAATAATGAATTATGCATCGCCAGAATCTTTAGATGAGGCGTATGCGCTACTAACGAAAAATAAAAAGAATATGATTCTAGGCGGTATGATCTGGTTGAAGATGGAAGACATTCAGATTCCGACCGCTATTGATTTAAGCAAATTAGGCTTGGATCAAATTGAAGAAGATGATGCAGAATTCAAAATTGGTGCTATGGTAACTTTGCGGCAATTAGAAACGCATCAAGCTTTCAATGAGGCAACTTGTTATGTATTTAGAGATGCTGTAAAAGATATTGTCGGTGTACAATTAAGAAACTTGGCAACAGTTGGAGGAAGTATATATTCGCGTTTTAGTTTTAGTGATGTCATCTGTAGCTTATTATGTTTAGAGTGTGATGTACAAACACATAAACATGGGCGTATTTCACTTGAAGAATTTGTGAGTCTTCCATATGAAAAGGATATTGTGGAATATATTTATGTGAAGAAGACAAATTTGCTGAGTGCCTTTGTTTCTGTAAGAAGGAGTGCTACGGATTTAAGTGTTTTAAATGCATCTTGTACAAAGTATGCAGACCACTACCGATTCTGTTTTGGTGCAAGACCAGCCATTGCGAAAGTTTATAATTGTGATTTAGATCATATTGATTTAGATGTATATTGTGCAGACAATATGCGCGGAAGCAAGGAATATAGAAAAAAACTTGTTGAGGGATTAACTCAGAAGTTATTGAGAAAGGTAGAGTCTTATGTTGGTTAAAATTAAAGTGAATGGAAAATTGATTCAGGATGATGTACAGCCACAAACTTTATTGCTTGACTGGCTAAGAGACCGTGGTTGTTACAGTGTAAAAAGAGGGTGTGATACCGCAAACTGTGGATTATGTACAGTGTTAAGAGATGGAACGCCAATTCTTTCTTGTAGTACATTGACAGTTCGATGCGATGGTCGTGAAATTACGACGCTTGAAGGACTTCAAAAAGAAGCGGGTGAATTCGGTATGTTTATGGCTAAACAAGGCGCTGAACAATGTGGTTTCTGTTCGCCAGGATTTATTATGAATGTTTTGGCAATGGAAAAAGAATTAGTGAATCCAAGTGATGATGAAATTCGTGCTTATTTAGCCGGAAATTTATGCCGTTGTTCTGGATATATGTCGCAGATGCGTGCAATCAAGGCGTATTTAAGTCGAGGTGAAAATCATGAATAGTGTAGGAAAAGGTGTCATCAAAAAGGATGCGATGGCTTTAGTTACAGGGCAACCTGTATATTGTGATGATTTAGCACCTAAGGATTGTTTGATTATTAAGCTTTTAAGAAGTCCACATGCATACGCAAAAATTAGAAGTATTGATACTTCCATTGCGAAAAGAATTCCTGGAATTGAAGCAGTGTATACGTATGAGGATGTTCCAACGTCTCGTTTTACTCTTGCAGGACAATCTTATCCTGAACCAAGTCCATATGATCGTAGAATCTTAGAAAATGTAGTTCGTTATGTAGGTGATGAAGTCGCAATCGTTGCAGGAACTAACGAGGATTGTGTAGATCGTGCTTTGAAAGCTATCAAAGTAGATTATGAAGTATTAGAACCGTTGTTAAATTTTGAAAAGTCTATTGATAATGCAATTGTGGTTCATGAGGAAGATGATTATAAGTGTCTTTGTGAGATTGGTAATGACGTAAAGCGTAATATTGTCAGCAGCGGAGAAAGTGTTGTTGGTGATGTGGATGCAGTATTAAAGGATTGTGAAGTGGTCTTAGAAAGAGATTATCATACAAAGGCCAATGCCCAGGCAATGATGGAAACTATGCGTTCATATTGTTACATTGATACATATGGTCGTTTAAATTGTGTAAGTTCTACACAGATTCCTTTCCATGTTCGAAGAATTTTAAGTAATGCTTTAGAAATTCCAAAGTCAAAAATCAATGTGGTCAAGCCAAGAATTGGTGGAGGATTTGGGGCTAAACAAACGGCTTGTTGTGAAATCTTCACGGCATTTGTCACATGGAAACTTAAAAAGCCAAGTAAGATTGTTTATACTCGTGAAGAAACTTTTGCGGCCAGTAACTCAAGACATGAAATGAAGATGCATGTTCGCATTGGTGCTACAAAAGATGGTACGATTGAAGCTATAGATTTATATACATTATCAAATCAAGGAGCTTATGGAGAGCATGGTCCAACTACAATTGGTTTGGCAGGACATAAATCTTTGCCTTTATATAACCATGTTAAAGCCAGTCGTTTTACATATGATGTAGTTTATACAAATACAATGCGAGCAGGTGCCTATAGAGGATATGGGGCTACACAGGGACAGTTTGCGGTTGAATCCATTATTAATGAATTGGCTGATGAATTGAATATGGATCCTTGTGAAATCCGTTTTAAAAATATGACACGTGAAAATGAAGTGTTATCGCAATATTATAATGAAGAATTGAATGCGTGTGCGTTGGATCGTTGTTTAGAAAAAGCGATGGAAATGATTGACTACAAGAATAAACCTTTAAGACGTGATATGGGTGATTTTGTTCGTGGATTAGGTGTTTCTTTATCTATGCAAGGTAGTGGTATTTCGGGTCTTGATGTAGGTTCTGTTGAAATTAAACTGCAGGATGATGGTTTCTATACATTAAGTATCGGTGCTACAGATATGGGTACAGGATGCGATACGATTCTTGCTCAAATGGTTGCGGAATGTATGGATTGTGATGTAGATCAAGTTGTTACTAGTTCATTGGATACAGATCATGCACCATATGATACGGGTTCTTATGCATCAAGTACAACGTATGTAACGGGTATGGCTGTAGTAAAGGCTTGTGAAAAGTTAAGAAATTCTATTTTAGAAGCGGCAGCCGGATTCTTTGATGTGGATAAAGAAGATATTGAATTTGATGGTAAGAAAATCTATACATTAGATCATACGCATGAAATGAGTTTGGCTGATTTTGCGGATACATGTTTCAATGGTGGTATCGCCAAAGCGTTGATTGCCAGTGACTCCCACATGTCACCTACAAGTCCACCTCCATTTATGGTTGGTATTGCCGAAGTAGATGTAGATAAGTTAACGGGTGAAATCAAGGTTCATGATTATGTTTCTGTAGTTGATTGTGGTACAGTTATCAATCCCAATCTTGCCAGAGTACAAGCTGAAGGTGGTATTGTACAAGGTATTGGTATGGCATTGAGTGAGGATATCACGTACTCAAATGAGGGTAAGATGCGTAATCGTAACTTCTTGCAGTATAAGTTGCCAACAAGAGTGGATGTTCCAAGCGTTCGCGTTGAATTTGAAAGCAGTTATGAAGACAATGGTCCATTTGGTGCTAAATCCATTGGTGAAGTTGTTATTAATACACCAACTAGTGCAATTGCTAGTGCTATAAAACATGCGACGGGAGTGCAGGTTCGTACTTTGCCTATTACTGCTGAAAAAGTGTTATTAGGAAAAGAAGATGAATAATATTTCTTTGATTATCTTAGCGTCTGGTTTTTCCAGACGCTTTGTTTCAAATAAACTTTTGTACGAATTTCATGGTAAGAAACTTATTGAATATGCTTTTGATAAGGCAAGTGCTTTTTTAGATGTGATAGTAGTCACACAATATGAAAAGATAAAAGAAATGGCTGAGTCATTAGGATATCATGTTGTTATGAATGATCATCCTGAATATGGGCAAGGGCATTCTATCGCGTTAGGTGTGGGCGCTTGTCAAAATAATGCATGCATACTGATGGTTGCGGATATGCCATATTTAAAATTCGATACGTTAAAGGAAATGGTTTCAATTCAAGATGGAAAACATATCGTGATTTGTGAGTATAATGGCATTTTATGTAATCCTATGTTGCTCCCAAAAATGTATTATGATAGGGCAAAACAATTGTGTAATGATAAAGGGGCAAAACAAATCATTGGTGATGATACGTATTTGACGGTTTCTTTATCGGAAGAAGAATTTATGGATATAGATGAAAAAACAGAGACTATTTAGCCTCTGTAATGTTTTTCTTTGTCTTTTGCGATGTCAAAATAGATTTGTTCGCCTCTTTGTTCATAAAGCATATTTGCCCAATATCCCCAAAGGATGTCTTCCATTCTTTCAAATGCTTGCACTTGAACATCAATCATTGGGTCGATGTCTCCATCAAAATAGGCTTGATAGAATTGGTCTCTTTGATCAATATAATGGATGTTGTTTTCTGAAAAGAAGCTGGCGATATCAAAGCGATAATCGTTTTTTGCGGCATATTCATAGTCAATCAAATAGTCTTTTGTATCACTGTAAAGAATATTTCCTTGCACAAAGTCGTTATGGCATAGTGTGTTTGGTTTATATTCTTTTTTTAATGCTTCTAAAAAGTTTTCTTCATTTGGAAAAGATACGATACATTCTTTGATTTGAGATTTATAGAATTCAATCTTTCCAAAAGGGTTGAAAATAAACAAAGGAGCTTTTTTAGTATGAAGAGATTTCATTAAATTTGCACATCTTGCGAATTTGTCTTTGTCTTTACATTCATCAAATGTTTCTACATCTTCAATATAAGTTGTTACTTTGATACCTGATTTTTCATCGAATAAAATAACAGGTACATCTAAATCAGAAACAAGTGGCAAAATCTCCTTTTCGTGTTCATGCTGCAAACCAAGAGATTCATGATTCTTCTTTGGTACGCGTACCATATATTTATTGTCGTTGATTGTTAATAAATAGTTGTGGTTACTAATGCCTTTATCTGTTTTTTCGAGTGTGTAGTTTGTTGCGTTAAATTTTTCTTCTATCCATGTATTTAAGTTCATGTGGATATATTAACATTATTATTCTTTAAACTCAATGCGGTCGGTGTATCGCTTTTTTTTGATTCGCGAAATTTACAAGCTCTTTTATGGCAAAAAAGTTTGGAAGAAGGAACGAAGAAATAACTTTTTTGGCTTGCGTTGTTCTAAGAACAAGGCTGTAAATTGAAAAAGGAGTATTGTGCAATGAAGTATAAGGTGAAGTGAATCGAAGAACATATGGGAATCACAAGAAATATGATTCGTAGATATGAAAAGAAGGGAGTGATTTCAAAGAATGAAGAAGGGTTGAGATAATTATGGGATATAAGAATGTTGGCGAGTTTAGGGTTTAGTTTGGATGAAGTTAAAGAAATTTTGAGTGAGGAAAATTTAAAGGAACTGAGCCAAAGAAAGTTGGGCGAGTTGGATAAGAAATGTGAGGATTTACAAAGCGAAAAAAATTTATTGAATATAGTTCAGATAATTGGAGAGTTACCTTGTTGTTTAGAAGATGTAATAGATGAGTTTGGAAAGAAGAGTGAATAATAATGAAAAAGTTAGTGTGTTTAGGATTGTGTTTGATTCTTAGAGGTTGTACAAGTACACCTGTTGACAAAAATGATGCAGAACGAAAAGTGAATGTAATTGAGGTATCTGCTTCTACGATAGATAAAATAGAGGAAATGGCAATCAAGGATGTTGAGGCCACAAAGACAAAGTTAGAGAGTGAAAGGGATGCTTTGAGTGAAAAAATAACGGATTTTGATGTATATACGAAAAAAGTAGATAAGGTAAAATCGTATTATGATGATGCTTTAAAACAGACAGAGTTGTTGTCCATTCGATTGAGGAAATATGCTTATAAGTATGCTGAATTGATTATGAATGAGGATGTATCATATAAAGTGAAATACAAAGATTTGAGCGGAATCTATGAATATATATGAAGATGCGGGTAAGGATATGTATGATATCTATTATGATGGAATTATTAAAGATGCATATGATACGGAAGATTACGATGTGTGGAGTGATGCAAGTTCGGATATTTATGAATTCCAATCGGATTTGAGAAGTGAAGTATATGATCATGATGATGAAAGAGTGCAGAAGAAGATGGATAAGTTTAAAAAATCAATTCTTCGTATGAAGGAGGGTGTGAATGATTAGAAAGAATTAATGATTTTCTCTAATTTTTTTAAAATGGTCTTGCATCACAGATTATAGTGGTGTATAGTAAAAAGGCATGCGTGGGAGAATGCGTAACTGTTCGTATTACCACAGCATAGGACAAAATATAGGAGGAACGTCTTATGAGCAAGAAAAAAGTTACAAAAGTTTGTAAGTTGCAGTTCCAAGCTGGTGGAGCTAAACCAGGTCCAGCATTAGCAAGTGCTGGTATCAACATGCCTCAGTTCTGTACAGCTTTCAATGATGCAACAAAAGATCGTAAAGGTGATATTGTTCCGGTTGTCATTACTGCTTATGAAGATAAGAGTTTTGATTTCGTATTGAAAACAACACCTGCTGCTAACTTGTTGAAAAAAGCAGCAAACGTACAAAAAGCAAGTGGAGATCAAAAAGTAGTTGCTGGTACAATTACAGTTGACCAATTAAAAGAAATTGCTGAGTACAAAATGCCAGACTTGAATGCCAATGATGTAGAAGCTGCAATGCGTATTGTTGCTGGTACTGCACGTAACATGGGTATCAAGGTTGAAGGATTTGAATAGGAGGAACATCAATAATGGCAAAAGTAAGTAAGAGATATGCTGAAGCAGCTAAATTGGTTGATCGTTCAAAGACTTATTCAATTGAAGAAGCTGTTAAATTAGCTAAAGAAACTAGTAAAACAAAATTCGACGCAAGTGTTGAAGTAAGTTTCCGTTTAAACGTAGACCCTCGTCACGCTGATCAACAAATTCGTGGGGCAATGGTATTACCTAATGGAACTGGTAAAACACAACGCGTTTGTGTAGTTGCACAAGGTGAAAAAGAAAAAGAAGCTCAGGCTGCTGGTGCTGATTTCGTTGGTGGTGCAGATATTATCGAAAAAATCTCTAAAGGTTGGTTCGATTTTGACGTATTAGTAGCTACTCCAGATATGATGGGTCAATTAGGACGTTTAGGACGTGTTTTAGGTCCTAAAGGATTAATGCCAAACCCTAAGACTGGTACAGTAACAATGGATGTTGCTAAGGCTATTGATGAAATTAAAAAAGGTAAAGTTACTTACCGTGTAGACAAAGAAGGAAACATCAACTTAGCTATCGGTAAAACAAGTTTTACTGATGAAGCTTTAGTTGAAAACTTCAATGCAATCTTCAACACAATTGCTAAGGCTCGTCCTGCAACTGTAAAAGGTGCATACATGAAAAACTTAGTTGTTTCAACAACAATGGGTCCTGGAATCCACGTTGAAATCGTTAAGTAATTGACAAATCTAGTAAAATAAATTAAACTACAGATTGTTATCAATATTCCAAAGACAGTAACGGCGTATGCTTAATAATGTTACCGAGGGTATGATGCATTGACTTTGCACAATTAGCCCGTCTTTGATGCGGGCTTTTCTTTTGAATATTGTTACAATAGATGAAAGAAGAGGTGGATCGAATGAACAAAGACATCCTTGCACAAAAGGAAGCTGATGTTATCGCCTTATCTGAAAAAATGGAAGCTGCTAGTAGTGTTGTATTAGTAGAATACCGTGGATTATCAGTAAAGGAAGTAACAGAACTTCGTCGTGCTTTGCGTGAAGAAGACGTTGAATTCAAAGTTTACCGTAACGCAATTGCTCGTCGTGCAGCTGAAAAATTAGGTCACGAAGATTTCGCAAAAACTTTAGTTGGACCTAACGCATTGGCATTTGGTAAAGATCCAGTTGCTCCTGCTCGTGTATTAGCTAAATTTGCTAAAAAACATGAAGCATTGGTATTAAAAACTGGTATCGTGGATGGAGCTATGGTAGATGAAGCTACTATCCAAAAATTGTCTGCATTACCTAATAAAGAAGGTATGTTGGCTAAATTCGCATCTTGCTTAAATGCTCCAGTTATCAAATTTGCTATGACTGTTAAAGCATTGGCAGAAGCTAAAGAAAACGGATCTGTAAAAACAGAAGAAGCACCAGCTACTGAAGAAGCTGCTGCGTAATTAATTATAGGAGGAAAATAAAATGGCTAAATTAACTCAAGAAGAAATTCTTTCTTATTTAGAAGAAGCAACAATTTTAGAATTAAACGACTTAGTAAGTGCAATCGAAGAAAAATTTGGTGTAGTAGCAGCTGCTGCTGTTGCTGCTCCAGCTGCTGCTGCTGAAGAAGCTGCAGGACCTAGCGAAGTAACTGTTACATTGGCTGATGTTGGTGCAACAAAAGTTGCTGTAATCAAAGCCGTACGTGAAATCACTGGTTTAGGATTAGTTGATGCTAAGAAATTAGTAGATGGTGTTCCAGCTGCTATTAAAGAAAATGTATCTCCAGAAGAAGCAGAATCAATTAAAGAAAAATTAGTTGCTGCTGGAGCTACTGTAGAAATTAAGTAATTTAAGCTTAATTTGTTATTAAAGCCTTTGTCTTTAGATAAAGGCTTTTTTTCTTTTTGTTTAATGAGTATGTACTTAAATGATGCTATTATGATACTAAAAAAGACATCATTCTAATTACGATAATGCCTTTTATATATGTTTATTCGTCTTTTAATATTTTTGTGACTGCGTTATAGATTCCGTTATCGTATGTAGATGTTGTGGTAAAATTAGCATAGCTTTTTACAAAGTCACTCGCATTTCCCATCGCAACACCAATATCTGCTTTTTTTAACATATGGATATCATTTGTGCTATCTCCAAAACAGATGGTATCTTTCCATGAGAATCCTGTTTTTTCAAGAATCATTTCAATGCCTTTTGATTTATCATTATCAGCATTGAAGATATCGAAGCAGAATCCATCGGTTTTAACGTTAATTAAATCGTTTCTTAGGCTTGGATGAGCTTCCATAAATTGGTCAACTAATTTTTTATCTTTAGTAAGAACTACGGCATTAAAGGCTTTGTGTCTTAAATGATAGGACTGACTAGGGTCGTAGAATAGTGAATCTAGTACGTTGCAGTATTTACAAAAGTAATACATTGGGTAAAAGTTGTTGTAAATGTATGTGGCATCTCCAAAGTGAAACATTAGACCTGTTTCATGTTTTTTGCTGAAATTGACTAAGTCATTCACATTATCTTGTAAGATTGGATAGCTTCCGATTTCTTGAAAATCTTTGTCTAGAATGTAGCTTCCGTTAATCAATACATAATAATCAAATTGAACGCGTTGTAATATAAGTTTCATTTGATTTAAGGGACGGCCAGTTGCCGCACAGACAATATATCCTTTATCTTTTAGTGTCTGTATAGCGTCTAATGCGCTTTCTTGAATAACGTCATTTTCGGTTTGGTAAAGTGTTCCGTCCATGTCGAAAAATACAATTTTGTGTTTCATAAACATACCTCTATTCTTGTCTATATTATACTTTAATGAATGGAGAATGCGTAAAAAATTTTTATAAAAAATCAACAAAAAAGAATTGACAAATCATGCCGAATACTGTATCTTAGTATTGCATGCGAAAATAGGTTCTGAAAAGAGCCTATATTTAATGGATGGGCAAGACCCACCCGGCTTCGTTTGCTTGGAAATTGAAAATTTTGAAAGGAGGATCTTATGCCTACAATCAACCAGTTGATTCGTAAAGGTCGTAAGGCCAGTCAAAACGTTTCAAAGTCTCCAGCTTTGAACCGTGGTTACAACTCATTGCAGTCTAAACCAACAAACCAATCAAGTCCACAAAAACGTGGAGTTTGTACTCGTGTTGGTACTATGACACCTAAGAAACCAAACTCAGCACTTCGTAAATATGCGCGTGTTCGTTTAAGTAATGGTATGGAAGTTACAGCTTACATTCCAGGTATCGGACACAACTTACAGGAACACAGTGTTGTATTGATTCGTGGTGGACGTGTTAAAGACTTACCAGGTGTTCGTTACCACATCGTTCGTGGAACTTTGGACTGTGCTGGTGTAAATGACCGTAAACAATCTCGTTCATTATACGGAACAAAAAGACCTAAGAAATAGATCAATCGTGAAAGGAGGAAATTAGATGCCTAGAAAAGGACACATTGCGAAACGTGACGTACTAGTCGACCCAATTTATAACTCTAAGTTGGTTACTCGTTTGATCAACAAAATCATGATTGATGGTAAAAAAGGGGTTGCACAAACAATTTTGTACAACGCGTTTGAAATCGTAGAAGTAAAAACAGGAAAAGCACCAATGGAGGTTTTCGAACAAGCTTTAGAAAACGTTATGCCTCAATTGGAATTGAAAGTTAGACGTGTAGGTGGAGCCAACTACCAAGTACCAGTTGAAGTAAGCGACGAACGTCGTTTGACTTTAGGACTTCGTTGGATCGTAAACTACGCACGTTTACGTAACGAAAAAACAATGGAACAGAGATTAGCAGCTGAAATTATCGATGCTTCTAATGGAACTGGTGCCAGTGTTAAAAAACGTGAAGACACTCACAAAATGGCAGAAGCTAACAAGGCTTATGCTCACTACCGTTGGTAAGAGAAGGAGTAAAGAAATATGGCTAGAGAATATGCTTTACACGAAACTCGTAACATCGGTATCATGGCTCACATCGATGCCGGAAAAACAACAACAACAGAACGTATTCTTTACTACTCTGGTGTAAACCACAAGATTGGTGAAACACACGATGGAGCTAGTACAATGGACTGGATGGAGCAAGAACAAGAACGTGGTATCACTATCACTTCTGCTGCTACAACAGCTCACTGGAAAAAGACAGACGGAACTGGTAAAGAATGCCGTATCAATATCATCGATACACCAGGCCACGTAGACTTTACAGTAGAAGTTGAACGTAGTTTACGTGTATTAGATGGTGCCGTAACAGTATTAGATGCCAAAGCAGGTGTAGAACCTCAGACTGAAACAGTTTGGCGTCAAGCTACTGAATATAACGTTCCACGTATTGTATTCTGTAACAAAATGGATGCTACAGGTGCTGACTTCTTAATGTCATGCAATACAATCATCGATCGTTTAGGGGCTAAATCTTGTCCAATTCAGTTACCAATTGGTGCTGAATCAGACTTCGAAGCTATCATTGATATTATCAAGAGAAAAGCTTATAGCTTCAGTGGAGATTTCGGTCGTGTAATTACTGAAATCCCAGTTCCAGAAGATATGGTAGATCTTATGGAAGAATACCGTGCTAAATTATTAGATTATTTAGCAGATTATGATGAAGATTTCATGATGCAAGTATTAGAAGGTGAAGAACCTTCAATCGAAGAAATCAAACGTGTATTACGTATTGCTGTATGTAATGGTGACTTCTTCCCAGTATTATGTGGATCTGCATATAAGAACAAAGGTGTTCAATTAGTATTGGATGCAGTAGTAGATTACTTACCAAGTCCATTAGATGTACCTTCAATTAAGGGTACTACATTAGATGGAGAACCAGATGTTCGTCACCCTGGTGATGATCAACCATTCTCAGCATTAGCATTTAAAATCGCTACAGACCCATTCGTTGGAAAATTATCTTTCTTCCGTGTTTATTCAGGTACTGCTACAGCAGGAAGCTATGTATTAAACTCAACTAAAGATAAAAAAGAACGTTTCGGACGTATCGTTCAGATGCACGCCAATGCACGTAAAGAAATCACTGAAGTTTATTCAGGTGATATCGCTGCTGCTGTTGGCTTAAAGGTTACTACAACAGGTGATACATTGTGTGATGAAGATCATCCAATCATCCTTGAATCTATGGAATTCCCTGAACCAGTAATCGAATTGTCTTTGGAACCAAAAACTAAAGCTGACCAAGACAAAATGGGATTGGCTCTTGCAAAACTTGCAGAAGAAGACCCTACTTTCAAAACATATACAAACGAAGAAACAGGACAAACAATCATTGCCGGTGTAGGTGAACTTCACTTGGATATCATTGTTGACCGTTTACGTCGTGAATTTAAAGTTGAAGCAAATGTTGGACAACCACAAGTTGCTTACCGTGAAACAATTCGTCAGGCTGCTGATTGTGAAGGAAAATATATCCGTCAGTCAGGTGGTCGTGGACAATATGGTCACGTATGGATCAAATTCGAACCAAACGAAGGGAAAGGATTTGAATTCGTTGATGCTATCGTTGGAGGTAGCGTACCTAGAGAATATATCAAACCAACTCAAGAAGGTTTGGAAGCAGCATTGGAAAATGGTATGATTGCAGGTTACCCAGTAATCGATATCAAAGCTACATTATTTGATGGATCATACCACGATGTCGACTCTAGTGAAATGGCTTATAAGATTGCCGCTAGTATGGCATTGAAAGAAGCAGGAAAGAAATGTAAACCTGCTATTCTAGAACCAATTATGTTCGTAGAAGTAACTGCACCAAGTGAATACTTAGGTAGCGTTATGGGTGACGTTTCAAGTCGTCGTGGACAAATCACTGAACAGGAAGAACGTGGAAATGCAGTAATCGTTCGTGCACATGTTCCATTATCAGAAATGTTCGGATATGTTACAGACTTACGTAGCTTTACTCAGGGACGTGGAAACTACTCTATGAAGTTCGACCACTACTCAGAAGTTCCAAAGAGTATTGCAGAAAAAATTATTAAAGAGAATTCAAACGAAAACTAGTTGATTTTCGTTTGGTTCTGAAATACAATATTTATTGTATGAAATATGTTAGCATTTAGGAGGAAATTATAAATGGCTAAGGAAAAATTTGACAGAAGTAAAACTCACGTTAATATTGGTACTATCGGTCACGTTGACCACGGTAAAACAACATTAACAGCAGCTATTACAACAGTATTAGCTAAAAAAGGTATGGCTAAAGCTGAAGCTTATGACCAAATCGATGGTGCTCCAGAAGAAAAAGAACGTGGAATCACTATCAACACTGCACACGTTGAATACCAAACAGAAAAACGTCACTATGCACACGTTGACTGTCCAGGCCACGCCGATTATGTAAAAAACATGATCACTGGTGCTGCTCAGATGGATGGAGCAATCTTAGTAGTTGCTGCATCTGATGGACCTATGCCTCAAACACGTGAACACATCTTGTTAGCACGTCAGGTAGGTGTTAAATATATCGTTGTTTACTTAAACAAATGTGATATGGTTGACGATGAAGAATTAATTGACTTAGTAGAAATGGAAGTTCGTGAATTATTAAACGAATACGGATTCGACGGAGACGAAACTCCAGTTATCCGTGGTTCTGCATTACAAGCTCTTCAAGGAGATGCTAAATATGAAGAATCAATCTACGAATTGATGGATGCTGTTGATACTTGGATTCCAGATCCAGCTCGTGAAATGGATAAACCATTCTTGATGGCAATCGAAGACGTTATGACAATTTCTGGTCGTGGTACAGTAGCTACAGGACGTGTTGAACGTGGTCAAGCTCACTTAAACGACGAAGTTGAAATCGTTGGTATCAAAGATACTCAAAAAACAGTATTAACTGGTTTGGAAATGTTCCACAAACAATTAGACGTTGCTGAAGCAGGTGACAACATTGGTGCATTGTTACGTGGTATTGCACGTGACCAAATCCAACGTGGACAAGTATTAGCTAAACCTGGAAGTGTACACCCTCACACTAAATTTAAAGCACAAGTTTATGTTTTAACTAAAGAAGAAGGTGGACGTCACACTCCATTCGTTTCTAACTACCGTCCTCAATTCTACTTCCGTACAACTGACGTTACAGGTGTAATCACATTGCCAGAAGGAACTGATATGGTAATGCCTGGTGACAACGTTGTTATGAACGTTGAATTGATCGCTCCAATCGCTATCGAAACTGGTACTAAGTTCTCTATCCGTGAAGGTGGACACACTGTAGGTGCTGGTAACGTTACTGAAATTGACGCTTAATTAAACTTATTTAAATTAAAGACTGATACATTTGTATCGGTCTTTTTTATATATTAAGATTTTGGTTTCGGAACAGGGAAATGTGGAATGTGAAAAACTGTAGAATTGTCACAATTTGTTGATTATGAGGAACGACAAAAAGGACTATCGTAATAGC
>NZ_JAHQVB010000176.1 GCF_019052655.1 Holdemanella porci
TGAATATAACGGATGGGCAAGCCCATCCAATACGGAGAAATAAGTCCAGTTGATGCGGTGACGAAGTCCATTGAATCCGTTGTATAAGTCCACACCTATATTTTAGATATAAACTATCATCCTCCTGTTGTAAGATAAAAACAGGTAAGTAAGTATACTTATCTAGTCTTGCGATTAGGAGGTGTTTTTTTATGCGAGATGTTAAAAAAGTTTTGGAAATGAGATCACAAAACTATAGTCAGCGACAGATTTCTGTATCTCTTAAAATTTCAAGAGATACAATAAGAAAAATTTTTAATGTAGCTGATGACAAAAAAGTGTGTTGGTCATCTGTTAAAGATCTCAGTGAATCAGATGTCCAAAATTTATTATTTGAACAGGAGATGAAAATCAATTTATCCATTAAGCAACCTGATTTTGATTACATTCATAAGGAACTGTTAAAGCCAGGAACCACAATCAAACTGCTATGGGAAGAATATGTTGATGATTGTC
>NZ_JAHQVB010000053.1 GCF_019052655.1 Holdemanella porci
AGTTGGAAGCAAGGCATGAGTGGATTTACATTGAGTACACTGGATACGCTGAACAGGAATTTGAATCTTACAATCACCACTGGAAATATCATCAATAATCACAAATCTTTTGTAGTGTCCATATAAGATAAAAAGACCAACGACACCACAAACAGGACAATGTAAAGAAAGCAGATCAATCGAAGCAACAAATGCTTGATAATCATCTTTGTTCAAAATCAGGTTGAAGTCGTTGGTAATTTTCAGTATCATAATATTGTCTAAGAGGACGGGTAGAAATCGCAACTTTGGTCGGTGAAGGATTTCTACCTTTTTTATTTACGTCCAATCCCTTCTAAGAATACTGTAACAAAAAGATAGGAAATGTTCACCCTAAAAGTGTTTAAAGGATATCTCTTTCTCAGAGTTAAAATCCCTATGACTTTTAAAGGTTGATTTATCCCTATCCAGTTTTATATATTCAACAAAAGCTGTCTAAGACAGCTTTTTATATGCTAAAATAGTGTGGTTGGAGAATAAAATATGAATATAGTTGAAAAATATGGTGGAACCAGCGTTGGAACCATTGAACAGATTCAGGCTATTGCATTTCATGCCAAACACATGAAAGAACAAGGTCACAATCTAGTCATTGTTGCGAGTGCCATGGGAAAAACCACAAATAAATTAATAGAATTAGCTCATAGTGTCACAAACAATCCAAACAAACGAGAATTGGATTCTTTATTATCTACGGGTGAGCAACAAACAATTACACTTCTTGCGATTGCGATGAATTCAATAGGTGTGGATGCAATCAGCTTAACTGGCTATCAAGCCGGTTTTCTAACAAGTAAACACCATTCTCGTGCTTTGATCAAAGATATTGATACAACTACAATACAATCTCATTTAGACCAGGGAAAAGTTGTTGTTGTAGCCGGCTTTCAAGGCGCTACTGAATATGGAGACATCACTACTTTAGGTCGTGGTGGAAGTGATACAACAGCGGTTGCGATTGCCGCAAAACTTGGTTATCAATGTCACATTTTTACCGATGTAGATGGAGTTTATACAATTGACCCAAGATTATATACGCGTGCTAAAAAGCTAAAATCCATTTCTTATGAAGAAATGATGCAGATGGCCTGTTTAGGAGCTGGAGTATTAGAAACTCGAAGTGTCGAACTAGCCAGTAAATATAATGTTCCCCTTTTCTTAGGAAAAGCTTTGGAAACAGATTTAGAGAAAGGAACTTGGATTATGCATAAAGAATTAGAAGATATGCCAATTACAGGTTTAAGTGTAAAAGATGACTATGCGATCATGCGCTTTATGCACTTACCTAATGATGGTGTTTATTTAGGAAAACTATTTAAGATGATTTCCGATTTAAATATCAACCTAGATACAATTTCACAACAATTAGATGATGAAGGTCTAGCCAACTTTACTTTATATTGTTCTGAAGAACAAAGCAATCAAATCATGGAACATGCCTCAAAAGAATATCCTGTACATCAAATGCTTGGATACATTAAATTGTCTTTAGTAGGACTTGGTATTTCTACACATTCAGGTATTGCCAGTAAAGTATTAAACATCTTAAGTGAAAATAGCATTAAGTATTATATGATTACTTCTAGTGAAATCTCTATCTCATTAACAATTGAAAAGAAAGATAAAGTTAAAGCCGTTCAAGCACTTGGAAAGGCATTTGATCTATAATGGAACTTCCAGTTAAATTTAAAGAACAAATGAAAGAGCTTCTTCAAGAAGAATATGGAGATTATCTAAATAGTTTTGATCATGATAGATATTATGGTTTAAGAGTCAATACACTAAAGATTTCTGTTGAAGAATTCTTAAAGATTTCCCCTTTTAAACTAGAACCCATCCCTTGGACAAACGATGGCTTCTATTATTCAAGTGAAGATAAACCCAGTAAACACCCCTACTATTATGCAGGCCTTTACTATCTTCAAGAACCAAGTGCTATGTTACCAGCTCAAGTGCTTCCTGTAGACGAAAATGATATTGTATTAGATACGTGTGCAGCTCCTGGTGGAAAGAGCACAAAGCTTGCGACAAAGCTCAATCATAATGGACTTTTAATTTCAAATGATATAAGTTCTTCAAGATGCCAAGGACTCTTAAAGAATATCGAACTATTTGGTTGTGACAATGCTTGGGTTACCAGTGAAGATTTGACAAACATGGAACAACATTATCCAGAAACATTTGATAAGATTCTAGTGGATGCCCCATGTAGTGGTGAAGGCATGTTTCGAAAAGAGCCGGACTTAATCAAAAGCTGGATTGAAAAAGACGATACGTTCTATCCGCCTATTCAAAAAACCATTTTAAATGCTGCTGTATCCATGTTAAAGCCAGGTGGATCCATTGTCTATTCCACTTGTACTTTTTCGATTCACGAAAATGAAGAAGTTATTCAAGATGTATTAGACAAACATCCAGACTTACATCTTGTTCCTATTAATAAAATTGATGGTATGATGCCAGGTGTAAACATGAAGGAATGTGTTCGTTTATATCCACATAAAATCAAGGGAGAAGGTCACTTTGTAGCTTTACTTGTCAAAGACGGAGAAACAAAACATAAAAAAATAAGACTGGAGCCAAGCGATAGGCTTGATGATTGTGTTACTGATTTTTTACGATTGGTTAAATTAAATAAGGGAGCCATTAAAATCAAAAAGGACAAGGTCATCTGGTTAAACAGTGATTTTCAAGCTTATAAAGGCTATCGCGTCTTAAGATCTGGCTTATTATTAGGTCAACTTAAAGGTAAACATTTTGAGCCAAGTCAAAGCCTTGCCCTTGCCCTTTGTCCTGAACAATTTAAAAATGTATTAAACTTCTCGATTGAAGATGAGCGTGTTATTAAATACTTAAAAGGTGAAACTCTAGATGTGAAAGATTTGGATTCAAAAACATCTGGATGGACACTTGTTTGCGTAAATAACTTCCCTTTAGGATTTGCGAAACTTTCTAAAGGCTCATTAAAAAATAAATATGCGAAAGGATGGCGTTATCAATGAGACTTGACAAATATTTATCACATATGGGATTTGGCACAAGAAACGATGTAAAAAAATTAATTAAAAACGGCTGGGTTACCATTAATGATGAAACCATAAAAAAGGCAGACTATAACGTAAAAGAAGATGATCGTGTTTGTGTGGATGATGAACCTGTAAGCTATGTAGAATACGAATACTATATTTTAAATAAGCCTCAAGGCTATGTGAGCGCCACAGAAGATATGCTCTATCCTACAGTCATGGAACTTGTCCAAAGCCAAAGACACGATTTGTATCCAGTTGGAAGATTGGATATAGATACAGAAGGATTATTACTCATCAGTAACGATGGTAAATTAACGCATGAAGTATTATCACCAAAAAAACATGTAGATAAAAAATATTATGTTGAATTTGATGGAACTTTACCAGAAAATGCCGTAGACTTCTTTAATCAGCCTATGGAATTTGAGGAATTTACTTCAGCCCCTTCAAAACTAGAAATTTTAGATACAAATAAAGCCTATCTAACGATTCATGAAGGAAAATTCCATCAAGTCAAAAGAATGTTTGAAAAGGCAAACTGCACTGTTACCTATCTCCAACGTATTGAGTTTGGTCCTTTAAAACTAAATGATTTACCATTAGGTGAATTTAGAGCTTTAACTCAAGAAGAATTAGATGCCTTAAAAGGCTAAGAAAACCTGAGAGATCATAAACTCTCAGGTTTTTTCTTTAGGCCAAAAATGTCCATTACTTTAGTTTCTTACATATGCCTTTAACACTTTAATTTCATCACAACCATAAGGCTTGATTGTATATTCCTTGATACTTGCAGGAATAATGAAGGTTTCTGCATAATGCACAATGAATGGTTCAAAGTCACCTTCAATAATGGCACTCTTTCCATCAATTAAATTCAACATATTCACTGTACCATGTGTTTTATGGAATGAATCATTGTTGATTGTATATCTTCTTGTTTCAATAAATTCTAATTCATGAAGTCCCGTATGTTCGATCTTACAATCATTTCCATCTTCTTTTACTTCATAAGTCGCATTGACCAAGTTTTCTTTGACCCATTTTGTCGTACGATCCCATTGAATGACATGTTTTCCATGTTCAATATTAATAGGTCGAGGAAGTCCATCTAAGCCTAGTCTTTGCCAGTCCCACAATTTAAATGTGAAGATATAAGGTGTAGCACTAATTTCTAATACCATCGCATTCTTTCCTGAACAATGACAAGTTCCTGCTGGAATTAAGAAATGATCATGTTTCTTTGCCGGAAACTTATTGATATATTTATCCGCGTCAAATACAATTTCACCACGTTGCGCAGACTCTAAATCAGAAATCATTTCATTGGGTTGAATATCTTCTTTTAGACCTAAATACACATGTGCATCTTCTTTGGCATCTAGAATATAATAACTCTCATCTTGTGTATAACTCATACCAAAATTCTTTTTAATATATTCCGTTAATGGATGTACTTGTAAAGACAAGTTTTGTCCTTCCATCGTATCTAGAAAGTCAAAGCGAATTGGAAATTCTGCCCCAAAACGAGCATAGACTTGTTCTCCCAATAATTCTTTTGGTTGATACAACACTAAATCCATAGCTGGAAGTTCAAATGTAACTCCATCATAGTCAAATAGAATGCTGTTTTCTTCTGGCACACCATCAAAGCTCCATGCATAATTGGACTGATTCTTGTCTAAGTTACAAACTTCCTTCATCCATTGACCACCCCATACGCCTGGATCAAAGTATGGTACTGTACGAAATGGTTTTTGAGCAAGTAGACTTAAACTTTCTTTAAAAGTATCACTTGAAATCATCTTTGGATCGTTTGATTTGTTTGTGTCCACCACATAATCAAAACTTTCAAATCTTTCAGCCTTATGCTTATCGGCAATACGCCATTCAATAAAATAACCACGCTTGTATTTCTTTAAAATATCTTCATCAAAGTTTGTCGCATTATAGTTAGCCATCCCTTTACGATAGCGTAGTTGAATTTCCCAACGTGCCATATCAAAGTAAACATACATATCGCCATGACTTACTAAACTAGCACCCACTCCATATACAATGACAGAGCCTTTATGTTCATTGATTTTGTCTTTAGCTTCTTCTAGTTTATCTTCATCCATAAAATCCACAAGATTACCATAATACATCTTACCAAACACACGATCATCCGTTAGATTGTATTTCATTTGTTCGGCCATGGTTTTTCCATCCTTAAAAATATCATGCATATTGATTTCCAAAGAAAAATTGAAGCGTTTGATGAGTTCATATACTTCATTCTCATCTACGCCTGGATAATAATCAAAGACTACAACACTCCTATTATTAATTTTCTTATTTAACTCCTGATAAATTGCATCATATCCATGAAACGCTCTATGATTCTTTATTGTCGTCTTAGGAAAACGATCATATTCCGATTTAAAATTTAAATAACTCATTCTTCCTCCACCTTCAATTCACCATTTTCCTTATACACTCTTACTGTAAAAGGATGCTCTTCTACACGCTTATAATCATGACCCGCATTGCTTGGCCACATACATTGTACTTTCAACTCACTATTTCCCGTATTCACAAGGCGATGTGCCAAATGACCATTAATATAGTGAACACTTCCCACTTTTACTTTTTCAGCATGACAATGATAATCTTCATCCATCAATAAAAGAAGACCTTCACCACCCATGCCACAATAGATTTCATCACAATCTAAACTTTCATGGAAATGTCCACGCGTTACATTACATTCGCCATTCACGCATACTGGCTGCATCACAGTCAATCCATAACACAAACCATCATGTTCATACGAATACACTTCATACATAATTTGATCATCTGAAACACTTGAATCCACACTCTTATAGAATGTTTTAGCATTCGAATACAATTTTGTACTCTTCTTTACATCCTCACCTTCAATTACACCATTTAAATAATCATGAAATACTTTTGCGTCTTTAATTTCCATAATTGCCTCCTGTCTAATTGTTATAACATTCAATTTCATTATAAAACTATTGTTATAACATTTCAATATAAAAACAATCACAATATTTATACATCCATAAATATCACTGATCTCCATTATATTATTACTAAATTTCAATTCATTTTCTGAAGTTCACTCCCCATTTACATGCAAATCACGTATTTTAGTAATGTACAAATAAAAAGGAATCCCTAAAGATTCCTTAAAGCATCCTCTAACTTTGTCTTTTGTGTAGCCTTTTCATCCTTCATTTTAATGACTCTTGCAGGACATCCTGCAACTACCGCATTTTCTGGCACATCATCAATAACTACGGCACCAGCTGCAACAACAGCATTTTTACCTACATGTACCCCTTCAATCACTACGGCATTGGCACCAACTAAAACATCATCCTCAATGATAACCGGTGTTGCACTAGCTGGTTCAATGACACCTGCAAGTACAGCTCCAGCTCCAATATGACAATGTTTTCCTACAGTAGCTCTTCCACCTAAAACGGCTCCCATATCAATCATAGTACCTTCACCAATGACAGCACCAATATTAATAATAGCCCCCATCATAATAACGGCATTATCTCCAATTTCAACTTGTTCACGAATAAATGCACCTGGTTCAATACGTGCATGAATATTTTTTAGATCCAACATAGGAACAGCACTATTACGACAATTGTTTTCGACTTCATAGTCCACTTCTGGATTCATCAAAAGAACAGGTTCTATATCTTTCCAATCCCCAAATACAACATTGCCAAAGACTTTACAATTTGGAAAAGAAATCTCTCTTTCTGAATTAAAATATACTTTTACCGGCGTTTTCTTTTCAGCCGTTTGAATATAACGAATAATTTGTTCTGCTTCCATATATACCTCCTACATCATATCTTCCATACTATATAAACCTGGTTTTTGATTGACCACAAACTTGGCTGCCTTTAATGCGCCATTCACAAAGATCTGGCGCGAATTAGCACTATGCTTGATTTCTAACGTTTCATTATCTCCAAAGAAATACACTGTATGCTCTCCTGCCACAGTACCTCCACGAAGCGAATGAATTCCAATTTCATGTTGGCGTTTTCCTGTAAAACCACTTCTGCCATATACCTTTGTATACTCATCTTCTGGATCTAAAGCATTCACTAACATTTTGGCTGTACCACTAGGCGCATCCTGCTTTTGATTATGATGAATCTCCTGTACTTCCATATCAAAATCATTCTTTAATAAAGGCGCAAATTGTTTTAGAATCTGTTCAAATACGGCAATACCATATGAAAAGTTTGCCGAATAAAATAAAGGGATTTCATCTGAAACTTGTTTTAAGCTATCGATTTGATTCTCACTTAATCCCGTTGTTCCATAGATTAAAGCACACTTTTTCGTTTTCACAAAATTTAAGACACTCGCTAAATTATTGGGATGTGAAAAATCAATCACAACATCTACATCCATACAATGATCATCGATTCCTTTCTCAAAACAATGAACTACTTCCATACCTTGATTTTGAGCTGTTTCCTTTATAAGAGAACCCATTTTTCCTGTACCTACAATCGCTATTTTTAACATAATCCCAAGTCCTCCATTGCGGCTTTTAAAATTTTGGCATACTCTTCATCCATTTCGCATAAAGGCAAACGATATCCACCAACTTCTTTACCCATATAATTCAATGCCTGTTTCACCGGAATTGGGTTGACTTCAATAAATAAAGCATGAATAAAATCTAAATAATTCAATTGTTTTTCTAAGCTTGCCTTTACATTTCCATCCAAATAATCCTGCACAATTTCATGTGTTTCTTTAGGTAAGCAGTTTGCCAAAACACTAATGACTCCACTAGCACCTAGTGCCATCATCGAAGTAATCATGTCATCATTTCCTGAATACATCACAAAGTCATCACTTAAATAACGCGCAATATTTGTGGCATAACTGATATTTCCACTCGCCTCTTTGATGCCGCAAATATTTGGGTGTTTACTCAATACTTTAACCGCCTCTTCATCAATGTGACAACCCGTACGTCCTGGCACATTATATAAAATAATAGGGATTTGAACGGCATCTGCAACCGTTGTAAAGTGACGAATCATACCTTGCGTATTGGCTTTATTATAATAAGGACTAATCAGCAGTAAGGCATCAGCCCCCATATTCTGATACTTCAAACTTTTTTCCAAAGCCGTTTGCGTACAGTTTGAACCCGCTCCTACAATAACAGGTACACGATGATTGACTCTTTCAATCGTATAAAGAGCTACCGCATCATCTTCTTCGTGCGTCATTGTACTACTTTCTCCCGATGTTCCTAAAATCAAGATTCCATCTGTTGAATTTTCAATTTGCCAATCCAACAATTCACCTAACTTTTCAAAATTCACTGTACCATCCTCGTGGAATGGTGTTACTAAAGCTACAATTGATCCTTTTAACATACAAATTCTCCTTCACATATCTTTTTTGCAGGACCCGTCATATATACATGGTCCTTCGCTTCAATTTTTAAACTACCCAATTTTAATTGAACTTCACATTCACTCTGAACAAAGCCCAATTTATTTGCGACGACAACACTTGCACAAGCGCCCGTTCCACACGCAAGCGTAATACCACAGCCTCTTTCATAAGTCATAACCGTAATATGTGTATCATCTATCACTTGTACAAAATTCACATTGGTTTGTTTTTTAAATAAGGGATCGTGACAAATTCTTCTTCCTAGTTCAACATTTTTTTCACTAAACGCATCATCCACAAAGACAACCGTATGGGTTGTGGACATAAACAAACTATATGTATCCACTCCACAAACTTCTCTTTTCCACACATTTTCATGTTCATCTACATCAATCAAATGATTATCATACAACGGTTGTTCCATATCTACACAAACTTCAAATGGAGACGTAGATATAAGATGTACGATTTTTTCACCAGCCAAGGTTTGTACAGGAACAACTTCATCTGTATTGATACCTTCATCAAAACAATAAGCCACAAAGCAACGGATGCCATTGCCACACATCGGAGCTCTAGAACCATTTTGGTTGTAGTAAACCATTTCAAGTGGATCTTCCTTCACAAAAATCATTCCATCCGCACCAATACCTGTATGTCTAGAACAACAAGCTTGAACCAATGTTGGAATATCAATACCTTCAATATATCTTGTAAGAATAAAATCATTTCCTAAACCATGATACTTACTAAACTTTATGCGCATAAATCATTCTCCAATCGAATCAAATCTTCATAATTTTCACCACGAATCACACACTGGCTATTTCCATCCTTACAAAAAATGACCGGTAAGCCACACGCTTTATTGTAGTGACTTGCCATAGAATAACCATAAGCACCTGTAGTTTTCACTACAAGCAAATCATTCGGTTTTGCTTCAGGTAAGTATGCATCTTCAATGATCACATCTCCAGATTCGCAACACTTACCCGCGACTTTGTAGTGTTTACTTGCCATTTCATTTTCTTTTCCATCAATCACACAACTATATTTAGCCTGATATAATGCAGGACGAATATTATCACTCATACCTCCATCCACAAAGATATAATTTTTATGCGGTGTTTCCTTCATAAAACCAACTGTATAAACTGTGCTTCCCGCTTCCGCCACAATACTTCGTCCTGGTTCAATACAAATTTTATTGATATTTAATGCATATTTTTCTATATTACATTTCACGGCTTCAATCAAAGTATCACATACTATATCCACAGGAATGGGTGTATCTTCATCCGTATATACAGCGCCAAAACCTCCACCAAAATTTAATGTGGATACATCAACACCTAAGTTTGAAACAAACTCACACACCTTATTGACTTCTTGTACAAAGGCTTCCTTGTCAAAGATCTGCGATCCAATATGTGCATGGAATCCATCAAAAGATAAGTTTGGACAAGCATTGATAATTTGAATCAATTCTAAAATACCTGATTTTTTCTCAATTGAAATTCCAAACTTACTATCAATATTAGCTGTCACAATATATTCATGCGTATGTGCTTCAATACCTGGGTTGACCCTTAATAAAATGGATACAGTATAATCAATATTCTTAGCCAATTCACTCAACAATTGAGCTTCCATAAGGTTATCAACAATGATCGTTCCCACTTTATACTTCAAAGCCATTTTCAACTCATCCATCGATTTATTATTGCCATGAAAATAAACACGAGCCATATCAAATCCAGCTGCATAAGCCGTATATAATTCTCCACCACTGACAGCATCTAAAGAACAATCCATCTTTGACACCAATTGAATCATGGCCTTGCAGTTAAAAGCCTTGGATGCATAGATCACATCACATTCAAATTCAGAACTTTTTAAACAATTTTTAAACGCATTCAATTTATCTTCAATCATTCTTTGATTGTATACATACAAAGGACTACCATATGTATTTACTAAATCCTTTACTTCCACATTTGAAATCTTCATAATTCACCTCTTAAAACTAAAAAACATGCCAGCCATCAAACTGACATGTAAATAAAACAAAATCATTTGATAGCACTCCTACTAGCGTAGACAGTCCAACAGATATTCTCCATTGGCCCACATGTTCTTTATGCCTAAAAAACACATTCGGCAAACTTGCTTCATAAATACATCAAACGCTCGCCAGCTCTGTATTTACTTGTCGTATTCGCACCTCTATCCTAAGATGTGAAAATTATAACACTACTTACATTTTGTTTCAAGATAATTTGTATTTTATTACATTTCTATGTAAAATATACAAAAAAGGAGAAATTTATGTTAGAAACCATTAAAAAATATAGAAGAGACCTTCACCAGATTCCCGAATTAGAACTAGACTTACCAGAAACCACAAATTACATTTTAAGTGTATTAGAAGAATTCGATTGTATAGTTTCTGTACCACTTAAAAGTACAATATTTGCTTACTTTGACAATCAAAAAGAACACACTCTCGCCTTTCGAAGCGATATGGATGCACTGCCTGTGACTGAACAGACAAATCTTGAATTTAAAAGTAAAAATCCAGGTAAAATGCATGCCTGCGGACACGATGGGCATATGGCCATGCTTCTAGGATTTGCGAAAGAATTAAATACATATTACAAAACATTAGATAAAAACATTCTTTTAATTTTCCAACCCGGAGAAGAAAGTCCAGGAGGTGCACATTTAATTTGTGAAGATAACATTCTAAAAAAATATCATGTTCAATATATCTTTGGAACTCACTTATGGCCTGTACTTGAAAAAGGCGTTGTCGCCACACGAAAAAATGAATTTATGGCTCGTGCTAGTGAAATCAACATTGATATTTATGGAAAAGAAAGTCATGCCGCCAAATATAAAGAAGGAATTGACGCCTTAGAAATTGGAGCTGAAATCCTTTTAGAAATTTATGCGATGGAAAAAGAAATCCCAAATGAATATTATCGCTTACTTCGCTTTGGAAGAATGGAAAGTGGTACTGTACGAAATGTAATTAGTGGACACACTCGACTTGAAGGAACATTACGTGCTTTTCAAGATTATATCTTCGATTCCATGAAAGAAGAAATATTTAGAATTTGTGCAGATAAAGAAAAGAAGTACAATTGTAAAGTCAATATTTCAATCAATACAGGCTATCCAGCTGTTATGAATGATGAGAAATTAGTGAGTGATCTAATTTCTAAAATCCCAGAAATCAGACAATTAAGAAATCCTGAAATGATTGCCGAAGACTTTGCGTACTACCAAAAAGAAGTGCCTGGCGTATTCTTCTTTTTAGGCACACAAACCCCATATGCACTTCATAATGCCAAGTTTGACTTTGACGAAGAAGTCTTATTAAGCGGTATTGAATTATACAAGAAAATCACAAAATGTATTTAAAAAGAGGAAATTAATCCTCTTTTTCTTTCATCAATTGAACCATGACCGCCTTTTGTGCATGTAGACGATTCTCTGCTTCTTCAAAGATTTCATTCGCATGGGCCTCAAATACTTCTTCTGTGATTTCCTGACCACGATAAGCTGGTAAACAATGTTGTACCATCGCATTGGCTTTGGCATATTTCATCAATTCGGCATTGACCTGGAAACCTGCAAAATCTTTAGCACGCTTTTCTTTTTCAGCTTCCATACCCATACTTGCCCAAGTATCTGTAATGACAACATCCGCATTTTGAATAGCCTTGATACAATCATTTGTGAGTTCAAAGTCTTTGAAATCTTTCGCAAACTCTAAAACATGCTTGTCAGGCTCATATCCTTTTGGAGTGGCCACACTCACCTTCATACCAACCTTTAATCCACCTACGATCAAGGAATTAGCCATATTGTCTCCATCTCCGATATAGCACATCTTCAAGCCTTTTAATAATCCGTATTTTTCACGAATTGTCATAAGATCAGCCAACACTTGACATGGATGACAATAATCCGTTAACCCATTAATAACAGGAATCGATCCAAAGTTTGCCAAATCTTCCACTTCTTTTTGTTCATACGTACGAATCATAATACAATCTAAATAACGCGATAAAACACGTGCTGTATCTTGTACAGGCTCCCCTCTTCCGATCTGTAGATCTCTACTTGATAAAAATAAAGGTTGTGCTCCTAATTGATAAGCCCCTGTTTCAAAGGAAACACGCGTTCTTGTACTAGACTTTTGAAAGATCAAGCCAATACTTTTTCCTTTTAATAAAGGATGTTCAATATGATGTTTTCTTTCATATTTTAATTGATCCGCCAATTCTAAAATGGAAAGAATTTCTTTTTCACTCAATTGTTCCATCGTTAATAAGTGTTTCATTCAAACACCTCCTTCATAATTGATAATGCTTCGTCCACCTCTTTTAAGCTTAATGTCAATGGTGGAAGTAAACGAATCGCATCCTTACCTGCCGTAAGTGTTAATAATCCTTTATCCATCATTGCCTGTACATAATCGGCTCTTTTATCTGGATCTACAACGATTCCAAGCATCAAACCAATTCCACGAACCTCTTTGATCTTGTCTGAATGAATATTTTCAATACCTGTTTTTAAAGCTGCACCTACAACTTTTACATGATCTAGAAAACCGTGTTCTGTCACGATAGATAAAACTGTATCGGCAGCTTTACAACTTAATGGATTGCCACCAAATGTACTACCATGATCTCCCGGACCAAATATGTCCTTACACTTATCTCCTGTAATCACAGCTCCAATTGGAACACCTCCACCAAGAGCTTTTGCGGTTGTGACAATATCAGGTAAAACATTATATTGTTCAAAACAGAATAATGTTCCTGTGTGCCCTATTCCAGTTTGTACTTCATCAACCAAGATTAAAATATCCTTAGAATGACAGAATTCTTCTACCGCTTTGACATACTCTTTGTCCAAAGGAACAACTCCACTTTCTCCTTGAATCAATTCCACCATAACGGCACACGTTTTTTCATTGGCTACCTTCTTTAAATCTTCAATATCATTTGCGGCAGCATAATCAATTCCTTCTGTAAATGGAAAATAATATTGATGAAATTTATCTTGTCCAGTCGCCTTTAAAGTAGTGATGGTACGACCATGGAAAGATTGTTTTAAAGTGATGATGACATCTCTTCCTGCTCCATATTTATCATAGGAATATTTTCTGGCAAGTTTGATCATTCCTTCATTGGCTTCGGCTCCTGAATTTGAAAAGAATACCTTACTAAGTCCAGTATATTCAACTAACTTTTTAGCAGCATCCACCATTGGTTTACTGTAATACAAGTTGGAACATTCCATTAAAGTTGCCACTTGTTTTTGAATGGCATCTACAAGCACAGGATGATTATGACCTAAACAATTCACACCAATTCCACTTGTTAAATCGAGATATTCTTTCCCATTTGTGTCTTTTAAATAGCATCCTTGCCCACTTTCCATTTCAATGTTGAAACGATTATAGGTATGCATTAAATATATTGATTCTTCCATAACTTTCCTCCTATTCAATCAAGGTTCCTACACCTTCATCACTTAATAGTTCTATCAACAAAGAGTGCATGACTCTTCCATCTTGAATATTGACACTTTCAACACCTTCACGCACGGCTTTTACACAACATTCGATTTTTGGGATCATACCACCCGTAATCACTTTTTCTTTCTTTAATAAAGGAATCTGAGATACCTTGACTCTTTCCATCAAAGTAGATTCATCCTTAGGATCTTTCATCAATCCTTTGACATCCGTTAATAAAATCAATTTTTTGGCATGTAGACTAATCGCTAGCTCACTAGCTGCAAGATCGGCATTGATATTGTAAATACCTAGTTTATCTATTGCCTTAGCAACACTTGATACAACGGGAATATAGCCATTTTCAAAGGTATCCAAAATAATTTGGGGATTTACCTTTTCTATCTTTCCTACGTTGACCATTTTTGAATCTAAACAACTCGCCTCAAACAAACTACCATCGACTCCACTCAATCCAATTCCCTTATCTAATAGATTGACTAGATTTTTGTTTACTTTTCCACAAAGAACCATCTGAACAATATCCATTGTTTCATCATCTGTAACACGTAAACCATTTAAAAACTTTGATTCTTTGTTTGTCTTAGACAACATTTCATTAATTTCAGGACCACCACCATGTACTAAAACAACGTGTACCCCTAATAGATTTAATAATGTTACATCCTTTATAACGGCAGCCTTCAATTCTTCATCAATCATGGCATTTCCACCATATTTCACAACTACGATTTGTCCTGAATATTCTTTAACATAAGGCAAAGCCTCTACAAGTACATTCGCATCGATCATGTTCTATAATCTCCATTGATTTTTACATAGTCATATGTTAGATCACATCCCCAACAAGTACATGACTCATTTCCACTATGCATATCGCAAATAATTTCAATTTCTTCCTGTAAAAGAATGGATTTCGCCTTTTCTTCATCAAAATCCAAGCCTTTCCCGCTTTCGCAACAAAGAATTTCATCATTGGATTTAAATGAAATATCTACAAGTTCTGGATCAAATTCCACACCCGAATAGCCAAGTGCACAAATGACTCTTCCCCAGTTGGCATCCGCACCAAACATGGCTGCCTTAACTAAAGAAGAAGAACATACGGACATTGCCAAAGTTTGGGCATTTTCTAAAGCATCTACACCATTCACAGTTACTGTCATTAATTTACCAGCACCCTCGCCATCGGCCGCAATCTTTTTTGCGAGTTCTTCCATCACAAAATGTAAAACTTGATCAAATACTTCCTTTTCAAACACCTGTTATGAAGTGACCTTTGTCAAGACAAAATTACACTCATATTCTAAAAAT
>NZ_JAHQVB010000054.1 GCF_019052655.1 Holdemanella porci
TTTCCTGTTCAGTTTTCAAAGATCATCTGCACCTCAGCAGTGCTCATCTATATTACCAAATACTTTTCACTTCGTCAAATGTTTTTTTAATTTTTTTTAAAAATTTGTGAATTTATTTAAATAAATCATTAACACATTGTTTACACACAAGTCATATAATGCTGACTTGAAATACATAAAATACTATAAATAAATGGATAATCGATATTAAATCCTACACGAATCGTCTCAACGTTTACAATTATACGACAACACATTTCATTTACTTTTCTCAAAGAAAGAAAATTTCGGGCTACTTTCATATATAAAAAAATATAATTTAATTTAAAAAGGAGCCTACGCTCCTTAATCGATAACTAGATTCTTTATACCATTTTGTTTTGCACAATCATAGAACTCTTGCATCTTTTCACTAGAATACATTTTTGGATTTTCTTTAAAACAATACTCCATATCTAAATACGCATATTTAGATTGGGCCAGAGGATTATAATTCAAGATTTCATAATGAACATCTTCATAACAAGAAACCAAAAATCTTGATATAGAAGAAATATTCTCAAAAGAAGCAGTCATTGCCGGAATTAAAGGCGTACGTACGATCACGTGTTCTTTTTTATTACTCTGAAGTAAATACGCAATATTCTTTAATACTTTTTCATTTGAAACACCCGTATATTGTTTATGCAAATTTTCATCATATAATTTACAATCACAATAAATCTGATCCAAGTAAAGTAAAGCTCGTTTTACATTCTCTAAATCCGTATATAGACTTGTTTCAATAGCCGTATGAATTCCTTTTCCCTTACAAGCCTTTAATAAATCAATCAAAAAATCACTTTGTAAAAAGGGTTCTCCCCCTGAAAAAGTAACTCCACCTTCTCTTTTAAAGAATATTTCATCCTTTAAAATTTCCTGAACACATTCCTCTACCGTATACTCTTTGGCATCCATACTCAAAGCTAAAGTAGGACATACATCACAAATCGCATCCCAATCTTCTTTTGCGTTTCTTGAAATACAAATTTTATGATCTACATATCTAACTCCACCCTGTTTTGATGCATATACACAACTAAGACAATGCATACACTTGGATTCCATATACAAGACTTGTGGTAAATAAGACAATCCTTCTGGATTTTGACACCACTTACAGCGAAGTGGGCACCCCTTAAAAAACACCGTTGTACGAATTCCTTTTCCATCGTGTGTCGCAAAACGCTTTATATCAAATATATACCCTTTAGATGTTGTCATAACTTGTCCTTGCGATAATTTCATCCTGCAACTCTCCAGCAAGCTCTGTAAAATATGCTGTATAACCAGCAACACGAACCGTCAAAGAGCGATATTGATCCGGATTTGCTTTGGCATTTAATAAATCTTCTTTACGAACTACATTAAACTGAATATGTGGAATCTCTAAGTCAACAAATGTACGCATAAAATTCGCAAACTTATCAATACCCGATTCCGTCTTAAAGAATTCTGGTAAAAACTTCATATTTAATAAGCCACCATTTGTTGTACAAGAATTATCTAAATGCGATACCGATTTTAAGACTGCTGTAGGACCCTTTAAATCTCGACCATACACAGCCGATAATCCACCATCTGCCAAAGGCGTTTGGGCAAGCCTTCCATCACAACTAGCCCCTACATTTTCTCCCATAGGAACATGGGCACTCACCGTATACATTCCTGTATGATATTCTCCATTACGATAGTTTGTATATTTTCTTAATTTATTTCTAAAACTCAATGCCCATTTTGCACCCAGCTCATCCACCCATTCCACATCATTTCCATACTTAGGTGCACGATTTAGTAACATCTGGCGCATGACTTCATTGTTTGAAAAATTTTCTTTCAAAGCTTTTTCTAAACCAGCTGCATCAATTTTCTTTTCATCATATACAAGCTTTTTCAAAGCCGCCAAACTATCTGCAAGGTTTGCCACTTGAATCATTTGAATACCCGACAAATTATAATGCGCACCACCACGCGTTACATCCATGCCTTTTTCCATGCAATCATCAATGACACTTGATAAGAAGGCTGTTGGTAAAATATCAATATGTGCTTTTTCCACTTCTTCTAAACATGGAATCATTTTATCGATAAAATAATCCATCATTTTTTCAAAGGCAGATTCTAAATCAGAAAACGAAGTATATGTACTTAAAGACCCATAATCAGGCCCCATTTGTTTTCCCGTCAACAAACAACGACCATGATTCAAAGTAAGTTCTAACACCTTATTCATATTAAACATGCCCGAATCCGACCAACCTAAATTATTGCCTTGTGTTGTAAGTTCCACACAACCAACAACCGCATAATCCATGGCATCAAAATGTGATATACCTAAATCTTCCATCGCCTTAATAATTGCCTTATCATTGAAAAATTGTGGCATTCCACTTCCTTTTGAAACAACTCGAATCGCATGTTTTAACAGTTCATCATTCGTATGTTCATGAAGTCGAACAGATAAGTTGGGTTGTGGAAGACCAATATCTTCTTGTGCATTTAAAAACAAATGACTCAATTCATTACTAAAATCGTTTCCATTTTGATCTTGTCCACCAACACAAATATTGAATCCAATTGGAAAACCTGCAAAATATTTAGCACTATGCGCATTTCTTAGATATACAATCTCATTGAATTTCAACCATAAACATTCAATCAATTCTAAAGCTTCACTTTCTTTTAACATACCTGAATCTATATCTTGTTTATAGTAAGAATATAAAGTTTCATCTAAACGACCCGGAGAAAAACTAGATGCATTACTTTCCATGTGTAGCACTACAAATAAAAACCATAATGACTGCAATGCTTCATGGAATGTTGCAGCTGATTTATAAGCTAGATTTTCACAAATCTTTGCGATATCTTTTTTATTCATTTCCAAAGCTAATTCATGATAGCGAAGCATAAACTTCTGTACACCTTGCATCACTAAAATAACACATTCATAGAATTCTTTTTTTGATTCAGAACATGTTTTTAAATGATTTCTAGCTAAATCAATATAGCCTTGTGGACCAAGTTCTAACCATTCCTTTACATTTGGACAAATATGCCCCTGAGCATGATCGGTTTGATTAACTTTTACTACTTTAGAAATTGCACTAATTTCATTGCCAAAACGATTCTTAATAACATCCTCTAAACTTTTACCTTTCCAATATGGAACAATCACTTTACGAAAAGTCTCAATGTCTTCAGGACGAACATTAAACTTATCTTGAGGACGTGTTGGAATCGTTTCAAATTCACGATCCACCCAAGAAATTCCACTTTCTGGAAATACAACACCATAACGAACACCTTTTGTTCGATTTCCCACAATCAACTCTTCAGGTTCCATACCAATTTCAATTTCATTTAACGCGTTATACAAAGAAAGTGCACGCTTATAAGGAATCGATTTATCTTCATTTTCTTGATATGTTCGTGTAATAATCAAAGCTTGCTCAATACTTACAAAGCGAGGTTGAGACAACATTTTATCTTTCAGAATAGAAATACGATTTAGCATAGTAAGTCCTCCATCTACAATTAGATTATAAAAAGAACTATGATCAAAATCAATAGTTCTTTATTACTTTTTATTATTTTTTATTGTTTGTAGAATTCCATAAAACGCATCCACTTTGGCATACTCATAATTTCCCATTTGATAAAATTTATCCGAATCCGCCAACATATAGGCCTTTTTCGATTGTTTTAAAACAATACGCTTTGTTTGACCATCATTCGGCATATAGGTCATAACACTTTTGGACTCTAAATCTATACCAACCACACCTAAAAAAGCTAAATCAAAATGAAATCGTTGAAGAAATTCATCGCACATATTACCCACAAAACCATTTCTTGCATAATCAAATTCGCCACCAATAAAAATAGAATGAATTTGACTTGTAGAAAGAATCTGAATTACATCCAACATATTCGTAACGACTGTAATACCTGAAATAGGTCTTAACACTAATAATTTAGCTAATTCAATATTCGTAGTCGAAATATCCAAAAAGACTGTCATATTTGGTTCAATCAAATCATAAGCCATTTGCGCTATTTTTTGTTTCTCCTTACTATTCACACTCTTTCTAGAATTGGCATCCTCTAAATGAACATTTAAACGATTCAAAATCGCTCCACCATAAATCTTTTTACATTTACCTTTCGATTCTAAAAAAGCTAAATCTTTACGAATTAAATCGGGTGTTACACCAAAACGTGTACTTAAATCTTTTACCAACACTTTACCATTCTCTTGTAAATCTTCTAAAATTAAATTTTGTCTTTCTTCTACAAACATACTCATCACCTGTTTAAATATTATATCATTTTTGTGATATACTAAGAAACATAGAGGTACTACAAATGAATAAAAACGGAAATTTTAAAAGTACGGTAGGATTTGTGCTTGCCTGTGTAGGTTCTGCCGTAGGAATGGGAAACATATGGATGTTTCCATATCGTTTAGGACAATATGGAGGAGCTGCCTTTCTGATTCCATATTTAATTTTTATCGCCTTATTTGGTCTTGTTGGCTTATCGGCTGAATTTGCGTTAGGAAGAATGGCAAAAACCGGAACGTTAGGCGCTTATACATATTGTTGGAAGAATAAATTTGGTAAATATATTGGATGGCTTCCACTACTTGGATCTCTTGGGATTGCGATTGGATATAGTGTCATTTTAGGATGGGTATTTCGTAGCATTCAAGGCGTACTCACAAACGAACTACTCACAAATGATATTCCAGCTTTCTTTACGAATATGACACAATCCTTTTCGAATGTGCCATGTCACTTTTTGGTCTTGTTTGTGACTTGTTTATTGTTATTCATAAGTGCCACAAATGCCATTGAAAAAGTCAACAAAATATTAATGCCAGCCTTCTTTATTTTATTTATATTCCTTGCCATTCGTGTCAGCTTATTTGACGGTGCTATCGAAGGTTATAAATTTTTGTTTGTTCCTAAATGGGAATATTTACTCAACAAAGAAACATGGATAATGGCCATGGGACAAGCTTTTTTCTCCTTATCCATTACTGGTTCTGGAATGATTGTATATGGAGCATATTTAAAGGATGATGTAGATATTCCAAAGGCAAGTATGCAGACGGCTATATTTGATACAATTGCTGCGATGCTAGCGGCATTAGCCATTATGCCTGCCGTATTTTCTTTTGGCATCGATCCCGTTAGTGGCCCTAGTTTAATGTTTTTAACCCTTCCTGAAGTATTTAAACAAATGCCACTCGGCAATCTCTTTGCTCTATTCTTCTTTATTTCAGTAGCTTTCGCCGGAATCACAAGTTTAATCAACATGCTTGAAGCTGTGTGTGAGTCTTGGCAACACCGCTTTCGCATTTCTAGAAAAAAAGCTGTTTTACTTTGTGGCATTATCACACTCGCCATATCGGTATGTATTGAAAATGGAGATATTGTAGGTAAATGGATGGATGTTGTCACAATCTATATTATTCCTTTTGCAGCACTACTTGGAGCCATAACTATTTACTATGTTTTAGGATGGAATGCTTTAAAACAAGAATTAGACAAAGGAAGAAAAAAGCCAGTTGGACCGACTTTTAAATTCTTAGGTAAATATGTTTATGTATTTCTTGCCATCATTATTTTGATTTTGGGAATTCTTTATAACGGTATTGGCTAAGCGTTTCTAAATCTTTCCAAGTAAATACACAGTCCTCTAGTATCATATAGCTATGAGGGCTGTTTTCTTTTGGAATCGAAACTGAGCCTGGATTCATATAAATAATACCATCTCGATCTTCAATTGCAGGAATATGTGTATGTCCACTTAGTAATATATCCCCCATTTTTAATTTAACAGGTTCTAAATGTCCATGTGTACAATAGATAAAAAGCCCGTTTATATCCAACACAGAATAATCTGCTAAACATGGAAAATTCAATACCATTTGGTCAACTTCACAATCACAATTTCCACGAACACATAAAATCGAGTCTGATATGGAATTCAACATCTCAATCACTTTTTTAGGTGCATAATCTTTTGGTAAATCATTTCTAGGTCCATGATATAAAATATCCCCCAATAAGATCAATCGATCTGGTTTTTCGTATTTGTAAGCATCCATTAGTTTTTGACAATAATAACTTGAACCATGGATGTCACTTGCGATCATATACTTCATTAAATTTCACTCCCCTTTAAGAAAAAAGAATGCCGAAGCATTCTTTTATTTATTATTCACCTTTTTCTAAAGCTAATGTACGAGTTGTTAAATCACATACTTCAGTTGGTCCATAATATTGGATTGCTCCTGGATAAGTATATGCAGTTTCAACAGCCCATGTATCACGGTTTGCTTCGAAATATTTGAATGGTTTTCCATCTAATTCAACCAATGCTTTTTTGATAACTGGTTTATCTTCGCCATTACGACGTTCGATATTCATCATCTTAGTGATTGGCATACCACCAGCAACCCATTCTTCAGCTGGTTTAGATAAGTTAGATACTTTTGATAAATATCCATTATATCCGTATTGAATCAACATGAATGCGTTGTATCCTAATGAGTAGCAATAGTCAGCATCAAAGTTTGATGGGAATGCACAACGTCCTTCGTATCCGAAGAAGTGGTGTAATGCATTGAATTTACCTGTAAATCCTCTTTCAGTTAATTTATCTTTAACTAAGGCTGAGAACAATTTTTCTGATTCAATTAAAGATACCTGTACGTTTCCGTGTGGATCTCTTTCTAAGAATAATTGTTGTTGGATAGTTTGAGGTAAGATTGCGAATACAGCCATTGATTCAGCAGTTAAACCTTTTTCAATGAATGCATATTTTTCTTCCCAGCTACCTAATGCGTTAAATTCTTCTGTTTTGTTTCCAGCTAATAATTCGTTGATTTCAGCAATCAATGCTTTAAATTCTGGAACAAATTCAACTACACCTTCAGGGATAATTGCAACACCGAAGTTGTTTCCATTTGCAGAACGTTTTTCAACAGCATCTGCAATGTAGTCAGCGATTTCAGATAAAGATTGTTTTTTAGCAGCAACTTCTTCTGAAATTAAACAAATGTTTGGTTGAGTTTCTAAAGCACATTCCAAAGCTACGTGACTTGCACTACGTCCCATAACTTTTACAAAGTGCCAATATTTTTTAGCAGAGTTTGCATCACGTTCGATGTTTCCGATTAATTCACTATATGTTTTAGTTGCAGTATCGAATCCAAATGAACATTCGATGTCTTCGTTTTTCAAGTCACCATCGATAGTTTTTGGACAACCGATAACTTGAACACCTGTATTGTGAGCAGCAAAATATTCAGCTAATACAGCAGCGTTTGTATTTGAGTCATCACCACCGATAATTACGATAGCAGTGATTCCGTGTTTTTCACAAACTTTTGCAGCAACTGCGAATTGTTCTTCAGTTTCTAATTTTGTACGTCCAGATCCGATAATATCAAATCCACCCGTATTTCTGTATGCATCGATATAAGCATCGTCGAATTCAACATAGTTGTCTTCTAATAATCCAATAGGACCATTTTTAAATCCGTAAAGAACGTTTTCTTTACTAGTAGCTTTTAATGCATCGTATAGACCACAAATAACATTGTGTCCACCAGGTGCTTGTCCACCAGATAAGATTACACCTACAACTTGTTTTTTAGCTGCAGAAGTATTTTCTCCTTTTTCGAATGTAATTTCTTTTTCTCCGTAAGTGTTAGGGAATAAAGCCGCGATTTTTTCTTGGTCTGCAACACTTTGAGTTGCATTTCCTTCCTTAACACAGATTTCTGAAATACCATTTCTTAACATTCCAGGCAATTTTGGACTGTATTGGTATCTAGCTTTTTGAAGTGGTGATTGATTCATTTTTATATCTCCTTTTCAATTTATACCTACATTAAAAATTTTATAACACTTTGCCCAAAAAGTAAATAGAGCACCCCATCCAAGGCCTTTATTCAAGGTTTGAATTTAAATATTCCTTACTAATTTCTTTTTGTAGATATTCAAAAAACAAGCCAATATGATACCCATCCGCTACGGCATGCGCAATTGTGATATTTACAGGCATTTGATAATTATCATCATATTTTCCAGCAGTGATGATTGGAAAGAAGGCAGCACCCCCATTGACCATACGACTTGAAACCGCAGTAAATGTAGTCCATGGTGTACATGATACACAATAAAAGTTTGCAGGTTGGCCCGATTTTACCTTAATGCCTCTTTTGGTTTTACCTAATTCCATATCAGAAGTAATATTCTTGTAGAAAGAACCAAAATCGTCTGTAAAATCCGTCCAACAATCCGAAAATGTATGATCTTCTTCATGGAAAATCGTATAATTTGGAACTAAAGAATCCCACACACATAAATCTCCGTTTTTATCTTTAAACATTTTAAAATTCTCAATTCGATTTAACACTTTAGTCACACAATAAATCAACGTTGGATAAAATTTATATCCATTTGTATGACAAAAACTTAATAACTCACTCACATCAATATTGGCCGTCATATTCACTTCAACATTTAAACTGTTTGTATAATACAAATAATGCTCTTTACGACACCAATTTTCTAAATCAATCTTCTTATATCTACACATAAAATCTCCTATATCATCGTCATAGTTACAGTACCCACTGTAATCAAAATTAAACCTAACAATGCCTTCTTAGATAGCTTTTCATGAAATACAACACGAGAAAAACCAATTGTTACAAGTATACTCAATTTATCAATTGGCACAACGATGCTTGCAAGTCCATCCTGTAAAGCACGATAGAAACATAGCCAAGATCCTCCTGTTGCAAAACCAGATAAGATGATAAACAAGAGTTCTTTTCGATCGACGTCTTTTATTTGGGACTGCTTATTTTTCACAAAGACCATTAGCCAGGCCATAACTAAGACAACACTTGTACGAATGGCCGTACCTAAATTAGAATCAATTCCAGAAATACCAATCTTACCTAAAATAGATGTAAGACTCGCAAATACAGCTGACAAAATCGCATACATCAACCAGCTTTTATCTGAAGAATTAGATTCAACATCCTCTTTTCGAGTAATCATCAACATTGTACCTACACCGATCATGCATACACAGCCAATTTTAGCTAAAGACAATCCTTCATGAAAGAAAATACAAGCCAATAGAATCGTTAAGATTGTACTGGATTTATCAATCGGAACCACCTTATTCACATTCCCATTTTGTAAAGCCTTAAAATAACATAGCCAGCTAGCTCCTGTTGCGATTCCAGACAAAACTAGAAACAACAAAGTTTTCCCACTGATATCCGTAATACCGGATATAGTTCCAGTTAAAAGAACAAGAATCCACGAAAAAACTAAAACCACAATGGTACGTATGGCGGTTGCCACATCAGAATCTGTTTTTGAAATCCCACATTTTGCGAGTATGGAAGTAATGCCCGCAAAAAAGGCAGAGCCTGTCGCATATAAAATCCACATAGTATCACCCAAATGAAATTTTATACCTCATAATCTCTTAATACAAATGCAAAAAGGAAGCAGTGTCTAAACTACTTCCAACATATTTTCAGCATCATTGGCCGCTTTTACTTTATCATTAGCACGAACAATAATTCCAGATTCATCTATTAAGTACGTTGTACGAACCACACCCATAGATACCTTTCCATAATTCTTCTTTTCTTTCCACACATCATAAGCTTCAATCACTTTTCTTTCTGGATCTGCCAACAATGTAAAGGCAAGGCTATACTTTTCTTGAAACTTCTTGTGTGAAGCCACCGTATCTTTACTTACCCCTAAAATGACAGCTCCTTTTTCTAAGAATTGTGGATATCTTTCAGAAAAACCACAAGCCTGCTTTGTGCAACCCGCCGTATTATCCTTTGGATAAAAATATAAGATAACTTTTTTACCTTTATAATCACTCAATTTGTGTATCACACCATCTTGATCAGGCAATTCAAAATCAGGTGCTTGAATTCCAATTTCTAACATATATATTCTCCATTCTGTTAAACAGATTATAGCATTCCAAACAATTTAAACATACCCATATGCACAAAAGGAAGCATACTTGCTTCCTAACGTTTTTTCTTACTCATTTTACTTGATCTAAATTGAGCTTGTCTTTGCGCTTTTTTTGTAGGCTTTAGGTTGAATTGTTTCTTTTCTAATACGCAAACACTTTCAATATGATCTGTATAAGGGAATAAATCCACTAATTCTAATTTATTTGTGACATAACCTTGTTTTCTAAATTGGTTTAAATCACGAACCTGTGTTCTTGGATCACAAGAAATATATAAAATTTTTCTTGGATTTAAAGCGGTTGCACACTCAATAAAATCTTTTGTCGTACCAGCACGAGGCGGATCTAAAATGATCGCATCATAATGATTGTGATATTTTCTTGCCTGGCGCATAAATTCTGTTGAATCCATCGCAACAAATTCAATATTTTTGATTTTATTTTGTTTCGCATTGTATTTTGCGTTTTCAATCGCATCTGGATTCACTTCTACACCCATGACTTTCTTACAAGAATCTGTCATCGTTAAACCAATTGTACCAACACCACAATATGTATCTAGTACTGTATCTGTTTCCTTTAAATCTAACATTTTCTTAGCTAAGCCATACAATACTTCACATTGTTCAGAATGAATCTGATAGAACGAATTGTGTGAAAACGCAATGTCTAAGCCACATAACTCATCATGAATCATACCATTTCCATATAAAACAATAGCTTCATCCTGCAAAACAATACTTGTCTTTCTTGGATTGATATTTTGTACAATTGTTTTAATTTGTGGAAATTCACTCGTTAATACACGAACCATATTTTTTCTTGAAGGAAAAATTTTCTGACTTGTCACAAATACAACCATCACTTCATCTGTCTTATGTCCCCAACGAATCAATACATGACGCAATAAACCAGTCCCTGTTCTTTCGTTATATAATTCTAATTTCATAGAACCAACAAGTTCTGTAATCTTGTTGATAATTTCATTGACAAGTTTTGGCTGCATTATACAATTTTCAGTCTTCACAACACGATGCGAATGAGGCGCATATAAACCTGAATATACTTTTCCTTTATCTTTCGCAAAACCAACAATTACTTTATTACGATAATGTGTATCATTCTTTGCCATATGCACATCGCCAACACGAACCTTTAAATGTGCTTTTTCAACCAATTCTTCCACATCTTTTTTCTTTTTATCTGCCTGCATACTCGGCTTCAGTTTTAAAAGTGAACATCCACCGCATATTTTTTCTACTTTACACTTCACTAATTTTCTCCTTTATTAAGTCAATAACCTTACTTGAATCTTTAACTTCAATTGTTTCAAATCCCAAATTACTTGCTGCAACTACATTATCTTTTCGATCATCTAAAAATAAGCATTCAGATGCCTTAAGATCATATTTTTTTAATAATATATGAAATATTTCTGGATCCGGTTTAATTTTCTTATATTCATAAGAAAAAACACCGCCATCTATATTATCAAACACACCACAACTTCTCAAATACTTTGTGTCATCTTCTGGAATATTTGAAAGAATATATACTTTGTATCCGAATCGTTTTAAATCTTTGATATACGCAACATTATCTTTTAATGGAATCACAAATTCTGTCCAATGATACATCAATTCTTTAATATTTAACTCTAACTCAGGAAATTGTTTTACTCCCTTTTCAATCATTTCTTCCACTGAATAGAGTCCTTGATCATACTCATCCCATAAAGAATCAAAATAGAATGATTTCACTTCCTCTTGTCCTTCATTAAAGAAGCTATAAATCAATTCATTTGAATCAAATTTAACCAATACATTTCCTAAATCAAATACTATATTTTTCAGCATATGCCAATTATACTTGAAAAAAACATCTAAAACAAATATGATTTTTGAAGAAAAGAGGTATGTTATGATTAAACCAATAATGAAAGATGAAGCTTTCTTAGCTATAAAATCCGTTCCAGCTACAAAAATGGATACACAAGTGGCTCAAGATCTAAAAGATACATTACAAGCTTATAGTAATCAATGTGTAGGCATGGCAGCCAATATGATTGGTGTTTCTAAAAATATTATTATCTTTGCGATTGGGCCTGCACAAATTGTGATGTATAATCCAAAAATCACAAAGAAATCTAGACCTTACAAAGTCAAAGAAGGGTGTTTATCACTAGAGGGTGAAAGAAATACAACTCGTTATGAAAATATCACCGTTGAATACCAAGATGAATCTTTTAAAAAGTGTAAACAATCCTATTCTGGTTTTGTTGCTCAAATCATTCAACATGAAATTGATCACTGCAATGGTATCATCATTTAATAAAGCCAGGAAAAACCTGGCTTTTTATATAATTTGAATAATTCGATCTTTTAGATCCTCTAAATATAAAGGTTTACTGATATGCCCATTCATACCGCCTTGTAACATTTCTGTATATCTTGCATATACGCATTGGCACTCATCGCAAGGATTGGAATCTTTTTATCTTTTTTTCGAATTTGTATAGTCGCCTCATACCCATCCATAATAGGCATCCTAAGATCCATTAGAATCAAATCTAAATCCTTGATTTGATCAAACTGTTCTACAGCCTCTTTACCATTTTTAGCCTTATACACAATAGCCCCTTCACTTTGAAGCATAAACTCTATCACTTCCATATTGATCTCATTATCTTCCACGACAAGTATAGATAGATTTTCAATGGACATTGTTTGATTTTTTAAAGATTTATTCTCAACAGGATTCAAATCAATCTCTAAAGGAAGTTGAACAATAAATTGAGTACCTTAATCAATTTTACTTTCCACCTTGATTGTGCCATCCATCTTCTTTACAAACTCTTGCACAATACTCATCCCTAAACCCGCACCATCTATACGTTTATTTTTTTGAACAAAAGGTTTGAACAATTTGTTTTGTATGAATTCTTCATTCATTCCAATTCCTGTATCTTCTACAAAAAATTCAAAACAATCCGCTTTTTCTTTAACAGACAAATACACTTTACCACCTGGTCTATTGTATCTGATCGCATTACTTAAAAGATTCAACAAGACCTTCTCAATATGTGTAGGACTACCCATCAAATGATCATGTTCTATTTGAGTCTTCATAAACAATTCAATCTTATAATTCGATACCTGTAGATCAATAATAGTTTGAACCCTACCTAATAATTGACTTAATTCAAACGATTTATTTTCCAACACAGCCGAATCCGTTTGTAATGTTCGAATATCTAAAATATCATTTACCAAAGACAACAAGTGCGTACTTGATATCCACATCTTATCATAGGCATCTTTGATGCGTTGTTTATCATCACCACATCTTTGAATCACTTGAAGCATTCCTATAATCCCATTGATTGGTGTACGAATATCATGGCTCATATTTGCCAAGAAACGCATATTAACTTGATTGGCTTTTGTTTCATTTTCTAAGGCGAGTTGAAGCTTTCTATTCATATCAAAATAACGCTCTGTATCATGACAACGACGAACTTGTTCCTCCTCAAAAATCCTCTCATAATATACATTCTTTTTCTCTAATGCCAAAATTATGACATCCAAATCGCAAATAACTTTGCCATATTTATATCGAGAAGATTCAACCATCAAGCCTTAACGAATCTCATCCGGATGTTTAGCCATATATGAATCCATATATCGTAAGATGGCTTTGACTTGATCAAACATCTTCTGCTCTAAATAATAATCAAATAAAGCAATACAAGCATCTATATATTCTACCGCATACATAGTCTCAATACGTTTTTCAAGTTCATCAGCACATCTATTAAATTCAAAATCCATATCGGCTTTACTAAATAATTCAATACCGCAATTCAAATAATCTTCTAAAATAATATGTTTGCCATCATGCTCATCTAAACCCATATTAAATGCTTCTAAAGCCTTATCCACTTGATTTAGGCTATTGTAAATCAAAGCTAAATTCAAATAGACATAGGCACCCATATCTTCAACGCAACAAGGCATGAATTCTTTGGCTTTTAAAATACTATCTAAAGCCTCTTCATACTTTTCCTGCTTTACGTACGTAATTGAAATATTATTATACTCATAACAATAATGTCCAACATCCTCATGTTCCATCGCAATCTGTAAAGCTTTTTCGTAATAATAACGACTTGAAACATTTGCCCCATCATAATAGAGCATGACACCCATTAAATTGAATGCAGAAATAAGTTCTCTTACAAATGGCATACTTTGATACTGCAAAATGATCGGTTCAATAATCTCTTTTGCCTTATTAAAATTTCCTTCATAATAATAAGCCATACCCAAATAAAAGGTGGCCGCAACTACAACTTCTAAATCATTTGAACTTTCATTTAATACATCACGATAAAAATTTTCCTGCTCACTTAACTTTAGTTTTCCAACACCTTCTACTTCTTTCATTAATTCTTGATACTTCATAATCTTCACCTAAATTAAATGTATCATGAATGAAAAAAAGGAGCTGTAACGAATAAGTAAATTTTATTACTTATGGAGTTCAGCTCCTTTCTTTT
>NZ_JAHQVB010000055.1 GCF_019052655.1 Holdemanella porci
CTATTATTATACGCTATTTCTCGTCAAAAATCAACCATTTGTTGTGACAGAGCCTATGAAAAATAAGATGGATAGTAATCCATTATTCGCAACAAAGACAGTAACAATGCATAACTTTATAGATAAAGTTGAATGGAAAGAGACTGTAAAAAAGGAATACGTACTATATTTTGGACGTTTCTCTGAAGAGAAAGGTATTGGTACACTTATTCAAGTATGTAAAGAATTACCAGATGTACAATTTGTATTTGCAGGAACTGGTCCATTAGAAGAAAGTATTAATGGAATTGGGAATATCAAAAATGTAGGTTTCCAAAAGGGTGAAGCATTGGAAAAGCTTATTCGTGAAGCAAGATTTTCTATTTATCCATCCGAATGGTATGAGAATTGTCCATTCTCAGTTATGGAATCACAAATGCATGGAACACCAGTATTAGGAGCTAATATCGGTGGGATCCCAGAATTAATTCAAGTTAATAAAACTGGTGAATTGTTTGAGAGTGGTAACGGGAAAGACTTGAAAGAAAAGATAGAAGAGCTCTGGGGTGATAAGAAGCTGTGTGAGCAGTATAGCAAGAACTGTAAGGATATCAGTTTTGACACCATTGATGAGTATTACGAAAAAATTGTGATGGTGTATGGTGGAGAGAATGAATAGGGATGAAAGAAAAATAGCAAGTAATCATTATCCAGGTTTGGATGTGGTTCGTGTTATAGCAATTGCGGGCATTGTTCTAATGCATGTACTTGCAAATGGGAATTACGGTCTAAACGGATTTTTATTCGAAAAAGTTATCGGAACGGCAGGCAATTTTACCATTCTGTTTATGATGGTAAGTGCCTTTGGAATGTGTTGCGGATATTATGAGAAATTCAAAGCAGGAACAATTAATATAGAAGCATTCTATAAACGCCGATATAAAAAACTATGGCCATTCTTTGCATTGCTCTGCATTCTGGATGTTGTGATGTCTCCAAGCGCAAATAGTGTATACGAATTTTTTGCAAATCTTACAATGTTGCAGGGATTATTGCCAAACCCACAGATTTCTGTTGTAGGTGTGAGTTGGACTTTGGCAGTGATATTTGTTTTTTACTTGTTATTTCCATTTTTCTGCTTTTTGCTGTTTCAAAAGAAAAGAGCATGGTTGGGTTTTATTATTGCTGGAATTTATAACATTCTCTGTCAGTTGTACTTTTTTGATGAGCAACATGTAATGGGGAATTTTATGGAGAGAGAAAATATCCTGTACAGTGCGATATTTTTCATGGCGGGTGGCCTGATTTATCTTTATCGAGATGAGCTAGTGCGGCTGAAGAATAATAGAATTGTTGCAGTTATAATTCTCGCGATAACGGCTATTGCATATTATTTTCTAAGTCAAAATGACTTGTTTATGGCCGCTTTTTCTGTGGCAATTATAATCTTTGCGATAACTACCGACGGAAAGCTAGGAGAAAACAAGCTGATAAAAAAACTAAGTTCTACTAGCTTCGAGGTTTACTTGAGCCATATGATGATTTATCGGATTTTAGAGAGAGTAAAGATAACTCACATATTTGGCGTAAATGCATTTTCGTATGGAATGACAGCAATTTTGACCCTTGTATTGGCTATTGTTTTTTCCTGCATCGCAAAAGTGGGACTAGAAAAATTTATTATATGTATGAAAGAGAGAGTTAATCATGTCTAAAGAAAAAAAATTAAATGGTACTGTTATCGTTACATATCGTTGCAATGCACGTTGTTCTATGTGTAATCGTTACAAGGCACCTTCAAAAATTGAGGAAGAAATCAGTATTGAAACAATTAAAAAGTTGCCAAAGATGTATTTTACTAATATTACTGGTGGTGAACCATTCATTCGTACAGATTTAAAAGATATTGTACGTGAATTATATAAAAAGTCAGATCGAATTGTTATTTCAACGAATGGATTCTTTACGGATCGTATTGTAGATTTGTGTAAGGAATTTCCTCAAATTGGTATTCGTATTTCTATTGAAGGTTTAGAACAAACAAATAATGAAATCCGTGGTTTACAAAATGGATATCAGCGTGGATATACTACATTGAAGAAACTTCGTGAAATGGGTATGAAGGATGTTGGATTTGGTATGACTGTACAGGATAAAAATGCTCCTGATTTAGTTCCTTTATATAACATTTCTAATGAAATGGGAATGGAATTTGCGACAGCTTCATTGCATAATAGTTTTTATTTTGTTGAAGCTAAGAATATTATTCATGATCGTCCTATGGTCGCAAAGAATTTTGAAAATTTAGTAAATGAACTTCTTCGTAGTAATAGTCCTAAGAAATGGTTCCGTGCATATTTTAATCATGGTTTAATTAACTATATTTATGGACAAAAGCGTTTGTTGCCATGTGATATGAGTTTTGATACTTTCTTTATTGATCCATATGGAGATGTAATGCCTTGTAATGGAACTAAGGATAAAGAAGTAATGGGAAATTTAAACAATCAATCTTGGGATGAATTGTGGAATAGTCCTGAAGCTGAGAAGGTTCGTTCAAAAGTACGTTGTTGTGATCGTGATTGTTGGATGATTGGTTCTGTATCTCCTGCAATGCATAAATATATTTGGAAACCAGCTTCTTGGGTATTAGTTCATAAATTTAAGGCTTTATTTACTAAACATCCTTATAGTATGTATGAACTAAAAGTATGTAGAGATTATCGTGAGGGAAAAGTGACTAAAGAAGAATTGGATAAATGTTCTACTTGTGACATGAATTGTGTAATCAATAATGGCTTGAGTGAAGCATCTAAAGAACAATTGAAGCATAAGACTGGTGAAGAAATTGTAGATGCTGATATCGCACAGCAGATGGAGACAAAGTAAGGAAGTCAATGAAGTATGATGATAACAGTTTTAACCCCTACATTTAATCGGGGTGGGGAGATTGCAAAGCCTCTGGGAATCACTACAAAAGCAAACTGTAAAAGATTTTGAGTGGCTTGTAGTTGATGACGGAAGTACTGATGGTACGAAAGATTTAATTACTCACTTACAAGAAAAAAGTAATTTTCCAATACGATATATCTATAAGAGTAATGGTGGAAAACACACTGCTTTAAATGTAGGAATACATACCATTTGCAGCGAACTTATCTTTATAGTTGATTCGGATGACTGTGTGACAGATGATGCGGTTGAGTCAATACTGAAGATTCACAAGAAATATAGGTCACAGAATAATATCTGTGGATACGCGTTTCTTAGAGCGTTCCCCGATGGTAAAGTCAATGGCAAGAAGTTTGATGTGGATGAAAAAATAGGTTCCTATATTGACGTGCGTGTAAACGGTGATGACACTGGCGCAGATAAAGCAGAGGTGTTCAAAACAGATTGTTTAAAGGAATTCCCTTTTCCCGAATATCCAAATGAGAAATTCCTTGGGGAAGATCTTGTTTGGGTTAGAATGGCTAGAACATATGAGATGGTGCATATTAATAAAGCCATTTACGTCGGAAATTATCTTTAAGATGGATTAACCAATAATCGGCGTAAGCATAATATTGCATCGCCAATAGGATGTATGCATCGAGCAGAGGAATTCATGGAGTTCGACTTAAAGACAAGATATAGAATCAAGGGTGGACTACAGTATATTGTATATGGGAGATTTGCGGGAGTCAAAGTTGTCGATTTGATTCGCAAATCAAGACATAAAGTTCTTGCAACAGTGTGCACACCGGGTGGATTGTTCTTACATTTACGATGGAGTTAAGCACAGTAATTTGATTGATTAAGTAACTAAATGTCTTCTGTCAATAGATGATAGGAGATATTTAATGAAAGTACTTGTTATTAATCCGATTATGTATACATCGGAAACAAAAAATATAAAAAGAGCTGCATCAATAAAAGACACAATGATGTATGATTTTTGCTTAGCGTTCCATGAAATGGGTCATTCTGTAACGCTAGTTGGAGGAGAGCCGTTCAAACCGACAAAAAGTGAAACATATCCATTTGAGATACTGTGGTGGAAGTGTAAGTGCCAAAAAGTCTGCATGCCGCACTGCTTGCCGTTTATGCCAGAGACGTATCAGTATGTAAAACAACATCGTACAGAATACGATTTGATTATTACAAGCGAAGTATTCTCACTGAATTCGTTGATGGCATATCGAGCTGCACCAGACAAGACAATTGTCTGGCATGAACTTGCAAAGCATAATGCCATTATGAAGAGAATTCCCTCAAAGATCTGGTATGGAGTTATAGCAAGACTCTTCATGCAAAACGCAAAGGTTGTTGCACGTTCAGTAGAGGCAAGGAACTTTGTGAAGAAATACTGCATAAATACAGATATAAATGTAATTGATCACGGCGTCAACCTCGATAAGTTTAAAGCATCTACTGAGAAAGATAACTGTTTCGTGGTTTGTTCGCAACTGATTGAACGAAAGAAAATCGATGGAATCCTTGAAAAGTTTGTCAAGTATCTGGATCAGTACAATACTACATGCCGATTATATATTATAGGAGAAGGAGAGCTGAAGGAAAAACTTCAGAGTATGGCACAGGCTCTGGAAATCGCTCCGAATGTAATTTTCACTGGAAAGATGACACACGATGAACTGCTCCCGATTTTGTCTAAGTCAAGGGCATTGCTTGTTAATACAGTGAAAGACAACAATATGATTTCCATCGTAGAAGCGATTGCAGTTGGAACGCCTATTGTCACAACAGATGTTCCGCTAAATTCCACCTATATCAAAGATTATCAACTTGGCATTGCGAAGAAACAGTGGGATGAATCCGATTTGAATGATGTGGTTTCTAATAGTAAAATGTATATTGAAAACTGCATGAAATACAGATACAAACTTTCTACAAAACAAAGGGTAGAACAGTTCTTGGAAGTTAAAAAATGATAAGATTATGGAGGATAAAATGTATTCAATAGCGTATGTTGTACCCTATTTTGGAAAGTTTCCAAAGGGGTTTCAATTCTGGCTGTTAAGCTGTAAGTGTAACCCATCGATTGACTGGCTGATTTTTACAGATGATAAAACGCCTTATGATTACCCAGAAAATGTAAAGGTTACATATTGGACGTTCGATCAGATGAAGAAAAAGGCTCAGGCAATTTATGATTTCCCAATTTTCCTGGAGCGTCCGTATAAGCTCTGTGATTTCAAGCCGGCGTATGGTGAGATTTTTGCAGACGAGCTGAAAGACTATGATTTCTGGGGACATTGTGATATAGATCTGGTTTGGGGTAATATCCGCAAATTTTATACGGATGAAGTTCTCGGTCAATATGAAAAAGTTGGTTTCAATGGACACTCCAATCTCTATAAGAATACACCTGAGGAGTGTACTCGCTATAGAACACATATTGAAGGAAAGATGTACTATCGGGATGTCTATTCAGTCGATAAGGGCTTTGCATTCGATGAGCCGGGTATGGATGACATCTACGAGGCACTTCAAATTCCAGTCTATAAAAAAATTGATTTCGCAAACCTGCTGAAATATGATTATGGCTTCTTCCTTGACTGGGGTAAGGAAGAGGATGCGTACAAAAATGAACATCAGGTCTTTACATGGCACAATGGAACTCTTCTTCGCCATTATTTGGATCATGGTAAAATAAAGGATGAAGAGTATATGTACTTGCACTACTGGTGCCGCCCGACAACTTTTGCCATTAAAGAGTACAATGAGCAAAAAGATTATCTAATTTATGCAGATACTACAACTGATAAGCCATTTAAGCTGACTTCTGACTTGATCTTGAAAAGAAGCCGCCGCAGTAAAGTAAAATACTATGCGAAGGTACTGTGGTTTAATAGGAAGAAAATCACTTGGGAAAGAATCGTATTTAATGTAAAGGGAATGTTGAACTATAAAAAGTAAGGAGGTAGCGATAGGTGGGACTTTATAAAGTATATGATAAATTTCGCCGTTATTGGCGGCAGATACACATGCTGACGATCCGTGATGGATGGAAGAAGATGGCCTACATAAAAAAGCGCGGAATGTTTGGCGCAGTGGGTGAAAATTGCTATTTCCAGTCGAATATACTGCCTGCAGAACCGTTTCTGGTCTATTTTCATGACAATGTGGCCATTTCGGCAGGCGTAAGAATTGTAACCCATAGTGCATTGAATACTGTGTTTAATCATGAAGAAAAAACAGATCAGTATCTTTGCCGCTTCGGAAAAGTTGAAATTGGAAATAATGTGTATGTAGGTGCAGATGCAATTATCAATTATGGAGTTACAATTGGGGATAATTGTATCGTGGCTGCTGGAGCAATTGTTACGAAGGATGTTCCTGACGATAGTATAGTAGCAGGGGTGCCCGCAAAAATTGTAGGAAGTTATACAGATGCAAAGAGAAAAAATAAAGAGTTTTCTGAAGCATATTTAAACTTGGGTTTGCGTGAGCCGTGTACAGTTGAAGAAATGTATAAAGCTATCATAGTAGGGGAAAATAATGACAGATAAAGTGAAAGGAAGAGAGTGTTGGATCGATGTTGCGAAAGGAATTGGAATAATCCTGGTTGTATTAGGACATGTAACTCGTAATGAAAATTTAATACGAATTATTTATTCTTTTCACATGCCACTGTTTTTCTTTCTAGGCGGATGGATTATCAATAGAAATTGTGGAAAAAACATAATTAATAAACAATACATCAAGAAGAAATTTACAAATCTCATCCTACCTTTTTTCGAGTATAGGATTATTCTAGTGTTATATTGGTATATTTTCGAATATAGATTTAGGGAATTAGATGTTGGGCCAATATGGTTTCTACCAGTAATGTTTTTTTCATACATGATAATTTCTTTTATTATGCCATATATAAAAAGTACGAATGCAAAGAGAGTTGTATTTCTATTTTTTGCGTTATTGGTGATAGTTGGATTGTTATTTAGACAGTATGTGTACAAATTGAATATAGTATTATTAAATGAAGTGTATGTTAATAGTATAAGAGTACTGACTGGTTGTTCTTGGATGACAGCTGGAATGAAAGCAAATGATTACATTATAAATTCAAAAAAAGTAAACTGTGGTTTAGTATTTGGAATTACTGCAATTGTATGTATAGTCCTATCTTTTGTAAATGGTGATGTCAGCTTATTTAATTTGCAATTTGGAAAATCATATGTTTTATACTTTTTAGAAGGTATTTGTGGTATAACGGCAGTTCTAATTGTATCTAAAGTTATTTCTTCTAATAGACTGATAGAATACTTGGGGCAATCCTCAATGATAATCATGGCATTTCATGAACCGATAAAAAGGGTGTTATTTTTCGTTTATGATGCCGTAGTGACAAAATTTGTTGTAGAGGGGACACATGAAGTTATAAGAACAACTGTTACGGGATCTGTTATTCTAACGACAATTACGCTAGTAGTCTGTATTAGTGTGGTATATATATTTAGAAAGCTAATAGAAAAATTGCCAGATAATAAATGGTGCGAGATGTTATTTGCTTTTATGAAATGAGAGGATTATATGGAAAGAATAGAAATATTAATGTCCACATATAATGGAGAAAAATTCATAGAGGAACAGATTAAGAGTATATTTTCTCAAAAAAAACATGAAATACATCTGTTAATACGAGACGATGGTTCAAAAGATAACACGATTGAAATTGTAAAAAGATTGAAAAGAAAATTTTCAATAGATTTTTATTCTGGAGAAAATCTTGGACCGGCAAAGAGCTTTATGGACTTAGTTTACCATTGTGGGGAAGCTGACTACTATGCCTTTGCTGATCAGGATGATATATGGAATCTCAATAAAATAGGTGATGCAATCAATTTTATTTCTGCTCGGTCTGATGGACCTGCTGCATATTGTAGCAATTTAACACCGGCCAAAGATAGTAATACTATCCTGCAGGATAAATTGCTTTCGGATTGTATTGCTACCAAGTATACACAGATATTATCCAGATGTTCAGATATTTTTGGCTGTACTATGGTATGGAATAAAGACTTACAGAATATTATTGTAAGTTTAAATCCACCAAAAGAATTAGCAATGCATGACTATTGGATTGCGCTGATCGCATCCTGCTATGGTGTTATGTTATATGATAAAGACTCTAAACTACTTTATAGACAACATGAGAACAATTCGGTAGGAGCTGGAATTTCCAAATTTCGAAATTGGAAAGGAAGATTAGCTTGGATATTTAATAAAACAAAATTTTCTGCGGCAATAACAGCAGAAGAGATGTTAAATGCCATGAAGCAAAATGAAAACTTTAATAGGGAATTTTATGAGTATACAAAGCTTCTGAAAGATTACAAGAATAGTATTTTTTCAAAATTTAAATATCTTGTACACGCTGATATGAGTGCAATGAATTTTAAACAGAAGTGTTTTCATGTACTTTTGGTTGTTACAAGTAGTCTTTAAATGTGGAGAAGTGAGTATGAGTAAAAAAAGTTTTACACAAAAAGAGTATGTACTTTCTATTTCTTTTGCTAATTACCTAAAAGGAATAAGTGGTATGGCGAAAGTTCTAATGGAGCATCAAAAAATGTTCAACAATAAAAATGTGGGATATGTAAATTTATTTGTTGTAAAAAAATATCTATTTCAAGAAAAAATAACTGCCTTTTGTTATTACGGCCTTGTTATTAATGGCGAATATAGCGGGATTTATTCTATAGAACAGATTATTAACTTGATAAAAAGTTGGGATGATCAGGGAAAAAATTTGATTGACATTCATTTGCATCATTTATTGTATGTGAAACTTAAGCAAATTGATAAGTTGTTGAGTCATATTCGTGCAGTGCCAATTAAATTATATTTGCATGATTATTATACAGTATGTTGGAATTATACACTATTGAAGAATGGTGAATCTTACTGTGGACCCCAAAAGATGTGTCCTAGTAAGTGCAATGACTGTAGATTTTATGATAGAAGTAAGCCAAGAGTAGATCAAATTCAAGATCTGCTAGTTAAATATAAAAAAAGAATTTTAGTGGTCTCCCCATCAGAAGCTACTAAAAATATATGGTTAGAGTCATATCCCGAATTTAGAGGGCAAACAATAGTAATAAAACATCAAAAGGAAATTGGAAAATATCGAGAGAATTTGAAGCCGTTATCAAGCTGTAAAAAGATTAGCATTGCCTTTCTCGGAATGCCAGCAGAGCATAAAGGATGGAAGCAATGGGAAATGATGGTTGAGAACTACAAGGAAGATTATCGCTTTGTTGTTTTTAATAGTTCTGATGAAGAGTACCAGAACATGGAGAAAGTAAAAATACAGTATTCTCCAGGAAATTTAAGTGCAATGACAAAATCATTAAGAGACAATGATATACAGGTGGCATTGTTATGGGCAAAATGGCCAGAGACTTATTCTTACACATTTTATGAAAGTTTATCCGCCAATTTATATATTATAACAAATCGTGTTAGCGGAAATATCACCAATCAAGTAGAGGGAAGACGGTGTGGCATAATATTAGAAGATGTGAATGAGCTATATCAACTGTTAGGTGATAAAGAAGTACTTAGAGAAAGAATAAACGATTTTAGAATAAAGTGCGATGGCGGAGCTTATTATTTGAAAGAAAATGATGAAATCGTTGAATATTCGCTTAAAAAAATGAACCGAAATACAATGGTTAGTGGTTGTATAAATCTCAAGCTACATGACTTTGTGGCGACTAAACTACTGAATATTTTGTATCATCTTGGTAAAATACCGGGGTAGAGGAGATAATAATGAGTTTATATGTAAAAAAAAATATAGATTTCTTTACATTGTTTATGATATTTGTTCAGTTGATATTTCTTAAGTTTTATGGTAAAGAACAAATAGGAAACAAGCTTTTGCTGATTTTGTGCATGGTTTCATTGCTTCGATACTTTTGGCATTATGCTAAAAATCAAGGAGGAATGCTAATAATTGGTTTTCTTATACTACAAATCATGGCTAATGTTCTTGTATTAGGAGGAACATTTGATAATGTTCGCAGCAACATCATTATGTTGACATATCCAATAGCCTGTATAATGTTTTTGGAGTATTTTTGTAGAAGATATTCAGATGATTTTATACGCTATTTTAAGAAAGGATTTTGGATAGTAAATGGATATTTTCTGGTTAATGTGATAGTGCTTTTGATTCAATTACAAGGTACAGGTTTTATGATTGGCGTTAATGCTGCTGGAACAGTAAATCCTATGTATGAGGATTTAATAGCTGGGTTGCTTGGATATAGTGGTACTCATCAGTTATCATTATTTATGACCTTTGTCATACTTTATAACATGGCATATTGGAAATATGAAGTTTCTGAATTGAAAAAAACTCCGTTGCTTATATATTTAATCGCTTGCATTATATTTTGCTGCTATATATCTATAGAAAATTATAATCAGGCATTTTTCTTTGTTTTGCCTATTGGAATTGCGCTTTTTATTTTGTCTTCTGGTTTAGATGTTAATAAGTTAACTGTATCCTGGAATACTGTATTTAAGTACTTATTGTGGGGTGTTATTTTATTTCTGTTCATTGTTTTTCTATACAATTCCAACGAAGCTGTGCGTGTGTTTATTGATGATAATTTGTTCGATAAGATGGATATGGCATCGTCAGCAATGGAAATGGGAGTTGCTGCAAATGGAAGTGACGAGAGATTTGCGATGATATTATATGGACTTGACAATTTAAATGGTTGGGAATTAGGTCGAGGAATAGGTAATTACTTTGTTTGTCAAGGCGGTGCAATGGGATTTCGGCATTTTGGTCAAGCTAGTATGGGTACACTAATATGTTTAATGGGAATCTGGTTCGTTTTAACTTTAATTTGTTATTACACGTATCAGCTTACCAAGATAGTATATGACAGGATCAACTTTATAGGATTTGCAATATTTTTCATCTATTTTGTTTTCCTGTTTGTGTATTGTCAAATTGCTTATGACAACATAGTGGCTATATGGTCTGTTTTTTCTTTATTGCCAATTAAGTTTGTTCTTGAAAAAAAGAGGGAGGTAGATGAGTATGAATATCGGAGTTGTAACTTTTACTGATGGAACTAATTATGGGCAGCGTTTACAAAATCTAGCAGTGCAACATATTTTTGAAGAATATGGCCATAATGTGGAGACTTTTATTATTAGAAGACCCGATTATGGTATTAAAAACTTTATAAAAAGAACAATGAAGGCAGCAATTCACCCTGCTTCAAGTTTTGTAGAATACTGTAGACAGAGAGCTTTTGGGCGCTTTAATAATGAGTATATAAATTTTTATAGAAAAAAATTATATGTGGGAATTGATTCGACTGAGATTGAGAACGAATTTGATTTAGTGGTAGCTGGAAGCGATCAAGTATGGAATCCTTATTCGGCATGGGTAAGCGAAAACAATTTTTTGACGTTTATATCGAATAGCAAGAGAGCATCGCTTGCAGCGAGTTTTTCAATTGATGATATACCTGAAGACAAAAAATTATTGTATAAAAAGTATTTGGAAGGAATACCTAAGATTACTGTGCGAGAAATAGGGGCTCAACGCTTGATTATGAACTTATGTGGGAAAAAAGTTGATGTTATTTCAGACCCGACAATTATCGTAGGTGAATCTTTTTGGGAAACTATTATGAAAGAACCCAAAATGAGTTTGCCAGAAAATTACATTGTAGATTATGTTTTGGGTTCTAAGACTGAAACAAATTTTATTTATCAATTTGCATCTGAGAATAATCTAGAAGTAGTTTCCTTAAATAAGAATTCTAAATGGTATGTAACATCGCCGGCAGATTTTTTATATATAATAAAGCATGCAAAGTTTGTTTTTACAGATTCCTATCATGGCACGATTTTTTCTATTATTTTTAAAAAACCGTTTAGAAATATACTAAGAAAAGACGCTAATATTTCGATGCAAAGCAGGTTTGAAACTTTATATTCTACTCTTGGTATTCATAAAGAATTTGTTTTATCACATGACAACCTTCATGAAACGTTTGACTATTCATCCATTAGTCAAAGGATGAAGGAGGAAAGAATCAGATCCATTAGAATTATCGAAAAAAATATTCTCGAAATGTGAATTTTGAGATAAAGGGAAGGAAAGATAATGAGTGATATAGTTTTAGTGCTAGGGATTATGTTTTTCCTGGTATGTTCTATCCGATTTTCTTGCAATAAAAAGGAAGTAATGTTTTTTTCAGTTGAACAGACAATAGCACTTAAAGGAGTTGCAATTTTATTAGTATACATCCATCATTTTGCCCAGATAAGATGTGCATTTTATAACAATCACACATTTTTAGGATTTTTAGGTGTTTCAGTGTTCCTTTTTATTTCAGGTTATGCCACTATGGTTCAAGCAAAAAAAAAGCAAGACGGGTGGAAAAAAAATTACTGGAGAAAAAAAATTAAAAGGCTAATCATACCGAGAGTCATTGTAGTATTTGTATTTGGATACCTAGCTGGTAGAACGTTGTTACAAGGCCTGGTTGAAAGCGCTTTCTTTTGGCAGGATTGGTTTTTGGCGGCAATTATATTTAATTATGCTGTATTTTATATTGCATTAACTAAAAAGAAATCTGTTGTAAAGGTTCTATTTATTTGTGAGGCAATATTTGTGGTATGTTGCATTGCAAGTAATCAGCTTATTATGTGGTATAATACAGCATTTATGTTTGCATTTGGTGTCTTATTTGCAATGCATAAAGAAAAAGTTTTAGAGGTGATTTCTAAATTATTATATCATAGAAAACTAGCAGTTCTTTTATTAATTGTTTTGATTTTTTGCTCTATGATGAGATACCAACGATTTATATTTGATACTTTAACGGGTATTTTATTTGTCATGTTAGTTATAATTTACACGTATGAAAATAGCTTTTTTTCTAAATTTTACGAAAATGTAGGTAGGTTTTCTTGGGAATTTTATTTGGTTCACTCAAGAATTATAGGAATTGTTTTAAATAGATTTACAAATAACAATTTACTGGCATTTATTGAATCTGCAATAATTTCTCTTGGTATTGCAGTTGTTCTTAATAAGACACTTGAGGCATTTTATAACCTAATTTCAAAATTTAAATTAAGTCGGTAAGAACGGTAGCAATATGAAAATTGAATGAGCTATAAATGTGATGCGGAAAATCATTTTTGACGTGCTGCTTAGATTATATCAAACGGTCTTTCCGTTTGAAATTTGAGTTGTGATGATTAAACGTTGAGCATGGAATATTTGAACTTGAGCAGTTTATTTCGGATGTGGTTACAGTTCGAAATGCGTTTTTACGCTCTTTGAGGCAGTGCTTTTCGGAAACACCTGTTGTTCCAGTACTTCGTTCGTGAAGGTTTCATCCAACGGACAGACAATAGGCAATTCATTTGCGAGCTGTTGTACCTTCATGACTGCCTTTTCAAAAGTGTCAAAATAGTTACATTGATACTGAGTGTTTACAATACATCAAAATTTGGCGATATAGTTTTATTAGTAAGCTCCTCTTTTGCAAATGGGTGGTAAGTGACAAATTATTACAGGCAGTGCTATA
>NZ_JAHQVB010000056.1 GCF_019052655.1 Holdemanella porci
GGATTATGTGGACTTCTGTAGCATATTGCATGGACTTCAGATAGCGGAATACTCATCTATTATGATAGCCATATTCCTATATAAGAAATTGTTATATAGATGTATATTTCCATTTTTAATAAAATAAGCCACCACAAATGCAATTTGCAAACATATCATATCAAGAATGATAAAATCGATATGCTTCAACCACCCATTTGCATTCTTCCTATACATAACACTCTCCCATTCCTATAAACATAAAAAAAGCTTATTAGAATTTTACAAGTCTTAATAAGCAATGAAATATGAAATTTTAGATACACTCATCCCTACCCATAACCCAGTAGAAGATGAACGAATCAATCAAAAATGCGGTAAGCCAGCTATTTCTAACATCATCTAAATGTACCATTTTTATTCCTATTACCTTACAACAGTCATACTTATTCCGAGATAAAACTATCGCGTGTTAATTTTATCCTATATATATAATATGTCAATTACCATTTAATAATTGAAATTTGAAACAAAAAGTACAAAAAGTAAAAGATATACTTTATTTAAAACAAATATTAAAAATTTAAGAAACAAAATAAAATTTTAAAAAATTTACTTTATATATCGATTAATTTCATGAACGCACTCAAGTGCACTTATAGTCGATTAAATGTAAACGTATACACACTTTAGGCTGATTTAAATATAAATCAAAGCCTCCACTCATATGATAGGCGAAGGCTCTGTTTTCTTATTTAAATTTTAACATTTCTTTTCTTTATCAATATATACATAATATACATAGCTACAACTAAACTTATAGTCATAAAAGACAAATACATTGGCGTAAGATTAAATACACCTGTTACAACTTTTGTTTTTATCTACTTTGGTTTCTATATCTTTATTTGATTCCATATCTGTAGCACTTGCATATTTGTTTTTATATTTATTCGAAGCATTAACTGATTGTAATGGTTCCTTTTTTCATCCTTGCTTGGTTGATTAGTTACCTCTGGTTTTATTTGTTGTGACTTGTTTTCTAAGATAGTAAATACATTATTCTCAATGATTTCATACTTATAATTCTTTGACTTACTTTGAACAGTAATTTTATAATCACCAATATCTTCCCCTGGTTCTCTTGTTAAAATATAATCATCATTTTCTAAGATTGGATCTTGTTCACCAAAGTATTTAAATTGTTTATTTAGTTTTAATTCAATAGTTTTAGGAAGAATTGTAACTGTAAATGGAACTGATTCATAATATCGTTCATCGAAATTAAACGCTACTGTATATTCACCAACATCCTATAATAGAATTGGTTCTACTAGATCTATATCACTATAAATACTAATACCATCCTCAGAATAAACATATTCAACATCTGAATGCGTTATTCTAGTCTTTGCAACTTCAATGTCCTTAACATTCTTTGGCTCAAACTGGAAATCATAATTTCCTTGATAATTGTCCAATGAGTTAATATTACCATCTGTATCAATCCTCAACTTAAACTCATAATCGCCAACATAATCACACAAATACTTCTCTTCTTCTGTATCACTTTCTCTCCAATCCTTATTGTAAGTAACTTTTACTTGTACTTTCTTAGGATTGATTTCAAAGAAAATATTTTCTCTATCACTCAACAACGCAATATATGTACCACCATCTGTTGGAGCTTCATCTAACAGCTTCCATGATTGAGTAAAATACATCTCTACATTTTCAATTTCTATCTTTTGACCTGTATATTCAAAAGATAAATCAACCTCCTGGCATGTATATCCATTAGAAAACATGCCATAAATAACACCAATACAACACCTAATAACCGTATCATATAATATATTCCTGGTATAGGTGAACCTCTACATCCACTATATCATGTAATACTTGTTAAAATATAAAACTTCCTAATAATGGCAAAAGAATTATTTAAAAGTTCAAATGATAACATTCAAAACTGCAAATTATCTAAAATTATTGCAACTTAATATTATAGCGCAAATTCTATCAACATCTTCCAATGCTAAATCTGCATATAAAGGTAACGTTAATACTCTATTACTAATATATCTAGCCACTGGTGTTTGATCTAGATCATATTTACCATGGAAACAATCAAAACTATTTGTTAATGGATAGAAATATTTTCTAGCACCAATGCCATTTTGTGCTAATTTATCAAACACTTCGTTTCTTGTTGAACCAAACTCTTTTTCATCAAATACAACTGGGAAATATGCATAGTTTGATTTTACATCTTTTTGAATTGGACTTAATTGTATTCCTGCAATACCTTCTAAATGGCTACGATATCTTTCAACAACATTCCTGCGTTTCTCTATTTCTTCATTTACATGTCTTAAATTGCAAATACCCATTGCCGCACAGAATTCGTTCATTTTCGCATTTGCACCTACTGCATCCACTGTTTCAGGTCCACGAATACCAAAATTTTTCAAACGATATAAATCCAATCCAAAATCCTTTAATTCATTTCCAAAACAAACGGCTCCACCTTCAATAGAGTTGAATACTTTTGTCGCATGGAAACTAAAACAAGAAACATCGCCATAAGATCCAATGCCTCTACCTTTGTATGTTTCACCAAAAGTATGAGCTGCATCATAAATCACTTTTAAACCATATTTTTTAGCAATACGATCAATCTCTTCAATGTTACAAACATTTCCATATACATGGACTGGCATAATGGCACAAGTACGATCTGTAATCAAAGATTCCAATTTTGTGACATCCATTGTGAAATCAACAGGATCAATATCACAGAATACAGGTTCTAATCCATTACGAACAATCGCATGTGTAGTAGACGCAAAAGTAAATGGAGTTGTAATGACTTCACCTTTTAAATTTAATGCTTGTAATGACAACTCTAAAGCCATATGTCCATTTGTCATTAAATCAATGTTTGCAACATCTAAATATTCAACTAATTCTTCCTGAAATTTTTTATGTTTAGGACCCATATTAGTCAACCAATGCGTATCCCACATATCTTTAATTTCTTCAACATATTCCTCTAAACTAGGCATTGATGATCTTGTAACTAAAATATTGTTATCTTTCATTTTAAAAGCCTCCGTATTCTTTTTAATATTTTAAATTTTACTTTATTGTATTGAAATAAGGAACATCACAATCGACTGCTGTAATGTATTCTTCATATTTCCTAGAAATAATCATATTATGTTTAAAATGAAAATCTTCAATCATTTTACCTTTGAAACATTTAATATGATTTTCTACGCAATCATATCCAGCCATACATGCAAATTCACATCCCGCAGAAAATCTAGGATTACATTCAACTAGATAGTATTTACCATTTGGAGCTAATATATATTCAAAATTTACATCTCCAATAACATTTAATTTTTCAGCCAAAATCTTTGTTGCCCGTTCTAACTCTTTATCTTGATATACAACAACTGTTATTGAACATCCATGAGGTGTGGAGATTATTTCTCTTCGAGTTACTGCTACAACTTTATTCGGTTTAGGTTGTCTAACAACTTCTACAACTACAATAGGTCCGTCTATAAAAGGCTCTACAATATAAGAATTCTTATCAACATTCTTAACAAAATCATCCCATTCTTGTTGATTATAAATATATTTTAAGCCTTGACTACTTCTACCACTATACGGTTTACAAACGACCGGAAAATCCCATTCTAATATTTCAATATCCTTTAATAATTTAGTTGGTATTGTATTTGTTAATGGACAATTTTCCTTAACAAAATCCTGTAATACTTTTTTATTTCTAATGATATCTAAGGATTCTTTAGGAGAAATACATAATATAACATTATGTTCTTTAAACCATTCTCTGTTTTTACTTAGAAAATCAATTTCATAATCGATCATTGGGAAAACATAATTTATATTTTCTGTAATACAAATTCTCTTTATTGCTTCCAAATATTCTAGGTCCTTAGTTACTGGTGGAATTTGATAAAATCCATCCATTTCGCAAGACTCAACAACCCACTCTTTAGCATATATATTACATCCAATAATTCTATAACCCATTCTTTTCATACTTTTAATTGTAATGTCCGTTGCAACAGAACCCGTTGATGTTATTAATATTGTTTCCATATTCCACAATCTCCCCTTTTCTTATTTTTTAATAAATCCCATTAAAACATTCTTTATATACACATATTCATCTAATTTCAATATTGCAGAACCTACAGTATAAATAATGATTCCAAGTAAAATTTGAATTACCAATAAAATGGTCATCGGCAAAGAAATCTTTCCAATAAAAAATACAGCAATTCCCATTGAAACAGCAAGTACTACACTAGGTAAAATATCTCTAATTTGTTCGAAATATGTATAATTTAACAATTTACGATTTGGCCAAGAGTTAATTATTTGATTTACTACGCTAGCAAATAATAAACTATAAGCCATTATCATAACACCATATTGCATTGTGCAAAATAATAGTCCAATACCAAATACTTTTTTTGCTAGTTCCAATTTTAAAAACATGTCACTACACCCCATAGCTTTAATAGCGTTTAAATTGGCTGTATGTATAGGATAAAACATATAAGTGATACAAAATATACGTAAATACGGTACGCATGGTAACCATTTATCAGTTAGTATCAAACTAACTAGTGAATCTGCACAAAATGCTAATCCAAGCATAATTGGCGCCATTATATATGTACTAATTTTAATAGATCGTCTCGTCATAGATTTAACTCTTTCTTTGTCATCTTGTTCATTAGACATCGTTGGCAGTAATACACTATCAATAGAAGTATTAATGTTATTCGCGAATACACTAGGTAATTTATCACCTTGATTATAATAAGCTAAATCCGTAGATGAATAATATTTTCCAATAATTAAACTTCTTAAATTATTATATACAGTTTCTAATAAAGAAGAAACCAACATCTTCCATCCAAAAGACAACAAAGTCTTTAGTCTATCCCATGAAAATATTTTTTTTGGTCTCCAATCCACCGTTAACCAAAGTATTAAAGTATCGATTAATGTGTTTGATAATTGTTGAGCCACAATAGCCCAAACACCAAATCCAGCATAAGCTAAACCTATCCCAAAAAAGGCTGAAAAAATTGTTCCTCCCAATGTAGAAAAAAAGAACTTTTTAAACAACATATTTCTTGATACATAAGATTGTTGAATCCCTTTAACACCAGAAATAACAATAGTCAAAGAAATTACTCTTATTATTGGTGTAAATGATGTATCATTGTAAAAAACCGAAATATATGGTGCTGCAAAGAACATTAAAACATATAGTATTATACACACCACAAAATTAAAATAAAATACGGACGAAAAATCTAAATCATCAGCATCTTTTTTTTGAATAAGGGCTGTTCCTAAACCACTATCTACAAAAACTTGCATTATTGTTGTAAATACTGTAATCAATGCAATTTTCCCATAATCATTTGGAGATAGGATTCTAGCAAGTACAACCGATACAATAAAGGTAACTATTTGTGCACCGCTTCGCTCAGCAAAGCGCCATATAAAATTTCCAATAACTTTATTTTGCATCCAAGCACCTCCTGTATTTATATCCAAGTCTTTTTATGTAATATATCCTTACGAACTTTATAAGAAATCCACTTATTTACACAAAATAATTTATAATGAATATCTTTTATATACTTTATTCCAGTATTAAAAGTACATTGTTTACTTTTAATGCCACGAGTAACTGCTCTAAAATAATACATTTCGCCATACTTTTTTAAAGTAGAATTATAGCAATTTAAATAATCCATTATAGCCCTATACCATTCTTCTTCCTTTTTAAAATTATATTTGTAATTGGCACTGAAACTATCACCATGAGTTGTGATATGTCTATAAGCTGACATGGATTCTTGAATACAATGAATTTTACCATTACATAACAATACTAAAACAATTAACTTATCTCCTGGAGATAATCCTTTATCTAATAAACTTTTATTAATTCGTTTATCCAAATAAATATTTTTATACATTAACGTTGTTAATTGTCCAGGTAATATTTCACTAAAATAATGTTGGAATGTATACTCACTATCTTTGCATTCGGGATATTCTTCATTTCTTTCACAACTATTTTCATCAACAACCGTACAATTATGTGAAACAGCTATGTATTCTGGATGATTTTCCAAAAACTTAATTTGACGTTCTATCTTGTTACAATCCGTCCAATAATCATCACCTTCAAGAGCTATTATGTATTTTCCCATACATCTCTGTTTCAAGTCATCAGCATTAGAAGGAATTTCTTTATTCATATTATGCAATCTATAAAAGATTTTTAATTGTCCCGATGCTATATACTCAGGATGCTTTTGTTCATATTGTTTTAAAATATTTCTAGTATTATCTGTACTACAATCTTCACCAACTAAAACTTCGAAATTATATTGCGTTTTTTGCATAAATATACTATCTAACGCTTGCTCTATATAATTTTCATGATTGTATGTAGCAACATAAACACTCAATTTGTGTTCACACATGAATCTTTCCTCCTAATATGCCTTTTTTTATTAAGACTAAATAATACACTTATATATAAAAATAAACTTGCAATCGTCTGGCTAAAGAAAGGTCCCATAACAAAGAAGTTAGCAACAATTATAATTAGAATTAAAATCATTGAAAAATTCCTATCATTTTTTGATGAAATACTAATACTTGTTTTAAAAAATCTATACATCCATAACGCAAATATCACCCAGCCAAAAACACCCCATATTAATAATTGAGTGAAATATCCATTATGCAAAAAACTTAAGTAATCTTTTTGCGATACAAGATATGCATACCCCTTTGCGTCTATCATTGTTCCGAAACCATTACCAAATATTTTCTTGAAGATTGAAAAGCCTTTAAATTGATCAAGAGCACAATAGACTTCATAACCACGCCAATTTAACACAATGGTAGTTTCATTCCAATCGCTTTTATTGAAATTAATCTCCTTTAAAGTGGAAAATATTTTTGATATATATGAGCCCATAATATTAGGGAATATTAATGTTAATAATAACATTAGACACACACCAATTAATATACATCTTTTTCCTTTTTTACTGAAAGGATTAAAATTTGAAAATAACAAAAATATAATAGCGTATAATATAGTCATTCTTGAAAAATGTATAATACTAGAAAGCAAGCATATTGATACAACAATTGCATTTTGCTTACGAGTAAAATATAAATTGTTTTTATAAACAAATAAAATATAAATACCAATTAACGATAATATATTTCCTGTTCCGATAAGCTCTCTAAATTGATTAATTGAATATGCATTATTGGTACAGATTTTAAAAACAGCCATAATAATATCAATTGAACTGATTAGAACGGCATTAAACACCAGTGTGTTCAAAAATGATTTTTTTGTTATCAGACTTGTCTTTACAAGATAATTGCCAATATGCCAATATAAAAATGGAAACAAGAATAAATAAATATGTTTTATAAGTTCATATAAACTTGTACTTTTTGTAAATATGCCAAAGAAACCTATTGTTATTCCTATAATAAAAAGAAGGACACATAGATTTTCTCCTGGCATATTTAATACAAATTTCTTTCGATTTTTATAAAATAATAAAGCAAAAAGTGCACCTAATAACACTATATTTAGAGTACTAGGTATATAGGTTATTGCTAAAATCAATATAGTAATATATATATTCACATTATTAAATATGTTCAATTTTTATGCCTCCTTATTTTTTTAATTGAATAAACCAATGACATTAAAATCAAATTTAAATAAAAGACGAAATAATATAAAAAATTCCTTATTACTCCAGTATTTAAACATTTTTTATTATATATTAAATTCGCATCAAGCAACAACTTCATTTTAGAATTAATCGATTTTACATTTTCATTTATAATAGTAGAATGATTATGAACATAACTTACATTAGTTAAAACAAATGTATTTTTTCCATTTTCTCTTAACTTATAGGCTAACAGAGATTCCTCCCCATATAAAAATGTATCTTCATCAAACCCGCCTACAGTTTTCCATGCATCGGCTTTTGCAATCAATAATGATCCGGGTAAAACATCAACTTTACAAACATCATTTGGAAATTCTTTATATTTTTGTGGATTATAAAACTTTTTCAACAGGAAGCAAGCATTCCATAATGTCATCCAATATTTTGGCAATTTCCATGCAATCAAACCATCATTCCCATTAGGCAAAACCATTTTGGGAGAAACCATGTCGCAATTATCATGTTTATTTAAGTAGTCAATGGCATATTTCATTGTTTCTTCACTATATTCAACATCTGTATTAGACACAATAATATTATTTGGATGCAGATTCTTTAACGCATAATCAATACCTGTATTATTACCCTTAGCATAACCAAGATTATTTTCGTTTTTTATGAATAATATCTTTTTTGAATTAATTTTATTTAATTCATTTTCAAGATTATGAACCTTATCTTTTGACGATCCATTATCAATAACTAGAATTACATCAATAACATCATAATTAATAATGCCTTTAATATAATTAACCGACACTTTATCGTCGTTATAACATAGAAGGACTATTACATTCATTAAACAAATCTCCCTAACTTTATAAATGGAAAAAATAGTTTGTATTTAAATGGAATGCAAGCATTTAAAAATTTAATACTACTAACATTTAGCATTTCTTTAATTCTTATTTTTTCCTCTACTGAAAACTCATAATTATATTTTTTTGCTTGAAATAATAAAATTTCAAAATACCACGCAGCTGCTATTTTAACATTGATTATATTTTTTTCTTCTACATTATTTATAATATAATTAAAAGCAAAATATCCAGTTAACTTTTTGTCATTAAATCGTTTACTAAACATCGCACTTGAATCATTGATAACGTAATGGTACAGATATTTATTGCAATTAACAATTCTATCTATGCATTGTAAATATTTATAATTAAATAATGTATCTTCGCATGCATAAATATTTTCATCAAATTTAATTGCATTATTTTTAATAATATCCAACCTATATAATCTATTCCATACAAATGCCGCAATTCCTTTAGTAGGAATTAATATTTCATTTAAGTAATCATTTTTTCCAAAATACTCACCTTTTAAACCATTATTGTCAACTTTATCATCACTCGTTAAATACTTACAAACAACTAAATCTGCCTGATATTCATTCATAGAATTATACATCGATTTTACCATATCAGACTCAATGTAATCGTCACCATCCACAAACATAACGTAATTTCCATTTGCTTGCATAATCCCAAAATTTCTAGAATAGGAAACACCATTATTGGAATTATAGAAAACTTTGATTCTTCTATCATGCATACTTAGTTCTTTTAGTATTTGTGATGTTTTATCTATAGAACCATCATTAACAATAATTATTTCAATATTATTGTACGATTGCTTTTGAATTGAGCTAATACAATTTTGAATTGAAGACTCGTTATTATAACAAGGTACAATAATTGTAATTAATTCTTGCATACTATCTTATACCTCATTTCTAAATTTCAACACTTTAGCCGGAACTCCACCTATTACAGAATTATCTGGAAACTCTTTTGTTACTACTGCATTTGCAGCTACTACACATCCATCCCCAAGTTTTGCACCATCTAAAAAAACTGCACCTGCACCTATCCAACAATTATTTCCAATAACTATTCCTTTATGAATTACGCCTTGATCCTTTATAAGTAAATTCATATTTGAATATTCATGATTTTCTGAATGAAAGCGAATAAATTGTCCAGCAACAACATCATCACCAACTTCTATTCCACCAGCAGCCCCAAAAAAACAATCATTGGCAAAGGTAGTTCGATTTCCAATCTTGACACCTTTGCCAATGCGTCCTAAACCTCCTGTACATTCTATTCGAGTATTTCGTCCTAGAACAACATTGTCTCCAATACTCACACCATTTTTAGATAATGCATCAATATAAACTCCATCATGTAATTTACACTTATTTCCAATAAAAACCTTACTTTTATCTAAAATTTTTACTTTTTTACCTACAAATATATTTGATGAAATATTTGTTTTAAATAAAGAAATAAGCTTTCCTCTAATTAGCATACACCCATATTTATAGCAAAGCCTCAATATATATGTAAAATTAATATTTTCATCTAATTCAAAATTATCTTTTCCTGCAATTTTTAATAACTTTTGCTTTACATTCATATTAATCTCCTCTTGGCAAATAACACTTATTTACTATGTCTTTAGTCATTTGAACTATTGTATATGGTTCATAACTTCTACATATATTCTTGTTCATATCTGCCAAATCTTGCATTGTTAAACTATCTATACACTTTTTTAGATTCGACTCATTAAAATCATTGATAATTATTCCAAATTGATTATCCAGTACATCCTTTGCACCTACATTTTCACTAACTATAACTGGTACACCATAACTTAATGCTTCTGCCGCAGTAAAACCAAATGTCTCATACCAAATACTAGGTACAACTAGAATATCAGTCATATTAAAAATATCCTTCAATTCGTTATAATTATATCTATCATGAATTTTCATATATTCTGATTTTTCTGTTGGTTGAAAATGTATATCTAAAATAAAATCTTTACGTTTTTTCCACAACATATCTAAAGAATCTTTTAACAAATAATATCCTTTAGCTTTACTAGCAGGACCAAGATAACGTATTCTTAAAATTTTATGATTGAAATTCTTGATAACTCGATTATCATTAATATCACAGTGAGTTACTGGAATAATAGTATTTGATGGTAATGTAAAAAATTTCTCATATACCATTTTTGTAATAGAACTATTATAATGAATAGTATCCATCATTTGCAAAATATCTGAATAATATTTTCTTAATTTTTTATAATCAAAAGGATTACCAATTACTTTATTTGAATTATCCGCAGTTTCCTCACTTAAATAATTGTCCCTATGTGATTTTCGTAGTTTTTTTATCAAATATGAATCTTTAAGTATTCTATATTGTCTGCTTTGTAACAAATGGATTTTATTTAGATTTAATGCCGTAGAATTACATAGAGGACAATCAACACAACTATCCACTTTTTTACATACACTATCGTGTCTAAACATTGTAACTTTTGGACATATAGGAAAAAAATCATGCGCTGTGAAAACCAATTTTATTCCACATTCTTTTGCAGCTTCAAAAAATTCTTTATGTATACCCATTAATGTATGAAGATGTATTATCTCAGGACAATATGATTTCAAAAAATTAATATATAATTCTTTATTTCCTTTTAAAGTAAATCTATTAAAGTCATTAATACCCTCATCATAAGAGACAGGTAAAGGATTAATTAATTCAAAACTTTGAATCTTTTGAGTAGATAAAATATATACACCTCTATCCTTTATATTTATTTTTTTATCAACGATTCTCATCTGACCAGGCCATAATAAAGCTACGTCATACCCTAAAATTTGTTGTTCAATCATTAAATCTAAACAAAACTTAGTTAGTCCGCCTGAACGATAAGGAGGAAATCCTAAAGAATAATGTAAAATCCTCATCACTTATTCCCCTTAGTAAAAACTTCTTCATATTGTTCACATATTTTTTTCCATGTATACGCCATCTGTACACGTTCCTTAGCTTTAAGACCCAAATTTTTAATTTCTTCCTCAGGTTTATTGTCAACTTGATTAATCAATTGCGCTAACTTTCCCTCTTCTCTCTCCCAATATAACGCTGAATCAATAGCTACTTCTTTATTAAAACCAACATTAACCAATAAATTTAAATCTGTACTACCTAGTGCCTCAATTAAGCTCGGGTTTGTTCCTCCAACGGTATGCCCATGGAAATATGCATAAGCATTCTCACGAATTTTCTTCAACAATTCTTGATCATATACAGTACCAACAAATTTAATTCGTTCATCCTTAGAAAAATGTAAACGACTTTCTAATTCATTTAAAAACTTGTCATTCACATTTGTGATAATCGCAAAATCTCTTTTAGAGTTTGATTTCAAAAATTCACGAATCATAATTTCAAACGAGTTTTCAGGAACAAATCTACCTACAACCAAATAATAATTCTTTTTAGTTAACCCTTTTTCCTCGTACCAATCAACCAATTTGGCATCAGTATCTGATAAAATACTTGGCGTTAAATCTGCACCATAAGCAATATATGTTGTTTTAGGACTTCTATGATTGATACCCCTGCCATCATATTGTTCATGAATGTATTTCTCAATATTTATAGAATCACAAATAGCTAAATCACTCCATTTAACCATCATTTTCTCAGATTCTTTCCAATATTTACGTACAGGCACGCTCCATTTCGCCCTCATCCATTCATGTCCATCTGGATTTAAATAGACTTGACCTCCCATTTTATGTATTTTTTTATAATATCTTTTCATAAACGGACCAATGCGACAAGCCATTATATATACAATAGGATTTTTTATATTATAGTTTTTTATATATTCACAACAATAATCTAATGATTTTATATCATAATAAATAGCTTGTGCAGCACCAATTTCTGGAACAGTTATTTTGAAACAATGTGCATTATGAAATTCAAATTCAGAATCACTTAATATTTTGGCCCCATCTAATTTTGTTTCATCCATAAAACCATCTCCATTTGCCTTACAAGCTATATGGTATTTAATATTTTTATTATCTTGATGATGCTCGGTTAATTTATAAACAAATGTTTCATACCCACCGTATGCACCTAAAGATTTTGCGCCAACTAAAAATACGTGTTGCATATACGTCCCTTTCCTTTTACCTCATACCGACACTAATTAATCAAGCACTTATTTAACATTTTATCCTATTAATGTTATAAATTGCTATTAATCAAAGCATATCATGTCTAACATTTATCACAAACAGATTTGAAAGGTAATTAATTAAATGTCATTAATCAATCCATAAACAACATATACGCAAAACTAATTCAAACTGCTATTAATATATTCTATTCCATCTACTTTAGAACCAATTAAAATTATTAATATGTTTATAAAAATAGTCTAAAATATAAAATTCAAGTACAATGTTAATTAATTGTTATTACTATTTCAAATTATCTCAAATGAAAATTCATATATTAATTTTTAACAATTAAACGATCCTCTCAAACCAAATAATGCGTTAAACATATATTATACGTTTATAGATTTTATCACACATTTATCAATATAGCAAAATAGCATCATTTGTTAATGAATAGTATGCTTTTTGATCACATAATCCCAACTGTATTTTGTTGAATTATTCAATATTAATAAAACCTCCACTTAATGTTTGTAAGCATCAAATTTAAAGGTGGTACAAATAAACTGCTGACGAATATATAATAAAGCCATCC